>NZ_CAMLIX010000062.1 GCF_946479975.1 uncultured Flavobacterium sp.
ATGGGATGAAAAAATTGCGGAGTATTTAGAAACAGTACCACTTTCTATTGAAGTAAATGGCACAAAACACAATCTCAATGTCGAGCCGAGAACTACACTGCTCGATTTACTTCGCGAACAATTACAGCTTACAGGAACGAAAAAAGGCTGTGATCACGGACAATGTGGCGCCTGTACCGTTCACGTAAACGGAACCCGAATTTTATCTTGCCTGTCTTTGGCATCGATGCAGCAAAATGTACAAGTAACTACAATCGAGGGACTTTCGAAAGGTAAAAAACTGCACCCAATGCAGGAAGCTTTTATTAAAAACGATGGTTTTCAATGTGGGTATTGTACGCCTGGACAAATCATGTCGGGCATTGCCTGTATCAAAGAAGGTCATGCCAACAGCAGAGAAGAAATCAGTGAATATATGAGCGGTAATATCTGTCGCTGCGGTGCGTATCATAACATCGTTGATGCCATAACAGAAGTGAAGGAAGGAGGAAAGGAGTTATGAAAAACTTTCAAATCATAAAAGCATTATCATCTTCATCCGCAGTAACGGGAAAAGCAAAAGATAATTCATCCATGTTTATTGCAGGAGGAACAAATTTGGTTGACTTGATGAAGAAAAACGTTGTGGCACCAGACAAACTGGTTGACATCAACGGATTGGATTTAAAGAAAATCGAATTCTTAAAGGGAAAAGTTTCGATTGGCGCTTTGGCTAAAAACAGTCAGGTTGCCGAAGATGCTTCCATAAAAGAAAAACATCCTTTGCTGGCTTTGGCTTTAGCCGCTGGAGCATCACAGCAAATTAGACATATGGCAACCGTTGGAGGAAATATGCTGCAACGCACTCGTTGTTCTTATTTTTATAATATCGATATGCCTTGCAACAAACGTGTCCCAAAAAGTGGCTGCGGAGCAATTGGCGGTTCAAACAGAATGCACGCCGTTTTTGGCACTTCAGATAGTTGCATTGCCGTGCATCCAAGTGATATGTGTGTGGCTTTGGCAGCGCTTGACGCGAAAGTTTTGGTGGAAGGTCCAAAAGGAAAGCGCGAACTTGATTTTACAGATTTTCACCGTCTTCCAGGAAATACGCCTGAAAAAGACAACAAACTGGATGAAAGGGAATTGATAACTTTTGTAGAAATTCCAGATAATAATTTCACTAAAAATATTCATTACCTAAAAGTACGTGACAGAACGAGTTATGCTTTTGCATTGGTATCTGTTGCTGTGGCTTTGGATATAAAAAATAATACGATCAATGATGTCAGACTGGCAATGGGCGGTGTGGCACATAAACCGTGGCGACTGACTGAAACTGAAAAGTTCTTAAAAGGAAAAACAGTGTCTGAAGATCTATTTAAACAAGCAGGCGATTTGTCTATGAAAGGCGCCAGAGGTTATGGCGAAAATGATTTTAAACTTACGCTTGGAGGAAATGCAGTAAAAGAAGCACTTACAATAGCAGCATCAAAATAATTAAATTATGAGCAAGACAAGTAATATTAATAGAGTTGACGGATTTGCGAAAGTAACGGGCACTGCAACTTATTCAGCAGAATATAAAACGCCGGGTGTGGTGTATGCCTGCCTTGTGGGAAGTACGATTGCAAAAGGTAGAATAAAAACCATTGATACCAAAAAAGCAGAATGGGCGCCGGGAGTTCTGGCGGTGATTACGCATTTGAATGTGGACAAACCTTCTGGTTATCAAAAAGCAAAAGACAAACATAATTTTGGGCAGCCGCTTCAGATTTTTAAAGATGATTCGGTTTTGTATTACGATCAGCCCATTGCTTTGGTAATTGCTGACACTTTCGAACGTATGCAATACGCGGCAAGTCTCATTAAAGCAGATTATTTAAAAGAAGAACATTCGACTGAACTTAAAAAAGCGGCTGATAAAGAGAAAAAAGTAGAAACAGATAAAGGAAACGATTATCATCGTGGTGAACATGACGGCTATAAAAATGCTGAGGTAGTTCTGGAAACAGAATATACAATTCCAACTGAGGTTCATAACCCAATGGAATTAGCCAATATTATTGCCAAATGGGACGGAAATAAACCAACCGTATACACAAAAAGTCAAGGTGTCGAAGGAACGCGTAAAAGTATTGCAGGAGTTTTTGGTGTTCCAGTTGAAGATGTTCAGGTAAATGCTGAATATTTGGGAGGTGCATTCGGAATGGGATTACACACTTGGCCGTATGAAATTGCTGCTTTAATTGGCGCGAAAAAATTAAATCGTCCCGTAAAATTGGTTTTACACCGCGAACAAATGTTTACCAATGTTGGTTTCAGACCTTACACCATTCAAAAAATGGGATTGGGCGCTACAAAAGAAGGAAAACTGACTGGTTTAACGCATGAAGCTGTGGCAATGACTTCGAGTTATGAAGACTTTATGGAAGGAACGGTAAACATGTCTAGATTTATTTACGATTGCTCGAATGTTTCGACACGCTATAGAATTGTGCCTTTAGACACTTGTACGCCAATTTGGATGCGTGGTCCTGGCGAAGCAACGGGTTCGTTCGCCTTAGAATCAGCAATGGATGAAATGGCTTATAAATTAAATTTAGACCCAATTGAATTCAGAAAACGCAATTACGCCGAAAAAGATTTAGAACAAAATAAACCGTGGAGCAGTAAATTTCTTTTGGAATGTTACGAAGGCGGTATGGAACGAATTGGATGGAAAAACCGTAAAAATGAACCTGGTTCTGTAAAAGAAGGAGACTGGCTTGTAGGTTACGGAATGGGAACGGGAACTTTTGGAAGTTACAGAAATGCAACTTCTGTAAAAGCAAAATTTTTGGCTGACGGAAATTTGGTTCTCCAATGTAGTGTTAACGATATGGGACCCGGAACAGCAACGATGATGACAGCAATTGGCGCTGAAATTACTGGATTGCCATCAGAAAACGTGATCATTGAAATGGGTAAAAGTGGTCTGCCAAAAGGTCCTACGCAAGGTGGATCTGCAACTACTTCGTCTGTTGGTTCTGCTGTTCATGACGCGTGTAATTTGTTGATTAGCAAAGTGGTCGGATTAGCAAGTCAAAATGCAGCTTTAAAAGGGATTCCAGTTACCGATTTAACTTTTGAAAATGGAATAATTTTTTCTAAGCAGAATAAATCAAAATCAGTAACATTGGCTTCTTTGATAAGCGGTAATAAATTGGAAGATTTTGAAGCAGAAACACTTTCTAAAGGTGCAGAAGAAGCAAAAAAATATTCGATTTATTCGTTTTCAGTTCATTTTGTAAAAGTGTTAGTGAATCCGAATTTGGGTAAAATAAGATTGGCGCATGTAGTTTCTTGTGCGGATATTGGAACCGTTATTAGTCAGAAGACTTCTGCGGGACAAATGTTTGGTGGCGCTGTTGGCGGAATCGGAATGGGATTAATGGAAGCTCTAGAAATCGATCATCGTTTTGGTCGTCCAATCAATAATAACTTCGCCGATTATCATGTTCCTGTAAACGCAGATATTGAAAAGCAGGAAGTGTTTTTCGTAAACAAAAAAGATCCAATCAGTAATCCGATGGGAACAAAAGGTCTTGGAGAAACAGCTTTGGTCGGAATGGCTCCTGCAATTGCAAATGCCGTTTTTAATGCCACAGGAAAGCGTGTTCGTGACTTGCCGATTACATTGGATAAGATTATAGAAACCGCAAAGGTTTAAGCATAAAAAACAATTACAAGAATCTCTTTGAGAGTATAATCTTAAAGGGATTTTTTTGTTTTATGAAAAATCTCGCGAAGTCGCAGAGGCGCAAAGTTTTTTAAACCATATAAGTGATATAAGTTCAATTAAGAGAAAACTTAAAATTCCTTATATGACTTATATGGTTGTTTTTTTTTGAAATAAACTTTGCGTCTCCGCGACTTTGCGAGAAAAAAAAATCGCAAAGCTTAAAAAAACTTTGCGACTTTGTGCCTTCGTGGCATATATCATTAAAACTTATTTAACCGTAATAGGCAATTCAACCGTAGTTTTATCCCATCCAATAACTAAATTTGCTACGTTACCTTGAGTTGTAAAAGCAATTGATAAAGCTTCAATAACCTCAGAAACCGATTTAACTGGAACTGAAACTCTTACAACATCTTTCTTTTCATCATAAGCATAACCACCCCATAAATCTAATTCTTTGTTGATGATGATGGTCCATTTGTCTTTTTCTGGAATAGCAAATAAGCTGTAGTATCCTGCAGGAACTTTTTTACCGCCGATAGTTACATCTTTGTAGAATTTGATTTCTGTATTTTCGTTAGCGCCAACTCTCCAGATTTCACCAAACTTTACAACATCACCAAAAATAGTTCTTCCTTTTACAGAAGGTCTTGCGTAAATAACTTTTACAACCGGATTTGGCGTATCTGTCTTTTTGAATTTTACCGCTTTGTTTGGGAAATAAGAAATATCAACAGGACTATTGTCTAATGGAGCAAATTTAACCACATCTTGAGCCTGAACTGTAAAAGCAGCAAACAATGTAACTGCAAGTAAATAAATTTTTTTCATAGGATTACAATTTTTAGAATACTACAAAGTAAGTTAATAATGAAGAAAAATCATATAATTTACAGTTTGTTTTTTGTTAATGAATTGATAATAATATTAATTTTTTTGTCATTTTGTAAGACGTCCTAATTTTATGTCCGTTCCAATTTTCTGTAGAGACGCACAGCAGTGCATCTAACGTATTGCGATATTTGTTGTGTTTAATATTCTGTTTTCTTTTTCGCGTACCAATTCTGCATAATGTAAAACGCTTTTTTCTTTTCACCATCATTAGAAATTAAGCCTTTACGATTGTAACCGTCCTGAATTCCTGGAAGCAATCTTTTTGGAGATCTAAAATCAACCAAAATCCACGGACTTGTTCCGCTTAAATGTGGAATCTTTTCTATCATTTTTAAATTCTGGATGTATAAATATTCCTGATATTCCTCTGTCCAGCGTTCGTTTTTCTCACCGTGAAAACCCGCTTTAGCATCACCACCAAATTCAGAAACTACAATTGGTTTGTTGTATTTTGATTTCCAAACGATTTTTTCAGCATCTTCCAAATTGCCACCGTACCAGCCTAGATATTGATTGAAAGCTACAATATCTAAATCTTCCCCAATTGGATCATCAATCGTCTCTTTTTTAGTCAATAAAGCAGCGCTGACTAATCTCGTATTATCTAACATTCTCGTATGTGATGCTAAATTTTTAATGAAAGTATTTCTGGCATCAGAAATCGGAGTTTCATTTGCCATAGACCATATAATAATACTCGCTCTGTTTTTGTCTCGGGTGATAGAAGCAGTTAACTGATCTTCAGCGTTTTTATACGTGTTTTCATTTGTAAATTCTACAGTCCAATACACCGGAATCTCTTCCCAAACCATTAATCCCATTTTGTCGGCTTCGCGAATGATGTTTTCGTTATGCGGATAATGCGCCAGACGAACGTAATTACAACCTAATTCTTTTGCCCAATTCAACAAACGCAAAGCATCTTCGGGAGAATTGGCGCGTCCGCCTTTGGCATTTTCTTCGTGAATAGAAATGCCGCGTAAAAAGATTGGTTTTCCATTTAATAAAATTTTATCTTCTTTCGTTTCAATTGTTCTGAAGCCGATATTGTCTTTTAATTTTTTTCCGTTAAAATCAATCGAAACCTCATATAATTTCGGATTTTCAGGTGACCAATAGGAGATTTTTTTAGCTGAAATTTCGAAGTTTAGAATTCCTTGAGCATCTGCTTTTCCTTTAAAATTAATTTTTAATTCAGGAATCGAAATCGAAACATTATTTTGTGAAGCTTCTAAATTATTGATTTTAATAAAACCTGAAATGACATTTGAATTTCCTTTTTTCAGCTGAATGGTATAATCTTCCACAAAAGAAGCATCTTCTTCAATCAAAGTCACATCGCGTGTTATTCCGCCGTAATTCCACCAATCGGTATTGATAGTTGGAACGTCTTCTTTATGGCGCGTATTATCGACTTTTATCACCAAATAATTGTCTTTTGGCTGTACAATTGAAGTCACTTCGTAATTAAACGGCGTAAATCCGCCTTCGTGCGTTCCTAATTTTTTTCCATTTAAATACACATCTGCTTTGTAATTAATCGCTCCTAAATATAAAAAAAGACGTTTTTTTTCTCCCAAATTATAATCGAAAGATTTTTTGAACCAAACATTTCCTTCATAATATTTTAATTCCGCAACCTGCGAATTCCAATCACCTGGAATATTAATTGTCGGCGATTTATCAAAATCATATTCAACCAATTCTTGTTTGTTTTGAGCATGATAATTATTGAAGAAAGCTCCTTTTGCAGGCTTTTCCTGTTTATCATATTGATCTAAGTGAAAGCTGTAAAATCCAGTTTGATACGGATCGATAATGTAATTCCATGTTCCGTTTAAGGAAGTTGTATTTCGGTTGGGAACGTTGGAGATTAGGTTTTGTGCAAATCCTAAAATGGAAGAGGTTAGGAGTAATGCGGTTAATAGTTTTTTCATTTTTGTATTAATTTGTTTTTTTGTTTTGCCACGAAGGCGCAAAGGCACTAAGTTTTTTTGCTGTTCTTGTTTGTCATCCTGACGGAGGAAGGATCACACGCGGGATTCGACAAAGATTCGCGCTTTACTTTATGGAGTTTCTAGTGTGATCCTTCCTTCGTCAGGATGACAACTAAACTTAAAAATCTTTGTGTCTTAGCGTCTTTGTGGCATAAAATCTTACTCAACAGGAATTCTTAAATATTCCCCTTTAAAACTCTGGTTCAAAGCCGTCATTTCAATCGGAGTATTAGAACCATCTGGAATCACTTCAATCGAAGCTTTTCCGTTTGCCATTTTAATTGATTCGCTTCCTGTTGGAGTTCCTTGGTTTTTTAATGTTTTCCCGCCTTTCAAACATTGAAAATAAACACTTTCTTCATAATCCAGACAGCGTAAATTATTATTGTCAATAACAATAGCCGTTACCAAATAATTACCATTTTTTAGTTTTTTAGATGACAATTGTAAAGACGAAGCCGTATCATTTTTATTAAAACGATAGTTGACTTTCAAAGTATCAGAAACTGTTTTTCCTTCTTTTGTTTTCCCGATGGCAATTAAAATATTTTCACCCTTTGTAAAATTGACATCCCAAGTTAAGCCATTTGCAGGATAAAGAGAAAGATTTCGCTGTTTTTCTCCAAGCGATTTTCCGTTATGGGATAAAGTTACTTTCTCACAATTACTAAAAACGCTGATTGTTCTTGGCGTATTTTCAGGACCTTGACGCTCTGTCCACGTATGCGATTCTATATATGCGAAAGGTGCTGTCGCCCAATAACTTTTAAAAACATAATACGCATCTTTCGGAACTCCGTTTCGATCCACAAGACCTTTTTGATTCATATATGGAATATCATCTTCCGGGCGTAACGGCGTTGCAAAATCCTTAAATGCCCATTGAACATTTCCCACAAAAGTTGGATCATTCTCGGAAATATGCAAATGCCAGTCGAATAAATCCACAATATAATTTTCACTCCAGTCGCCAATTTGAGCAATGTTTGCGACTTTCGTCTGAACAATTGCTTCTTCCCAGCCTTCTGCTTTTATGACATTTTCGCCAGTAACCGGATTTTCGCTGTGACGACCCACATGACTGTCTCCGCCATATTCGGCGTGAATAAAATGTTTGTATTCCTTTTTGTACACGTCAATTGCTTTTTGATAGCTTTTGTAACTTCCAGAATACCAACCTGACCAAATCGAAGGCGAAAAAACATCTACAATATGCGAACCTTCATAATATTTTCTAATTGCCGTTTTTCTCGTTGGGTCTAGTTTATGTGCAATATCATTCAATTCACTTAAAAAAACATTTGTCTTTTCTGCATTATCACCATCTGGAAAATCAGGAAGCCAGTTCATTTCGTTTCCTAACGACCAAATTATAATACTCGGATGATTGTAATTTTGATTGATAATTTCGGCTAACATATTTTTGGTATTGGTTTTCCAAACGTCATTTCCAATTCCGCCACGACACCAAGGCAGTTCGTCCCAAACCAATAAACCTAATTCGTCACAGGCTTTGTAAACTTCTGGATCTTGCGGATAATGCGCCAAGCGGACAAAATTTGCCCCCATTTCTTTTATCGATTTCATGTCGGCCCAATGTTGTTCGTTGCTCATGGCAGCGCCAACACCGGCTTGTTCTTCATGACGATGTGTTCCGCGAAGCAATACTCTTTTTCCGTTAAGATAAAACGGACCGTGATCTTTAAATTCAAACCATCTAAAGCCTACTTTTTCAGAAACGCTGTCTTTGATTTGATTTTTTTCAGATAGAGAAGCTGTTAGTCGATATAAATTGGGTTTTTCGGTATCCCAAAGTTCTGGTTTTTTGATGTTTTCGAAAGTGATGGTAGAAGTTTTATCAGAAACTGAAATTGTTTTACTCGCTACTTTTTTTCCTTTCGGATTTTTTAAAGTTATCGTTAATACTAAATCTTTAGAATTTTCAGGATTTATAATGGATGAAACAATTTGTACCGAAGCCTTTTTTGCAGAAACTTCAGGAGTTGTAATCTTGATATTTTCGATATGATTTTTGTATTTCGAAACCAACCAAACATCGCGTGTAATTCCGCCATAAATAAAGAAATCGCTTTTTTGAGACGGAATAATTTCGATATCATAACTATTATCCACTCGTACAAAAATGTCGTTATTTCCTTCTTTTATAAATTTTGTTATATCGATAGAAAAACCAATATATCCGCCAATATGAGAACCAGCTTCTTTTCCGTTTACATAGACTTTAGTCGTAACATTTGAGCCTTCAAAATATAAAGAATAAAGACGATTTGGATCAATTTGAGTAATATTTAATTTCTTTTGATACCAGCTTGCGTCACGTCTGTAACCTGGATTTAAGTCGGTTGCATCTTCTGCATTCCACGTATGTGGTAAATTTAGTAAAACCCAGTTCGAGGCTTTTTGTGCTTCGCTGAGGTTTGGAGTATGATTTTCTAAATAAAGCCAATTGTCGTTAATGTTCATTTTTGTCTGAGCAAAACCGCTCAGACAAATTTGAAACAAAACAAAAAGCGCAAAAAATGAAATTTTAGTATTATGTTTTTTCATAGATTATTTTTTTTTAGTAACAAAGGTTCAAACTTTCAGAGGCGCAAAGGCTGAAAACCTTTGTCTCTTTGTCACTTTGCAACTTTGTCCCTTTGTCTAAGAATTGCTTCCAAAAAATAATAGTCAGCGTAGATTATTGGTTCGTCAATTTCGTCGTGTTTTGGCCAGTTTCCTGTGCTGTGATCAAATAGAAAAGGCGCGTTAATTTTGGTGTCTAAAATATATTGATCTGTCTGTACCGAAGCCATTAGTTTATCGGCGAAAGCCAAATAACTTTTATTTTTGGTATAAGTATACAATTCGTATAATCCTGATGCCATGACCATTGCGGCAGAAACATCTCTTGGCGAATTCGGAATACTCGGATCTTTCAAATCCCAATACGGAATTCCGTCTTCTGGCAGATTTTTATTCGTCATAAAATAGTGTGCTGTTCCTTCGGCTTGATTTAAATAAACGGGATCTTTTGTGTATCGATAAGACATTGTAAATCCGTAAACTGCCCAAGCCTGACCGCGCGCCCAAACCGAATCATCATTGTAACCCTGAAGTGTTGTTTTCTTTCTAACTTCGCCCGTTTTTGGATTATAATCGATAACATGGTAACAGCTGTTATCTTCTCTAAACTGATTTTTTAAAGTCGTGTTAGCATGTTGGATCGCAACATTACGGTATTTTGGATTTCCAGATAGTTTAGAAGCTTCAAAAAGCAATTCTAAATTCATCATATTATCAATGATCACGGGATAATCCCAGATTTCTTTGTTGAAATCCCAAGAACGGATTGAACCCACTTTTGGATTAAATCTTGTGCATAAAGTTTCTGCGCCTTTAACAATTACGGCTTCGTATGATTTCTTATTTTCCACTTTTAGCGCTTCTCCAAAACTGCAAAATACTTTAAAACCTACGTCGTGAGAATTATTGTTGACACTTTCCTTTTTGCTGAAAGGCGTCCATTTTTGAGCTTGTTCTTTGTATTTTGAATCGCCTGTAATTCGGTACAACTGCCAAAGATTTCCAGCGAAAAAACCGCTTGTCCAGTCTCTTGACGGTACTTTTCGAATTTCCAGAGTTTTTGTATTCATACTTCTTGGCATTGACATAGAATCGACTGGATAATCGAGTAACATTCTGTAACGTATTTCCAGTTTTTCAGTCGCTGCTGAAGTAGTTTTTGATTTAGGATTAATTCCAGGCTTGCATGCCGTTACCAGCGATGCAAAGCCCAGAATTAAAGGAATGAAACTGACATTCTTCATATTAAAATAATATATATTGTGATTTTTTGGGACGCGGATTGTACGGATTCGCTGTCGCGAAGACGAGGATTTTGGCTGATTTTTTTATCTGGTTTCACGCAGATTTTTTATTTCACGCAGATTTATACAGATTAATTTTGAAATGCGTTTAAAAAATGTTCTCTCGCAGATTTTGCAGATTTTAGAGATTTTTTTATTTCACGCAGATTTTTCAGATTAAAGCAGATTTAAACAGATTAATTTTGAAATGCGTTTAAAAATTATCCTCTCGTAGATTTGGCAGATTTTGGAGATTTTTTTTATTTCATCTGACAATTATTAAATCTGCTCAATCTGCCAAATCTGCGGGAGAAATAAATCTGCGGGAAAACTAAATCTGTATTATCTGCTATAATCATTTTAAATCTGCGTGAAACCAAGTAAAATAAAATCCGTTTAAATCAGCGTCTTTGCGATAGCAAACCCGTTTCATCCACGTTCAATAATTAATAACCAGGATTATTCGGTTTTAAATTCGGATTAATGGCTAATTCTGTTCCCGGTAGCGGCCATAAATAATCTCTATTTGAATCGAAATTAGCGTGTGGCTCTAAACCTGCGGGACCAAATACTTCTGGACCAATTTTAAGCCTTTTGATATCGTACCATCTTACGTATTCAAAAGCCAATTCTAATCGTCTTTCTTCAATAACCATTTTTCTAAAATCGGATTGAGAAAGACCCGGAGTTACGTTTGCGGGAAAAGAAACCAGTTTTCCTGCTTTATTTCTTGCTCTTGCTCGAACACGATTTACGTAACCGTTTGCTTCTGTAGTACCCGGAGTGATTTCGTTTAAGGCTTCGGCGGCAGTTAGTAAAACTTCTGCAAAACGCATCGTGATATAATTGTGCTGCGAAGTTCTTCCATTAGCTCCAGCTTTACCCGGAAAACGGAAATATTTTGCAATATGCGGACGTGGTGCTTTTTCGTTATCGCTTGAAGGAAAAACTTGTAAAGAACCGCCCGGCCCAGTTTTCTTTCTGATAATCGTATCAAAGCTCACGGCTCTTCTATAATC
Organism: uncultured Flavobacterium sp.; assembly: GCF_946479975.1. The sequence goes on from NZ_CAMLIX010000062.1 coordinate 11,483, forward strand.
TCTCTGATCCCAAGTGTTGAAAACTTTTAAAGAAGGAACCGCAACCGAAAAACCTTGTCCGTAACTATAACTGTCATCTTTTAAAGAGCCTGTAAAAAACGCGGTATAATCCTGACCGTAATTTCCTGAGGTTAAATTATTAAAATCGATAGTGAATAAAGGTTCTTTTAATGAGGCTGTTTTTGTGGCATTGAATAAATCCTGAAAATCAGCATCCAAACCTAATCCAAATTTAGCTTCGTTGGTGATCACATATTTTGCTTCGTCATACGCTTTTTGAAAATTTCCCAAAGTCAGATAAACAGAAGCCAAATAGCCTGCTGCTGTACCTTTTCCCGGAACTGCTTTTACCTTTGGCTTGTCTTCCAGCCATTGTTTGGCAAATTCTAAATCGGCTATAATTTTTGGATAAACATCGGCTTCTTTAGTTTTACTCATGGAATTAATTTGAGAAACATCATTTACAACAAAATCAATATACGGAATATCTCCAAAAAGACGAACCAAATGATAATAGGCAAAAGCTCTAGCAAAATACGCCTGCGCCACAATTGCATTTACTTTTGCGGGATCGCCGGGAGTTTTTTTAGCACCTTCAATGGCCTGATTTGCAGCTGTAATAATAACATACGACTGAGGCCAGAAGTTGGCCACAAGTGCGTTTGTATCATTCATACTCATATCATTTACATCTATACGCGCCGCCTGTGTGGTTCTATCTCCAATATCAGACATGTCATCGCGTAACATTAAGGCAATCGTAAATTCTCTTCCCCAATAATTATTGTGGCCAATATTGGCAAAAGCTCCGTTTACAGCTGCTTGTAAATCGTCTGTATTGTTAAAAAAGTTTTCTGGACGAATAATTCCTGTTGGTTTTTCTTCCAGATCAGAACAGCCAAAAAAGGTGAGTGTTCCAAAAAATAGAAAAGCTATATATTTTTTCATGATGATATTTTTGTTAGACTAAAATTTTACATTAAGACCCAGCGTAAACGTTCTTACGTTTGGATAACCTCCATAATCTAATCCTAAATTGGTGTTGCTTCTGGAGTTGGTATCATTTAAGTAGCTCGTTTCAGGATCTGTTCCAGGGTAATCTGTAATGGTCCAAAGGTTTTGTGCACTAATGTAAAAACGAACTTTGTTTAATCCCATTTTAGAAATAATGCTTTCGCTTAAACTATACCCTAAAGAAATGTTTTTCAAACGAATGTAACTTCCGTCGTAAACAAATCTTGACGTAATCCTTTTAGTTCTCGCAGCATTAATTGGCACATTGGTATCTGTATTGGTTGGAGTCCAAGAATCTAAAACTTCTGTTGTTGCGTTGTTGTTTCCTGACGCTAATTCCATCAAAGTATAGTTTAAGATTTGCCCTCCTTGTGAACCTTGAAAAAAGATATTTAAGTCTAAATTTTTATAACTGAAATCATTATTTAATCCGAAGATGAAATCAGGATTTGGATTTCCAATAATCGTTTTGTCCTGAGAATCTAATTTTCCGTCTCCATTAACATCTTTAAACTTTTCTCCACCTGCAATAGTTTCAAAATTTCCAGGTAAAACGGGTTCGCCCTGCTGGATTACACCATCATAGACAAATCCGAAGAAAGAACCAACTGGCTGTCCAACGCATAAAATCTGAGATTCTGTTGCTAGGAAATGACCAGGAGCAGAGTTAATCAATAAGTCTTTGTTGTCTGCTAATTTTAATACTTTGTTTTTGTTCGAAGAAATATTGAAACTTGTTGACCAAGTAAAATCGGCACCAATAAAATTTTTGGTATTAATACCCAATTCCCATCCTTTATTTTCCAATTCTCCAACATTTTGAAGCTGAGAAGCAATTCCAGAAATTCCTGGAAGCGGTCTGTTAAAAAGCAAATCTTTGGTAATGGTTTTATAATAATCTGCCGTAATGCTGATTCGGTTATCAAATAATCCTAAATCAATACCATAATCCTGCTGATAAGAAGTTTCCCATTTTAAGTTCGGATTGTCTAATGAAGTCATTTGAACTGCATTTACAATAACGTCACCGCTTACATAATAAATTTCAGAAAAACGTGATAGGGTAGAATAGGCACCAATTGAAGGATTTCCTGTTGCACCATAACTAGCTCTTAGTTTTAAGTTTGAAATGGTTTTGTTGTCTTTTAAAAAAGCTTCTTTGCTAACGTTCCATCCAATTGCTCCAGAAGGAAAAGTTCCATATTTGTAGTTTTTACTAAAGCTTGAAGAACCATCGCGTCTTGCTGTGAAGGTCAGTAAATAACGATCGTCGTAATCAAAATTCAATCTTCCGAAAGCTGAAATCAATTCTGTTTCAGATAAACCTGAATCTGGTTTTAAAAAGACCGTTCCTGCACCCAAATTTCTATATGAATTGGTATTCGTTAAAAATCCTCTTGAAGCGGCATACGAATTTTCGTTTTTGTTTTTTTGATAAGAGTAACCGCCCAAAACAGTTAAAACCCCTCGATCGATAATTTCACGTTTAAAAGTCAGGTAATTTTCTGTTAAGAAAGAAGAAAATCTGGTATTGTTTACAGAAGCTTCTCCTTTGATATTTTTACCCGCAATTAAAGTCGACGGAATAAATCGTCCTGTTTGGGAATTATTATCGGTTAAACCTAAAGTCGTTTTAAAATCCAAATCTTTGGTGATTTGATATTGCGCAAAGAAATTGTTTCTGTTTACGATATTAACGGTTTCCAGAATATTTTCCATCGCTGTTGCGTACGGGTTATCAATATCGTCTCCAATTGGCGCTGTAGTCGTATAAGATCCGTCTGCGTTGTAAATTCCTTTATCAGGCATAAAGCGATACGCAGAAGCAATTACACCTGCAGCTCCCGTTCCTCCAGCTCCTGTCTGGCTGATAATTCCTTCTTTGTTTTGTTTGCTTGTAAAAGTGTTTAAACCTACTTTAAATTTAGGCGACAAATCGGCTTCAAGATTCGCTACAATTGTGTATTTATCAATTCCTGAATTAATTACAACTCCATCTTGGTTAAAATAAGTTCCAGAAACATAATATCTCACGTTTTCAGAACCGCCCGAAAATGACAATTGTGTATTAGAAATCATTCCGTCACGGTAAATAATATCCTGCCAGTCAGAGTTTGCTGGACCTTGTGTATGCGTAGTAAAACTTTTGCGATAAGCCGCAAACTGATCGGCATTTAATAAATGCAATTTGTTGTTTACAGATTGTATCGAAGTAGAATTACTAAACTCAATAACTGGTTTTCCTGGTTTTCCTTTTTTAGTAGTCACCATAATGACTCCGTTTGAACCTCTTGAACCATAAATTGCCGTTGCCGAAGCATCTTTTAAAACCTCTATAGACGCAATATCTTGAGGCGCAGGCATGGCAACGCCCGCAAAACCATCCACAACTACAAGCGCATCACCGCTGGCATTGATGGATGTTCCTCCACGGACTCTAATTTTTACTGGAGCACCTGGTTCACCACCATTATTGGTTTGTACCGAAACTCCCGCCGCACGTCCTTGTAGTGCTTGTTCTGCATTTAAAACAGGAAATGCCGTTAACTCTTTTGCACTTACAGACGATACAGATCCTGTAATGTCACTTTTTTTACGAGTTCCATAACCCACTACAATAACTTCGTCGAGGGCTTTTGTATCTGGTTTTAAACTTACATTGATTACGTTTTTAGTGCCAACTGGAATTTCAACAGTTTGAAATCCGACAAAATTGAAAACTAAAACAGCATTTTTTTCTGAAACTATAACACTATAATTTCCATCCATATCTGCAGAAGCTCCTACAGAAGAATTTTTAATATACACATTTGCACCAGGCAGTCCGAGTAAATCTTCGCTGGAAGTCACCCTTCCGGTAACTTTTCGATCCTGTGCGTGCATCACAATATTTACCAGTAAAAAAGATACCAGTAAACACCATTTAAACGGTTTGATTTTGTGGTCTGTAAACATTCATTTTTTGGTTTTAAGGTTAATGTTAGATAAAGTAGAAAAGCAATAAACTCATCCCGATTATGAGAATGACAAATATAATTTGCAATAAAAGGAAGCTTGTTTTTTTGATTTTCATTCTGCAAATGTAGCAGACGAAAACGATATAGAAATACAAAAAAGGGTATCTAAAAATACAGATACCCTTTTTTAAGCCTTTAAAACACTAGGTTTTTTAAATTGAAGCAGAAGATTTATAAAATTTATCTGCAAACTGCGACGGAGTTTCTCCGTATTTTTTTTGAAAGCATTTGCTGAAGTATTTCGGATTATTAAAACCGACTTTGTAACTAATTTCAGAAACCGTTAATTTATTTTGTTCTAATAATTGTGCCGCACGTTTTAATCTTATTTCATGAATAAATTCGTTTGGCGTGCAGTTGGTCCAAGCTTTAATTTTTAAGAATAACATGGTTCGGCTTACGCCTAATTCAGAACAGAAAAACGGAATATCAAATTGTTCGTTTGAAATGTTTTCTTCTACAATTTTGAATGCTTTTTTCAAAAGTTCTTCATCCAAAGAAGAAACCGTAATTTCTGAAGGAACAAAACTGTCTTCGTTTGAAAATTTAATTCGTAAACGTTCGGCAGAATTTAAAAGGTTTTTTACACGGAGTTTAAATTCCATTAAATTAAAAGGTTTACTAATGTAGTCGTCGGCGCCACTTTCTAAGCCTTCAAATTTATAAACCAATGAAGATCTCGACGTCAGTAAAATAACCGGAATATGACTTGTTTTAAGGTTTTCTTTGATTTTAGAACAAAGCTCTGTTCCAACCATTTCAGGCATAATTACGTCACTGATAATCAAATTCGGAACAAATTTCAATGCTTTCTCAAAAGCAATTTTTCCATTTTCGGCTTCAATAATGTTGTAATCTTTTTTGAGCAGGTTTTTCATGAATTTTCTCAAAACCTTATGATCTTCAACAATTAAAATGGTTTGTTTTTCTTCATTTACAATAAAATCTTCGATGTCTTCATTTTCAATAATTTCAGAAGGTTCGAGTTGTGCATTGTATTGTTCGATATCATCACTAATTTTAAAATCAGAAATAATTTCGCTGTCTAGAAGATGTTCGCGCCCCAACGGTAAAGTCACGGTAAAAATAACACCGCCAGAAGTTTTGTTGGTAACGTTGATTTTCCCTTTATGAAGTTCTACAATATTTTTTACAATCGAAAGTCCGATTCCAGTTCCTTTATTATAGTTTTTCTGCACTTGATTGTGCATTGGAATTTCAAAAAATAAATCAAAAATTTTATCTATATGTTCTTCAGAAATGCCGACTCCAGAATCTTCCACATTTATAAAAAGATTTTGCTCATCCTGATTGATTTTAACTTTTATTGAACCCCCTTTTGGAGTATATCTAAAAGCATTCGAAATCAAATTATAGAAAACACGTTCGAGTTTATAGCGGTCAAAATAAACCAAAATCTCTTCATTTTCTGTTTCGAAACTATAATCGTAACCGCCGTCTTTGGCATATTCAATAAAAGATAAAAAGATTTCTTTGGTAAATTTGACAATGTTTCCGTTTGCCGATTCCAAAGTAACCTGATGATTTTCGAGTTTTCTAAAATCCATTAAACGGTTAATCAAACTCAAAAGATGATTCGCGCTTCCTTCGATAACGAGAAGTTTTTTATACATTTCGTTCGTTCCGTTATAATCGGCAAGAATTTGTTGTAAAGGCCCTAAAATCAAAGTTAAAGGTGTTCTGAATTCATGCGAAATATTAGTAAAGAAATCTAGTTTTAGTTTGTTGTTTTCTTCAATTCGCTGTGTTTCCAGATATTCCAGTTCCAATTTTTGTTTCAATCTGGTTTTCGATTTCATAATCCAGATTAAACCGTATAAACCTAAGCCAATCACGATTCCATACAATAAAAAAGCCCAAATACTGCGCCACGGAGCAGGATTTACAACAACCATTAAAGTCGTTGGAGTCTGATTCCAAACGCCGTCATTATTGGCACCCCGGACTTCAAACGTGTATGTTCCCGGATTTTGAATCGCAAAATTGGCTTCTCCGTTTTTGGTGGTCGTCCAGTTATTTTCTAAGCCAATTAAACGATAACTGTATTGATTATTTTTTGAGCGAATGTAATTCGGAATCGCAAAATTAATCGAGAAATTTGCCTTGTCGTAATCCAAGGTAATGGTGTTGGTAAAACCGATGCTTTTTTCTAAAATGCCATTTTTATCGTTAGGATTAATTACTTCATTTTTAATGTTTAAATCGGTAATTAAAACCTGTGGTGCATATTGATTTAATGAAATTTTTGTGGGATCAAAAAATGTAGCGCCAGACGGACTTCCAAAATAAAATTTATTTGAATCTAATCGTAAGGCCGAATTATCATTGAATTCATTACTCGCCAAACCGTCTTTTTGATCGTAAATAACAATATTTTTTTTAATGGTATTGTATTTAATAATTCCTTGATTGGTGCTGATCCATAAGTTTTTAGTGTCATCTTCCAGAATAGAATGAATAGAAGTGATGACCGTATTTCCAATTTTAAGATTGATTCTGTTGAATTTCTTTCCATCAAAACAATGCAATCCTTTTGCTTTTGTTCCAACCCAGATTTTATGCTGAGAATCCTGAAACAAAGTCAAAATATCATCGCCAGACAAAGAAGAATGATCGTAAAAGAAATGCTGAATCTGATATTTTTTTGGATTGAAATTTTGAAGCGGTATACGATTCAATCCGTTTTGAGTTCCAACCCAAAGAAAATTTTGTTTGTCAATCAAAAGTGTTCGCAGTATATTATTGGTTAGGAAAACTGGTTTTGTATTATCGTTGCCAATACTTTCGAAAGTCTTAGTAGTTGTATTATAACGAATTAAACCTTTTCCAAAAGTTCCAATCCATAAAATATTTTTTTCCGCTTTAAGCGAATAAACACCACTTTCCTTTAATAATTCACTTAAATCAGAAGTAATTCTATTGTCTTCAATTCTTTTAGAAATCGTATTGTACGCCGATAAACCTTTAGAAAAAGTTCCAATCCATAAAATATGATCGTCTGAAAGGCACATCGATTTTATGTCATTTTTGTTTGTCTGACCCGTTTTGCTGTTGATGTAACTTACAGCTTCAGTAGAGGAATTGTAAATCGTGATACCCCCGCCTTCTGTTCCAAAATAAACGTTTTTGTTTTTGTCTGTAATTATGGAACTTACCACATCAAAACTCATCGGAATCTTTTTAGAATTCTGATTGTAATTTGAGAAATTAACATTCGAAACGTCCCACAGATTTACGCCTTTATAATAACAGCCAATCCAAATGGAACCTTTTTTATCCATAAAAATGGATTTTACTTTGTCGATTCCGTTACTGTTATTGCTGTTGTTTATTTTTTGCAGACTTTTATCTTTTCCTAAAATGTAGATTCCGTCGTACGCGCCAATCCATAAAGAACTATGTTGATCCAGAACCAGTGAGCGAATGTCGGTGTTGATTTCAGCATATTTTGAAGCATCTAAAAAAGAAACAAATGCCTTTTGTTTAATATCGAATTTTAAAAGTCCTTTGTTTTTTGTTCCAACCCATAAATTTTCATTTTGATCCTCAATAACCGACTGTACATTCAATAAATCAACTGTATTTAAAGGATAATTTTTAAAAGATAATTTACCGCCTTTTCTACTTGTAAGCTGGCACAAACCTTTTGTTGTCCCAATCCAGATTTCGCCTTTTTTGGTTTTTGAGATGCTTAGAATATTATTGCTTGGCAAGGTAGTATTGTCTTCATCTGAATGAAAAACAGAGCTGAAACGAGCAGTTTTTTTGTTGTAAATTGTGAGTCCTTTTGAAGTTCCAAACCACATTTCTCCACCAATTTCTCTAATACTCCAAACGGCATTATTGCTTATGGTGTGATTCGCCTGAGTGTGAAGATATCTTGTAAAACGGTTAGAAACTGGATCGTAACAGTTTAATCCATTGTAAGTTCCAATCCATATTTTCCCAGAATTATCTTCTTCAATAGCCAAAATATCATTGTTGCTGATGGAATATTTGTCTGAAGCATCATTTCTAAAAACAGTAAACCGACTTCCGTCATATTTATTGAGTCCGTCGCGGGTTCCAAACCACATTTGCCCAAATTTATCCTGATGAATAGCAATGACAGAACTCTGCGAAAGCCCGTCGGTGGTAGAGAAATTTTTGAGACGGTATTTGTTTTGGGAAAATAGATTTCCTGAAATGAAAAGTAAAACTAGAAAGACGCTCGTGTATTTCATAGTGTAGGTTTTAGGTTCAAGTTGCAAAGTTTTTGCTTTATTATTTTAGTCTCGCAAAGTCGCTAAGACGCAAAGTTTTTTCTCATTTTTTTGTCATTTCGACGGAGGAGAAATCACACGCGGGATTCGACAAAGATTCGCGATTTACTTTATGGAATTTCTAGTGTGATTTCTCCTCCGTCGAAATGACAAACAGAACTTATTAATCATTTTAATAAACAAATAAACTTTGCGCCTTCGCGAGATTATTTCAATCGCTTTCTTAACTGATAATCATACAATGAAGGAATTTTTTGAACACGCATATTCAAAAATTCAATATAAGGATCAATATCATATTTGATTTCGAATTTTGTATTTCCGTGAACACCAATAATTCTTGCTAAAGCGCCGTCTTTCATTCCGTACAATAAAACAGGTTTTGTGGCATCTGGATTTTCGACTTGAACATTCAAATTCCAAAATGTACTGAAAGGTCCGTGAGAAGGTTTCCAGTACTCTGCGCCGCCGCCACCAAATATGGCGTAACTGTTATTTTTCTCCGCCTTTATGTGGACCGTAATATTATCAAATAAATTTTGGTGATTGGCTCCAGAATGCTGATCTAAAAGCGGATCTGTAAAAATTTCGCAGTTTTGATACACGTTTTTAGTCGCAAAAGTGTTAAAACTTAACGGATGAACAGCCGAATTATAGATTTTTAGATTTTGAACCAAAACATTATGCACGCCGCCTAAAGTTACAGTATAATGTGCTAAATGCGGACCGTCTGTCGTAATATCTTGAATGGTAACATTTGCAACTTCTTCGGCTAGAATACCGCTGTCGGCGTTGGTGATTTTCACATCTTTAACCCAGCTGTTGAAAAGACGCGTCAGGAAAATGCCGTTATTTCCGGGTTCTACGTGATGCGCCACTCTCAGAATATCAGGAAAAGTAAAGCGAAGATGTTCAATTCCGACTTCATTTAAATGTTTCCATTCAACTAATTGTGCCTGATAACTAGGTTTTATAGAAATCGTTAAAGGCGTTTTTAAAGTGATTTTAGAACCTGATATTTTAGTGATTTCAACTTGTTGTCTCACTATGGGAAGTTTTGGAAATTTCCAATGATGCGAACCCGGTTTTACTTTCGCACCTTGATATAAATCTTTTATGATTTCACCGTTTTCGCCGTCTTTATTAAACAATTGTAATTCGACAACATCACCAACTTTCAAACCTTTTACATCTGAAACGGTAATAATATGTTTGCCCATTTTTCCCGAACTGACTTTCGCCAGCGAATTAGATTCTTCCGGAGGCACCGAAGCTACTGCCCTATTTCCTATGGTGGCCGAAACCCTTC
>NZ_CAMLIX010000063.1 GCF_946479975.1 uncultured Flavobacterium sp.
ACAGCTTCAACATTCAACTTTCGTTCTGCTGGTTTTTCTTGAAATAAAAATCCGTTGGTGTAAACACGATGTTTCAGCGGAATTGTTTTTACAATTACTTTGTTATCTTCAAAAATAACTTCGCTTTCTTTCGATTGTAATTCATGAAAAAACAAAGAATAAGTGGTCCAAGATTCAGTCAATTTTAATTGAAGCAGAATCAGTTCTTTAATTCCTTTTGGTCCGTAAACATGTAAATCGGTTGTTCTTCCTAAAAGAGAAAAAGTCGAAATAGTTCCAATCAATCCATACAAATGATCTCCGTGAAGATGAGAAATAAAAATGTGATTGATTTTTGAGAATTTAATTTTATTCTTTCGAAGCTGTACCTGAGTTCCTTCGCCACAGTCAATTAAAAATAATCTATTTCTAATTTCTAAAACCTGCGAAGTCGGATTTGTAAGTGTTCGTGGAGTTGCGGCGTAACAGCCAAGTATTGTTAATTTCATTTAGTGATTTTAGATTTTAGACTGAAGATTTTAGATTGAAGCACACTTAGAATTCAACATTCAAAAATCTAAAATCTGAACTCTAAAATCTAAAATTAAAACCCTAGGTCTCTTTCGATTTCTTCCATTTCGATAATATCGTGTGCTTCCAAAAGAGAAGGAACCACGGCTAATTTATCTGAAATAGCATTAAAATCAAGATCTGAAGCCACAATTACAAATGATTTTTTTGCTTTTTTATGAAGCTTAGAAAGCGGTAAAAAAGCTTTTAAATCTTTTTCGGTAATTGCAGTATCAGCTGATAAATCGATTATAATATTTTGTTTTTCAAAGGTTTTAAACTGCGTCGTTACATTTTCAAGGAAAGCGTTAACATCTCCCTTTGTATCTTTAATGGTAACGGTATGTCCTTTTTGATCTACTTTCATTTTTTAATTTAAGGGGCTTATATAAAAATTGATTTTCTGAGAGCTAAGGTACGAAGATTTTTTTTAGTTTTCGGTCGCAGTCGCGGTTTTCAGTTTTGTACTTTGTCTTCAATATTTAGTCATTTTTTTTGTCATTTCGACCGAAAGGAGAAATCACAATAGAAACTCGACAAAGTAATTCGCCAATCTTTGTAGATAAACGAGTGTGATTTCTCCTTTCAGTCGAAATGACAAACTGTGCGCAATTTGAAAAATGATGCGAGCCTGAAAACTGCGACTGCGACTGAAAACTAACCCTACTACTGTATCTTAGAAGCCAGCAAATAAATAACCGCCATTCTAATTGCAACACCATTTTCTACCTGATTTAAAATCACAGAATGATCAGAATCTGCCACTTCAGAAGTGATTTCTACCCCTCTGTTGATTGGTCCTGGGTGCATGATTACGATTTCTTTTCCTAGCGAATCCAAAAGCGGTTTATCTACTCCGTATTGTTGTGCGTATTCTCTTGTTGATGGAAAGAAATTCACATCCATACGTTCGTTTTGTACACGAAGCATGTTGGCAACATCACACCATTCTAAAGCTTTACGCAAATTCGGTTCAACCGTAACACCAAGCGATTCAATATATCTCGGAATCAATGTTTTTGGTCCGCAGACTTTTACTTCTGCGCCTTGCATTTGCAAAGCATATATGTTTGATAGCGCCACTCTTGAATGCAAGACGTCACCAACAATTACTACTTTTTTCCCAGCTACATCTCCAAGTTTTTCTCTGATCGAATAACTGTCTAATAAAGCTTGAGTTGGATGTTCGTGTGCGCCGTCTCCTGCGTTTACGATGCTTGCTTTGACATTTTTAGATAAAAAATAAGCCGCTCCGGGATTGGAGTGGCGCATTACAACCATATCAACTTTCATCGAAAGGATATTATTTACAGTATCAATCAAGGTCTCTCCTTTTTTAACCGAAGACTGCGCTGCAGAAAAACTGATAACATCAGCAGATAAACGTTTCTGCGCTAGTTCGAAAGAGAGTTTGGTTCTGGTACTGTTTTCGAAGAAAATATTGGCAATGGTAATATCTCGTAATGAAGGAACTTTTTTAATCGGTCTGTTAATGACTTCTTTAAAATGATCTGCCGTTTCAAAAATCAGGTTAATATCATTCTCGTTGATATATTTAATTCCTAATAAATGATTTACGCTTAATTCTTTCATGTTTAATGTTTAACTGTTTATTTGTTTAATCGTTTTTTGCCGTTTAATCGTTTATTTGTTTTGTCGTTTAATCGTTTGCTTTGCGATTAAACGGTTAAACGATTTAACGGTTAACCTATTTTTATAATTTTTAATTGAGTAATCGAAATGAATCGATTAAACAATTAACCGATTACACGATTAACCAAATTTAATTTGTCACTAAGTGAACAACATCTTCACCATCATTTTCTTTCCAGCTTACAATCACTTTTTCGCCATTAATTGCATCTACCTGACGACCGCGGTAATCGGGCTGTATTGGTAAATGACGACTGAAACGTCTGTCAATTAAAACCAGTAATTCAATTTCTGAAGGTCTTCCGAAAGATTGAACAGCAGTTAGCGCCGAACGAATGCTTCTTCCAGTAAACAAAACATCATCTATAAAAATGACTTTTTTGTCTTCTACGATAAAATTGATTTGAGTTTTATTGGCTTCAAGAGGTTTTTCTGTACGACGAAAATCATCTCTAAAAAAAGTGATATCCAAATAGCCTAAAGAAATTTCAGGAACTTGGTATTCGTTTTCTAATAATTGTTTTAAACGTTCAGCTAAAAAAACGCCTCTTGGCTGAATTCCCACTAAAATAGTATCTGAAAAATCAAGGTGTTTTTCGATTAACTGACAAGCCAAACGGTGAAGTATAATAGTAACTTCTTTTGAATTAAGTAATACTTTCTGGCTCATAATTAATTGTAATGATTGGTCACGCAAATATACGGAATTGGAATTTATTTGTTGGGGTGTTGCGGTTGGAAATATTTTAATCTTGGATAATCCATAATTATCTAGATTAAAATCTATCATCACTAAATTTGATTTGGCAAATTACGCTGGTGCACCAGTTCACTGAACTTATTCTACACTATCTCATTAAGAGGTGACTCTCTATATTATTTACAATAAGAAAAGACTTGTTTTTTTTAACTCATTTCAGTTTAAAAAAATTATTTTAGCCAAGTCTTTAAATCAACTTTAAAAAAACAAAAACATACTCCTTGTCATTGAAAACGTATATTACAAAACTCAGACACATTATTCCAACTTTTCTCATTATTTCTTTCTCAACAATTATTGGACTTCTTCTTTTTAGATGGTTGCTTGCAATTAAATTTGAAATCCTTGATTTTAAATATGAAACATGGTGTCTCTGGATTCCAATGATTTTTCCTTGGATACCAATTTTGATTTGGCTACGACCAAGATTTCGAATTTTGACCTTCAAAAAAGATAACGATAACGGACGTTTCTTTTTTCAATTTCTATCCGCCGTCACAATTATCGCCTGTCTGATGATTTCACAAAATTACTTGACCACTTCAACAGGAAAACTTCAGAAATTAAGTACCATTAATGATATTGATAAAAAGGAGAAAGCACTTTATTATAAATTAACCAATTTTGCTGTTGCTAAATACTATGGTGGTACATACACTGATTTTAGGGTAAGTGGTAAATACGGTCAGAACTTGAATTTTGATGTATATTTTGTTTCGCCTATCACAGAAAAGTCATGGCAAAAAATCACCACTATACCAAAATATTGGTACGGAGTTAATTTTAAAGAGCGAATCAGTAACAAAATTAGTGATAGTGAAAAAGAGAAAAAATACGAGATATTTTATAATGAATGTCTGAAAAAAATGAAGACATATGACTTTTACGCACAAGATCATTTTGAAAGAACTCCAACTTCAGAGGCTAAAGAAAATTTCATTAAAGCAATCGAGGCCAGAACAAATAAAGATATTAACGTAGATTTCATCATACTTGAGCCGATTAAAGAAAAATACGAAAACAGAAATGGAAACAAACTAGCGTGGATTTTTGGTTCTTTTGCAATTGGATTCACAATTTTATTATTCGCGTTAATATGGCCAAATTATAGCGCACTTGAAATGAAACGATTCAAATCGGGTAAAAAACCAAATGATGATGATCTGGCTGATATGCTAAATTATCTTATTCCAAAAGGCACACACTTTATAACTTCAATATTGATTGATTTAAATATCCTCGTTTTCTTGCTAATGGTATTTTCCGGAATAGACATCTTGTCTCCTCGTGGTTCTGAACTACTTAAATGGGGCGCAAACAGAAGATATGAAACAGTTAGTGGTGAATGGTGGCGATTAGTTACAAGCATGTTTTTGCATAGTGGCGCTATGCATTTATTTTTAAACATTTCGGGCTTAGTGATTGCGGCTATTTTCATAGAGCCATTATTAGGCAGAAAAAAATATCTTGTCTTATACATTCTTTCAGGTATTTTTGGGAGTCTAGCTAGTATTTTGTGGTATCCAAACACCTTAAGCGTGGGTGCATCCGGAGCTATTTTCGGGCTTTATGGCGCGATACTCGGTTTGCTATTAACAAATGCTTTTCCGAAATCAGGCAAACAAGGTATTTTCATCATGATAGGGATCTATGTTTTTATAAATTTACTATGGGGATTAACAGGCGGAATTGACAATGCAGCACACATTGGAGGTCTCGTAAGTGGTTTTCTGCTAGGAATAGCTTTATATAAAATCAGTAACCAGAATAAGCAAAGTTGATCGCACATATTTTTATTATCATTCTTTAGAAAATTTAAAAGCTAATCTTTGGAAAACAATTTTGAAATTATAAAATTATTTAATGTTGAATATCCAAAAGTAGATAACCTAGAGATTCATAACGTAATAATGGAAGGGAGTAGCTCATCATTATAAATCAAAATCCTAAAACATTTCCCAAAAATTCTATAACACATTTCCTTGATTCTTGAAGTAATTTTAATATTGAATTTAAAAACTCAAAATCATGCAAAATAAAATACTAAGATTGTTAATGGTATTCGTTATACTATTTTCATTTACAAGCTGTGAAGTTATTGGAGACATTTTTAAAGCCGGAATGGGTGTCGGAATCTTTATCGTAATCTTTATCATTGCGATTATTATCTGGATCTTCGCAAGGTTCTTTAAAAAGTAAAAAACATAAAAAAATCCCAAATTAATTCGAATTTGGGATTTTTTTTATTGAGAACTCAAAGTTTGGAATTTGGATTTTCCAATATTTTGGATTTAAATTTTAAAGATTGTACATCTTCTTTCTTTGTTCCTGAATCTTTTCATCATCAAGATATTCGTCAAATGTCATGTAACGGTCAATTACTCCGTTTGGTGTTAATTCTACAATTCGGTTACCAACAGTTTGTGCAAACTCGTGGTCATGCGTTGTGAAAATTACAGAACCTTTAAAGTTTTTCAAAGAGTTGTTGAAAGCTGTAATCGACTCCAAATCTAAGTGATTTGTTGGTTCATCCAACATCAAAACGTTAGCACGCTCCATCATCATTCTAGATAACATACAACGTACTTTTTCTCCTCCAGATAAAACTCTAGATGTTTTTAAAGCTTCTTCTCCAGAGAAAATCATTTTCCCTAAGAAACCTCTAATAAAAACCTCATCACGCTCTTCTTCAGTTTTAGCATATTGGCGCAACCAATCTACTAAACTTAAATCATTTTCGAAATATTTGTGGTTTTCAGCTGGTAAATACGCTTGGTTGGTTGTAATTCCCCAATCGAAGTTTCCAGCATCTGCTGTTTTTTCTCCGTTTAATATTTCGTAGAATGCAGTTGTTGCACGTGAATCTTTAGAGAAAAGAACGATTTTATCGCCTTTTGCCATGTTCAGGTTAATATCTTTAAATAAAACTTCTCCATCTACAGATGCAGACAAGTTTTCTACATTTAAAATTTGATCTCCAGCTTCACGATCCTGATCGAAGATAATCGCAGGATAACGACGGCTAGAAGGTTTGATTTCAGAAATATTCAATTTCGAAATCATTTTTTTACGAGAAGTTGCTTGTTTCGATTTCGCAACGTTTGCACTAAAACGACGAATAAATTCTTCCAACTCTTGTTTCTTCTCTTCTGCTTTTTTGTTTTGCTGCGCACGTTGTTTCGCTGCTAATTGGCTAGACTCGTACCAGAATGTATAGTTTCCTGAATAGTGATTGATTTTTCCGAAATCAATATCAGAAATATGTGTACAAACCGCATCTAAAAAGTGACGGTCGTGAGATACAACGATTACAGTATTTTCATAGTTCGCCAAGAAGTTTTCTAACCAAGCGATTGTCTCGAAATCCAAGTCGTTGGTAGGCTCATCCATAATCAATACATCAGGATTTCCGAAAAGTGCCTGCGCCAAAAGCACACGAACTTTCATTTTTCCTTCCATATCCGACATTAAAGTATAATGATCTGCTTCTGAAATTCCTAAGTTAGACAACATCGCTGCAGCGTCAGAATCCGCGTTCCATCCGTTCATTTCTTCAAATTGAACTTGAAGCTCCCCTATCCTATCTGCATTTTTATCATTGTAGTCTAAATAAAGTTCATCCATTTCTTTTTTAACAGCATACAAAACTTTATTTCCCATCAAAACCGTTTCCAAAACCGTGTGCTCGTCGAACAAGTTGTGATTTTGGGTTAAAACCGACATACGTTTTCCCGGTTCTAAGTGAATATGCCCAGAAGTTGGATCCATATCACCTGAAATAATTTTAAGAAATGTAGATTTTCCAGCACCATTGGCTCCAATAACGCCGTAAATATTTCCGTGAGTGAATGTGGTATTTACTTCGTCAAACAAAATTCGTTTGCCAAATTGAACTGATAAATTATTGACTGTTAACATGAATGTCTTTTTAATTAATTTGGTGCAAAAGTACGGAAAAAGGTTCAGAGTTGCAAAGGTAGTGAGGTTCTAAGTTTTTTATTTAAACCATATAAGTGAAATAAGTTCATTTAAAACTAACTTACAATTTAAATGCTTTAAAATCACTCAAAATTCTAATCTGCAACATCTTTTATTTTAACCATATAAGGAATGTAAGTTCATTTAAAACTAAACCTATAATTTAAATGCTCTTAAAATTCAGCAAAATTGTAATCTACAACATTATCAAGCTAAAAAACTTACATCCCTTATATGAGCTTATATGGTTTAAAAAATTTACAATTTACTTTCCTTCTCCAAAGCAACTTCTAAACTTTCAAAATTTGGAAGCACTTTTGAAATTATTCCTTCTTTATTGATGATAAAATGTGTCGGAAAAGAATTCAGCTGTAAAGCAGTATTCATATATTCTTTCATATCTGGAATTACAGAATAAGATAATGGTTTTCTCGCCAGAAACGTTTTTAATTGTTCGACTGAATCTTCGGCTAAACTCATAAAAACAATATCTTTTCTATCTTTATAAT
Organism: uncultured Flavobacterium sp.; assembly: GCF_946479975.1. The sequence continues at coordinate 7,450 of NZ_CAMLIX010000063.1, forward strand.
CTTCAACTAATTTATTGACTTGCGGAAATTCTCTAATACAAGGCGCGCAATGGATGTACCAGCATTTTATGACGATGATTTTTCCTTTCATCGATTCATTCGTAACCAAATTTCCGTTTAAATCTATGAATGAAAATTGCGGAAAGGCAGTTCCTTCCATCTTATAATTTTTGTAAGCATCAAAACCAATTTGGTTGATGGTTGCCTTTATGCTTGTATCTGTTTTTGGCTGAATTTTGAAGAGTTTATAAACATATACATTCGCTTCTGATTTTAATCGGACTGGAATGAAATTTCCGTTTGCCAGTTGGTCTAAAAAAGCTTCTTTTGAAATTTCTTTTGATGAAAAATCCAATGCCGTAAAATCTCTCGAAAGCATGATTTTTTTATTCTGATAAACCGACCATTGTTCGTACGTTTTCTGAATTTGAATTGGATCAACTTCTGGATTTCCGAATTTAGTTTGGGCGAAAGAAGAAATAAAAATCAGGAATGTAATTAGTATAAGGATTGATTTTCTCATGGAATTGTCTGCAATAATTGAGCTTCAAAAGTAATATTTTTTTTCATTCAGATTTGTCGTTCCTCACAATGACATACTTTGACTGACTCACTTTTAAACATAAAAAAACCTGACAATAAAATTGTCAGGTTCATAATGCGATTCCTGAGGCAAAAACCAAATAACAAATTACCTCAGTTCACAGCATTTATTCGAAATAAAAATTGATTAAAAAATAAATAACCAAACTCAATTTTAACCATCCCAATTTTTTATTTCTAATTTTTTATTCATTTAAACACTAATTTAAAAAGTTGACTACTTTCAACGATTTTTTATTTCCTGCTTTATCTGTCACAATAACCAAAAAGATTTGTTTGCTTGAAAAACTATGACTCTGAAGCAACACTTCTTTATTATTTTGAACATTTCTCTGACTTACCAAAACTTGTCCGATTACATTTAATACATCAACCTGAGCAATTTCTTCTGTATCTGAGGAAACCATTAAAGCATCATTTTTAAAATAAGCCATCGTATTATTTTTGGCTTCGATTTTATCAACAGCTAATGTTTTTGCTGTTGCTTGTCCAGCAAAATAAGCTGCATAAGCTTTAGATAATTCAGATGAATTACCACAAGAAGAGGCATCCCAGTTTACAGACCAAGTCATTAAACCTCTTAAAGAAGGATATGGGCCACCTGGCTGCATAGTATAAGTTCTTCCAGAAAAAGTAGTTCCGGTTCTTAAATAATGCATAGCACTAATTCCTTCTGCCGGCGTTAAATAACCGCTTCCTGCTGCACTTGGACAAGCTGGTAATGCAATCAAAACTTTTGAGGCCGGTAAACCATCAAAATGCATTCCTGTTGTACCAATGTTATATCCTTTTATAATCATATCGGTTAGGGCTGTTACCATATTTGCTTTTTTAGCAGAACCATAGTATTGACCGTCTAAACCGTTTTCTCCTCCTGTATTATACAATTGTACTGCTAATAAATCCAATTCATTACGTAAGTTTTGAATGATTGGCAAGAACGAACCAAAAGTATCTGTATAGGTAGAATATCCTCCTTGTACATATTGTGTTTCTGGAGCTGCGGTTAATAAAAATCCAGTTCCGTAATATGCTTTTAATTCTTTGAAAGCATCTACTACGTTTTTCAATCTTGGATAAGCAGAAATACCGGTATAAGAAATATCTCTTAAGGCTCCTGCACTAAAATTCATCGATCCGCCTTCAAAATCAATATCAACTCCATCAAATTGATATTCATCGATAATGGCTTTCATACCATTAACAAAAATATTTTTTTGAGCTACAGTTTCTAAAACAACATGACCATTCTGACCTCCAATAGAGATAATAACAGGAACACCGCTGTCTCTTAAAGATTTGATATCATTTTTCAACAATTGCTTATTGAAAACTCCGTTGGTCAAATATCTGTTATCATTTGTAGTTAAGATTGGTGTGTAACCATCACGATTCACTGTTTCTACGAAAGAGTAATCGACTACGTTGAACTTACTTCCGACCATTTGAGAAAAATATAAAAATGGAGCACCAGCATTTTCCCATGAATGTGCATATCCTAAAATAATTTTAGAAGGAAGCGGAATAAATCTATTCGTGCTCACCGGAGCAATTTTGATTGTATTGTTTAAGGTAGTTACTGCCGCTTTATTATCGGTTGCTTTAATTACAACTGGATAATCCTGATAAGCAGATGGTGTAAAATTATACGTATAAGTATTATTTGTACCTGCAGTCATGTTAAACGTACCACCGTTTATGGTAATTGTAACTCCCGAAACCGATCCGTCACTATCAACAGCTGTAACCGAAATTGGTACAACTTGAAAAGAACTTTGGTTTACCGTAGTATTTGATGGTGAATTCCAAGTAATTACTGGTACCGAATTTGGGCAGTTTGCACCTGAACAAGTTAATGTAAAACTATATGTTTTTGCCTCTGTTGTTCCGTTTGATGCAGTAGCTGTAACGGTTAAAGTATGAGAAGCCGAAAACTGATTTGCTGCCGGTGTCCAAACTGATGTATAAGTTCCCGAAGAATTCGTAGCACTTATCGTTTGTCCGTCTAAACTAAATACAACAGATGAAATTGTAGTAGCATCTGCAGCACTTAAGCCGACACTTGCAACAAAATTTATTGATGATCCTAAATTGATAGCAATCGCCGAAGCTGTTGGTGCTGTAATGGTAACAACTGGTTTAGTTGCAACCACCGCTTGTCTGTTGAAATTATAAACTGTTGGCGTTGTTGGAACTGCAAAGTTGGCTAAGTTATTTGGATAATAAGTAACTTCGCCATTTTCCCATGAATTTAATTTTAAACTTAAAATTTGTGCGTAACCTGCTACAACTGAATTATCGAAAGTATAATTTCCTGATGCGTCTGTTGTTGCCAAAACACTTTTCCAGTTATGTGTATTGTCTGTCCAAGGTAAAACGATTTCTACTTTTGCGCCAGCAACCGGAGTAGTTCCGTTTTTAACAGATCCGCTGATTAAGTTTGCAGCTGCCGCTAAAGCCATTTTTGCAGTTGCACTTGTATTGAAGTTGTAAACTGTCGGGCTTGAAGGAACAGCAAAGTTGGCTAAATTATTTGGATAATAATTTACTTCTCCGTTTGACCAGCTGTTTAGTTTTAAACTTGTAATTTGTGTATAACCGTCTATAACTGAATTATCAAAACTGTATTTTCCTTGCGCGTCTGTGGTTGCAATAACGCTTTTCCAGTTGTGTGTGTTATCTGTCCAAGGTAAAACTAGTTCTACTTTTGCGCCGGCAACCGGAGTTGAGCCATTTTTAACGGTGCCACTGATTTTACTTGATGTTACTACAACATCTTGTGCAAAGTTCAACGTTTTATTCGCATTCAGATTTGAATAAACTGTAGAAGCTGGAGTAAATGTTTGTCCGCTTAAAGCTGCTGTTACTGTATAATTTCCGCCGGAAGGCAAACTAAGCGAATATGTTCCGCTCGAATTGGTAACGGCTGTGATATTTCCTGCTGTAAAAGATGCTGTAATTGTTACGCCAGCAACCGGAGTTGTATTGTTTAAGACTGTTCCGCTTACGGTGTAATTAACAACTGCTGCGCCTTGTGTAAAATTCAACGTTTTGTTTGCGCTTATCGCGCTATAAACTGTTGATGCAGGAGTGTAAGAGAATCCTGTTTTGGCAGCGGTAACGGTAAAAGTAAGACCTGCTCCTAAACCTGTAACATTGTAAACACCGCTTGCATTAGAAACCGCAGTTAAAACTGTTGAGCCAGATGTAGCTGTAACTGTAACTCCAGAAACTGGTGTTGTTCCGTCCAAAACGGTTCCGCTTACTGCATATAAATGTTGTGTTCCGTTTATAACTACGTTGGTTTGATTTACTGTTACATTGGTCAAATTTACGGGAGTAAAAGTATAACCGCCTTTTACAGCTGTAACACTATAATTTTGTCCTGAAGTTAAGTTGTTGAATGTAAAATTACCTGCTGTAGAAACTATAGTTTGCAACACAACATTACTTGCATTGCGCAATTCTACTGTAACGTCTGAAACTAAAGCTGATCCGTTTTTTACAGAACCTGTAATGCTAACGGTTCCGATAACTGCACCTCCGAAAGAAGTATCAACTTGGTTTAATAATGAATTCGGAATAGAACCTCTGGTATCCTGAGATAATTCCCAAATCATTCCGCCGGCAAGGTTTTTTGATTTTATGTACTGCACTTTTAAATCCATTGATTGTTTATCTTCATAAGAAATAAACTGTTTCAAAGTTGCATTATATAAATAAGGAACTTTTGTAGTATTGTCAAAATAGCGTACCCATCCTGCAGATGCCGCAGCTGGCGTTACCAGCATGGTAGTTGGATCTAGATAAGCATGTGAATTCGTAACTGGATTTCCGACTAAATCGCAAATTTCGATACTTCCTGATTTCTCACAAGCTCCCGAACCATCCCATGTTCCGGTTGGATTTTGCGGATTTGTACATCCTCCAACAACATCTCTTGGTGCCGAAACGAATAATCCGTTGGTTGAATTTGTGGCAACGTTATCGAATTTTTTTCCGTAAAAAGGCAGTCCCATAATTAATTTATTCGCAGGAAAACCAACAACATTTAGATATTGATTTGTCAATTCGTCTAAAGATTCTGATTGTGTTGCGCCGTATAAAGGATCATTTGGATTTCCGCTTGCGTATAATGGCGCGTTGTAGCATGTTTTGTCGTACCAGTTTCCACCAAAATCATATCCGAAATACGTGATGTAATCGCAATAAGTCGAAATATCTTCTGCCATACCGTATTGCGATCTGTTGTTTGGTCCTAAATACTGTTTAGAAACATTTCTAACATTGTTTCCTGCAGCAATTGTTACCAGTTTATTTGGCATTGCCTGACGCATAGCTTTCAATAAATAAACCAAATTTTTGTTATCATCAGGACTATATTTTTGAGGAGGGACAGGCGAACCATTTACTATTTCTGTACCGTCAGTTCCGCCCGAAAGAGGATATTCCCAATCGATATCAAAACCGTCAATAAAAGGATAAGTAGTAATAAAGTTTGCCATATCTGCTGCTAAAGCTGCTCTTGCTACAGGACTTGCAGCAATTGGAGAAAGATCTTGTCCTTTTGTCCAGCCTCCAACAGAAATTAAAATTTTTAAATGAGGATATTTTTCTTTTAACTTTTTCAAGTCATAAAAGTTCCCTTTTACGGGAGCATCCCAAGGAATTCCGCCTTCCATATGCTCAAAATCAGCATACGTATCTAAACATTTTAACTTTGTATTCTCTGGATGGGCAGGATCATAAGTTGTTCCATAAAAAGAATAATTCAAATGCGTCAATTTACTTCCATCAATTTTCGGAACATTAAAATCCCGAGCATAAATAGACCATTGCGCATAATACCCTACTACTTTTTTTCCGTGAGCTGGTTGGGCTAACGCAAGTAAGGGAAACAGTAACAAAAATAGCAATCTGTAATAATGTTTCATAATTAATAAATATTAGTTAATAGAAAATAAGTAATTAGGCCACAGTCGCCTAAAGGCTTCCGGGTTTCGCTCAACTGCAGTTTGGAAGTCCGCGGTCGATTGGAAATAAACTCAAATTATATTCTATAGATAAATATTATACTATTACTGATTCGTACATAATCATTAGCAAATAGTAGTGATTGATATTTATTTATAATTTTTAAAAAAATTAATGTCAAATACAAATGATAAACTTGGGACACTCATCAATCTATACTCTTTTTTGTCATGTTTTATTCTATTCTTTTTATTTGGTTTTTAAAGGTTATTATTCCGTGATTGGTTATTTTCAAATTAAAATTTATAGCATTTTCTGTAAGACACATTTTTGAATATTTAGTTGTAATTACCTCTGCCAAATAATGGCAGAGATAATCAACTCTCTAAAAAAAAAAGTAGTAGGTTAAAAACGTACTATGTAATTATTCAAAAAAATTAAATTAATTTCTTTAAGCTTGTATAAACAGCCAACTCAACATCTGCATGATCTTTTGTATTACAATCTTCAACTAATTTTTTCACATTATTTGAAGCTGCTTTATTATCTAAAACCAATAATAATTCTTGCGAAGCATCGCTTAATTTTTGAGATAAAGGCAGAATTGGCTGTACCAATGGTGCGTTTTTACCCAATTCTGTCAAGTCTTTATGAAGCGCAATCCATTTGTTGAAAAATGCTGCAACTTTGGCTTTATTCTCTGCCGATTTATTTGCTAAATATTGATTTACTGCTGCATCAAACGCTAAAGCATCTTTTGCATCTGGACCACAAGCGTCTGCGAATAAAGTAAACGGAGAATACATTTGATATTCTGTTCCGCCTTTGTTACGTGTATATCCTTTTAAAGGTTCGCTTACATATGAAAATTCTTCAAGCGCTTTAATATTTTGATTGTTTGCAATGTTTCTTAAAATGACATCTTTGTTACGAATGTGCGTTAATCCCAATTCTTCTAATCGAAAAGAAATTGTTTCTAAACGTTTGCGCATGTTTTCAACATCGACAATATCTTCTGCCGACCAAAGTCTTTCGGCGATTGCAGCTGTTCTTGGCCAAATTCTAGAATCAATCGTTTCGGGAGTAACCAATTCTGACCACATTGTTGCTTCTCCACCTAAAATTCTTGCTTTTTCATCAGCAGTTAAATTTGCTTTTGGCATTGGATCATTTAAATAATGACTCGCAATTGGATACATCAAATCCATATAATAACCGTTTGATAATACTGTTTTGTAGCCTTTTTTAACGGCATCTACTAAAGATTGTCCAGCTGCCATTCCTTCGTTTGGACCTCTCCAAGAATGTACAATGGCTTCTTTAGATAAATCTTTGGTTAAAATTTCTTCCCAACCCATCAATTGCTTTCCGTGTTTTTTCAACATCGGTGCCAACTGCATGGTAAAGTAAGTTTGTAATTCGTGATTGGTTTTTAAGTTGTGTTTCTTTTTAAATTCTCGAATTTTAGGATTTGCATCCCAGTCTTTCCCTTCGTTTTCATCTCCACCAATGTGGAAATAAGCACCTGGAAACAACGGACAAACCTCATCAAAAACACCGCTTAAAATTTGATATGTTTTAGGATTTGAAGGATCTAATGTTGGAGAAAAAATCCCTGCATTTCTTTCAATTCCATAGGTAGCAATTGCTGTACCTTCAATATTTTTTTCGGATGTTCCTCCTGTCAAAGTAGTTACTTTACTTCCTATTTCTGGATAAGCAGTCAAAATTGCAGATCCGTGACCTGGAACATCTATTTCTGGAACAATTAAAATACCGCGCTCATCGGCATATTTTACGATATTTTTAATTTCCTCTTGTGTATAATAAAGTCCATCCGAAGCTAATTCGATAAACTTAGTGTGTTTTTTCATTTCGATTCTCCAGCCTTGATCATCAACCAAATGCCAGTGAAAAACATTCATTTTCATTGCGGCCAATCCGTCAATATTTCTTTTAATGACATCAACAGGCTGAAAATGTCTTGAAGCATCTATCATTAATCCTCTCCAAGTAAATCTTGGGAAATCTGAAATTTTTGAAGCTGGGAAGTAAAAGGAAGAAGCATTATTCTGCAGCATTTGCAATAAGGTTTCCAGACCATGCAAAGCTCCTAAATCGCTTGAAGCGTTTAAGGTAATTTTATTTGCAGTAATATCTAAATGATAACTTTCGTCTTCGTATAAACCAATTTTACCGCTCTTGGTACAATTGATTTGTAATTCTGCATTAGGAACTTCATTTAATCTTGCAATATATCCTTGCTGAAAAAATATACCAGTTCGACCATCTAATCGGCGCAGGAAACGCGTTACTCCTCCAAAAATTCTCTGATTTGGATTTCCTGTAATATTGACTTTAAAATTTTTGTTTAAAGCAAAATTACCTTCATTAATAACGACATTCTGAGGCCAAGGCATAAGATTGAGCTGCTCTTTCTGAATTTGAGCACCCGCAGATATGCCTGCAAATAATAGGACAAATAGATATTTCATTTTTCTTTTTTTTGGTTTGGATAGTTTTTAAGTATCCTAAATGTATTAAAAAAAACAAAACTCAGAACGATTTCTGCTTTACCTCACTTTGCGATGAGATCAATCTGAATTTTGTTATGCGATTCATTATCAAATGAATCTATAAAAATTAATTAGTAGTCAAATCGTTTAAAAGCTTCAATAGCTTCATATTCAGCCAAACCTAATTCATCATATAAAATGGCTGTATTTTTATTACGGTCTTCTGCTCTTACCCAGAATTCACGTGAGTCATTACCTTGAAACATCACTCGGTCTTTTTGAGATTGATGATGCAAAATAGCATTACGCTTTAACAATACTTCTGACGGACTTAACGGAACTGCCATGTCTATTTCATGAATATCCCATTCGTGCCAAGCGCCTCTGTAAAGCCAAAGCCAGCAATCGTCCATATAAGGTTCTGATTTAAGTTGTTTTAATGCTGCAAAAATAGCATTCAAACATACTTCATGTGTTCCATGCGGATCTGCAAGATCTCCCGCTGCAAAAACCTGATGTGGTTTTATTTTAGCAATAATATCTTTTACAATAGCAATATCTTCTGGTCCTAGCGGATTCTTTTTTACCTGCCCTGTTTCATAAAAAGGAAGATCTAAAAAATGGGTGTTTTCATCTTTTAATCCAATATATCTTGTTGCGCCGTAAGATTCTCTTCTTCTAATAAGTCCTTTTAATTTTCGAACTTCAAGAGAATCAATTTGGTTTTCTGATTTATTTTTTAGAAAATCAATTACAGCTTTGAAATTGATATCTGCTTTACCTTCTCCAACAAAATCAATGGCTACTTCGGCAAATTTCAAAGCTTCATCATCAGAAACTGCAATATTTCCAGAGGTTTGATACACTACATGCACATCGTGACCTTGTTTGATTAACTTAGAGAAAGTTCCTCCCATAGAAATCACGTCATCATCTGGATGCGGACTAAAAAGTATTACTCTCTTTTTTGCCGGATTTGCTCTTTCTGGACGGTACGAATCATCTGTGTTTGGTTTTCCTCCCGGCCATCCAGTAATGGTATGCTGTAAAATATTAAACATATTAATGTTCATATCATAAGCAGAACCTTCCTGCGCCAAAAGATCAGACATTCCGTTGTTATTGTAATCACGGTCGGTCAGCTTTAAAATAGATTGTTTTGTTTTTTGACAAAGCCAAACAATGGCTTTACTTTTTAACTCAGGAGTCCAAAGACATTCACCAACTAACCAAGGCGTTTTGAAACGAGTTAATTCTACCGAAGCAGACTGATCTAAAACAAAAGTGGCATTGGGATGATTTTGCAAAAATGTCGCTGGAACTTCAGAACTAATATCGCCTTGAATGGTTCTTTTTATAATTTCTGCTTTGTTTTGTCCCCAAGCCATCAAAACAATACGTTTTGATCTCATAATTGTTGAAACCCCCATTGTAATGGCACGTTTAGGCACATTATCAATTCCGTTAAAAGCAGACGAAGCATCTACTCTCGTAATATGATCTAATGTAATAATTCGTGTTCCTGAATTGATGTGCGAACCTGGTTCGTTAAAACCAACGTGACCCGTACGTCCAATTCCTAATAACTGAAAATCAAGACCTCCGGCATTTTTAATATTCATTTCATAATCAATACAATATTGATTGATTTCTTCAATTGCTACTGTACCATCTGGAATATTAATATTTTCTGGTTTAATATCAATATGATTAAAAAGATGTTCATGCATGAAATAATGATAGCTCTGATTGTTCTCTTTCGTCATCGGATAATATTCATCCAGATTAAAAGTGATTACATTGCTAAAACTTAGTCCTTCTTCTCTGTGCATTCTCACCAGTTCTTCGTAAACTTTTATAGGCGAAGAACCTGTAGCCAAACCCAATACGCAAGATTTGTTTTTGTCTTGTTTAGATCGAATTAGCTGCGCAATTTCCTGTGCTACAATGACAGAAGCTTCAACAGAATTTTTGAAGATTTCGTTGTGAATTTTTTCAAATCGAGTTTCTTCAAATTTTCCCGCGCTTTTATAACTGATATCAGGTTTTATTTCTAAAGCACTTTTCATTTCTTTTCTTTTTTTTGGAGTAATTACTTTGGCTTAAAGAATAGTATAGACAGCTTTCGCTGTCTATACCAGACTACTAACCAAACTCAATATTATAAATTTCTCTTAGAAGTTTGCCTTATTTACATCCCACCATAGTCTTGTAGCTCCATTATCTACACCTCCTAGTACGGCAACTCCTGACGCAACTCCTTGAGGGTTGTTTGCTGTTTCAGATTGTGCAAATGGTAATCTTCTAACTCCTAACTCAGTACTTATAACCCCACCACTTTTATTGTTTGCAATTCTGAATAATTTTGGATATCCTGTTCTTCTAAATTCAGACCAAGCTTCTTGACCATCAGGGTAAGTTGCAATCCATTTTTGAGTAATAATTTTTTCAAGATTCTCCTCATTAGTTGCTCCCCATGCTACTGTAACTTTAGAAACTGCAGGCGTATTATTTGCCGGAAATAATGGATCTACATAGTCAGAAGGTTTTTTAGTATTGTCTGCAGCGTAAGCAGCTGCCCCGCCAACACCATTTTCTTCAAAAGATGCTGCAATACCTGCCTCATACAATTCTTTACCAGTTCCTCCCATATTCCATCCTCTTAACGCACCTTCAGCTCTCAAGAAATAAACTTCTGCAGTAGTCATCCACGTAACTTCACCAGTTTTTGTTCTAGGTCCAGTTTGTGAAAATTTAGCATATGTAGTACCTGACGGATATGTAACCCCAGTTCTAACAGAAGCATATTGTCCTGGAGTAATTTCAGCAGTATTCCAATATTTAGCGATACGAGGATCTTGATAACCACCTAATATAGACTGCATATCTGCTCCCATAAATAAACCAACCCATGAATGACTCATTACGTCGATTACATCAAGATTTACAGATGGTTTTACCTTCATAACATCTCCATTAACTTTGAATACTCCAATTGAATTATTAACTGCTTTTTCTGCCTCTGTTTTTGCTAATGCTGGATCTACCTTAGCTACACGTACGGCCATTCTTAATCGAAGTGAATTTGCATATTTAACCCATTGAGTGTAATCACCGTCATATATTGACAAATCTGTTCCTTTAAAACTTGATGCCTCACCTGCAGTTACTCTTTTAGTTAATTCTGTAACTGCAAAGTCTAGATCTTTAAACATTTGTGTATAGATGTCTTTTTGAGAATCGTAAAGAACAGCACCCAAATCACCAAATTTAGAATAAACAGCGGGTCCATACATATCTGTGATTCTTTGCATTTGCGCTACTTTTATAATTAGCGACCATGCATAAAACTGATCAAATTTACCTTCAGCTCTTTGTTTCACTTTATACATATTCGAGATAACGTCTAAGTAAGCTGTATCCCATGCAAACCCATTCCAACCTGGATTCAACGCATAATCATAATTATTTGTAGCTCCAAAAGGAACTGGCGTAATCATGTATCCTGACCAGCCATCAGCTTGTAAGCTTTGCTGAATCTGATATTGCCAAGTGATATCAGAAATATACATTCTGCTAAAAGAAGGTTTAAACAAACTTTTTATATTGTTATAATCCTGCTCGATTTGTCCTGTTGTAGCCCCTTCAGGGTTTGTATTAATGTCCTCAAAATTATCTGTACAACTAAACGCTGCAAGTAAAGAGAAGCATATTGCTGTTCTTTTTAATTTATTTATTGTCATGATTGTAAGATTAGAAAGTTAAGTTTAAATTAAGACCAATACTTCTTGTAGATGGTAAACCAAATACATCAACTCCTTGTAAACCTTCTCCTGTACTTAGCGCCACATTTGGATCAAATGGTGCATCTTTATAGATAAAGAATAAGTTTCTTGCAATTAGTGATATTGTTGCAGATTGTACGAATGGCAATTTATCTTTCTTGAAAGTATATCCTACAGATACCTCTCTTACACTAACATTTGTAGCATCGTAAACATACTGGCCAGAAACTCCATTTCTACCTGCTGTATTAGTATAATAGTCAAATGCATCCATTGTTGTTACCGGAGTACCATCACTTGCTTTCACACCATTAATTTTAACACCTCCTGCATTTCTTGCGTCACCTGTCGCTTGAGAAACTCCATTATAATCGTTTATTGCTTGTGTTAAACTAAGAACTTCACCTCCAAAACGTCCATCAATTAAAACATTTGCAGTAAATGAACCAATTTTAAAAGTATTTGACCATCCTAACATAAAATCAGGATTTGCATTTCCTACTTCTTCCCAATCTGTTCTTTGAATAGTATTGTCATCATTAATCAATATTCTTCCTTGTGTATCTTTCTTAAAGTTAACACCTTCAATAACTCCAAAAGGTCTTCCTTCTATTAATGCATATCTATACGTGTTAGATCCTGGATCTGTAAGAGTAATTCTTCCTCCCTCACCCTGATCTGCAGGAATATCATTTACCCTACTTTTGTTTTGAGAATAATTAAAACTTGTATTCCATCCAAATTTTTCATTTTTGATAATATCTGCAAATACTACAGCTTCAAATCCTTTATTGGTAATACTTCCTGCATTGATTACATAATTAATGTAACCATTCTGGTTTGTAGATCCTGCAGGAATTGTCATTAATTGATTTTTTGTTTCTGAATTATAATATGAAAGTTCAAATCCAAATCTGTTGTTTAAGAATCTCCACTCTGTACCTAACTCAACCTCTGATTTTAACTCTGGTTTCAATGTAGTTCCAGGTATTGGTCCGTTAGCACCCACAATACTACCTGCAACAATTGTTACTGTAGGATTTGTAATAAATGCTGAAATGTCGTTACCAACTCGAGCATAAGTAGCTCTAACTTTTCCAAAGCTAATAGCTTCTGGCATTGTAAACATTTCGCTTAAAATACCTGTAAGACCAATAGATGGGTAAAAATAACCAGGAGTATCTGTATTACTTAGAGTAGAAGACCAGTCATTTCTCGCAGCGGCATCTAAGAATAAGTAATCTCTAAATCCAAAAGTTGTAGCAGCAAACACAGATTGTACTTCTCTTTGATATGCTGTTTGTACATTCCCAGAATTGTTAACAAAGTTTCCTAAAGTAAAAATGTTAGCATAAACTAAACCAGCTCCAATTCCAGAATCAAGATTTACACCAGCACTTTTACCATTATTGATACTTGTACCAATTGTTCCGTTGAATGAAAAATCATCTGATATTTTTGTATTAATAAGACCAATTAAATCTGCATAATTTTGAGCAGTAACTAGATTTGTATTAAGAAATCTACCATTTGTATGAACTAATGAAGTTGCAGAAGTAGCAAACATTTCTTTTTGAAAATTACCTTCACTTCTATTATAGCTGTATCTTGAAGTTAAATGAAACCAATCTGCTATTTTATAATCTAAAGCGATCGAACCATTGAAGAAATTATTCGTATCAACTGACTTTTGTCTGTTGAT
>NZ_CAMLIX010000064.1 GCF_946479975.1 uncultured Flavobacterium sp.
TTAGGAATGCAGAAAATGAATTAAGAAATCAGATAGATAAAACGAATTAACATTTTTCTTTTCCTGCAAGGTTTTCAAAACCTTGTAGGTATGATTATTTTTGGACTGAAACACCTACAAGTTTTTGAAAACCTTGCAAGAGGTGAAAATAAAAAAACTTACAAAAACGCAATAAACATTCTTTCGAACAAAACTTTTGTGATTATTATCACAAAAAAGGCGGTTAAAATTCGTAATTTTACATTTTAACCAAGAACGTTTTCGAAATGAATCCAAATATTGAAACCAATCCGCTTTTAGATCGATTGCCTAAACATTTACAGCAATTTATTAAGCCACAAGATTATAGTGATTACACTCCTATCAATCAAGCAGTTTGGCGATATGTAATGCGCAAAAATGTAGATTATCTTTCTAAAGTTGCGCATCATTCTTATTTGGATGGATTGAAGAAAACCGGAATCGAAGTTGATTCTATTCCGAGTATGTATGGAATGAACCGAATTCTAAGCGAAATTGGCTGGGCTGCCGTTGCCGTTGATGGCTTTATTCCGCCAAATGCTTTTATGGAATTTCAGGCTTATAATGTATTGGTTATTGCTTCAGATATCCGTCAATTGGAACATATTGAATATACTCCAGCTCCAGACATCATACACGAAGGTGCAGGCCACGCTCCTATTATTGCCAATCCTGAATACGCAGAATATTTGAGACGTTTTGGCGAAATTGGCTGTAAAGCTATTTCTTCTCATAAAGATTATCAAATGTACGAGGCGATTCGTCTGCTTTCTATTTTGAAAGAAGCCGAAGATACGCCACAAGACAAAATCGACGAAGCTGAAAAAGCAGTTTCCGATTTGCAAAATGATATGGGCGAATTGTCTGAAATGGCTCAAATTCGAAACCTGCATTGGTGGACAGTAGAATATGGTTTGATTGGAACTGTAGAAAATCCGAAAATTTATGGTGCGGGATTGCTTTCATCAATTGGAGAAAGCGCGCATTGTATGACGGATATTGTGAAGAAAATCCCTTATGATATTTCTGCTGCAAATCAGAATTTTGATATTACGCAGTTGCAACCGCAGCTTTATGTAACGCCTACTTTTTCTCATTTGAGTTTGATTTTAGAAGAATTTGCCAATAAAATGGCATTACGAACTGGCGGTTTATCAGGAATTAAAAAACTAATTCAATCGAATGCTTTAGGAACAATTGAATTGAGTACTGGTTTACAAATTTCAGGCGTTTTCACTAATGTAATTGAAGAAGAAGGAAAACCAGTTTACATTCAAACTACTGGAAAAACAGCACTTTCTAACCGTGAAAAAGAATTAGTAGGCCACGGAACATTAACACATCCAGACGGATTTGGAAGTCCGATTGGTAAATTGAAAGGCTTCAATTTGGCGATTGAAGATATGAGTCCGATGGACTTGCAAGCTTACAATATTGTTGAAGGCGAAAAGATAAAATTAGAGTTTGAAGGTAATATTATTGTTGAAGGTGAAATTATTACGGGTTCTAGAAATCTTCACGGCGAAATCATCTTAATTAGTTTTAAAAACTGTACTGTAACGTATGGCGAAACGATTTTGTTTCAGCCAGAATGGGGAAACTACGATATGGCGATTGGTAAAAAAGTGATTTCTGCTTTTTCCGGTCCAGCCGATGTGAATAGTTTTGATTTGATAAATATCGTTCCGACAACGAAAACTATTAAAGCAAAACATACTGACGAACGTGATGAATTGGAACATTTATATGAAATTGTTCGTGATATTCGAAACAATAAAAACCCTAAAACTGAATTGCAATCTGTTTTTGAAAAACTAAAAAATAATCATGCAAACGATTGGTTATTATCGATTGAAATTGCTGAACTTTTAAAAGATTCAGATGAAAAACAACTTTTACAGGAAGTTTTGGTTTACTTGGATCAATTGAAAGTAAAACGTCTGGAAGTTGCGCATTTAATTTCTGGCGGATTGGATTTGATTTTTGATGGTTCTAATTTGCCACAAAGGCACTAAGGTTTTGCTGAAAGTTAAAACGTTCTGTTTTGTCATTTCGACTGAAAGGAGAAATCACACTCGTATATCGGACAAAGATTGACGATATTCTTTGTTGAATTTCTAGTGTGATTTCTCCTTCGCCGAAATGACAAGATTGTGAAAAAATCTTAGAAACTTTGTCCCTTTGATCCTCAAAACTAAAGCTTCAAATCTGTATTAAAATCTTTATCTGACTCAATAGTTTTCCCGTTGTATTGCAACTTCCAACCCATAGAATTAGTTAGAATTAAGATCTTAGACAACTCGCTGATTAATCTATTTTGGGCGTTTGTTTTAAGTGAAGATTTTTCGATTTTTTTAGCCAGATTTGCTTTTACCGATTTGTTGATTTTATTGTAATCGTCTCCTGTAAAGGGATTCAGTTTACTTTGTTCTACATCATAAAACTTGATATCTGGATTGATCTTTATTTCTTCTTTCGGAATATTTAAAATCGTAATAGTTTTGTTTTTTTCATCAATATCATATTTCATTTGATGCAAATCGTAGGCAACGGTAACATCTGCATTCACGATAATGAGCGCTTTTTTTTCAAAAGAAACCATGTCCATTAAGTATTTCTGCTGGTTTTTATAAGTAAGAACTTCTGAAAAATGTCCTTCGGTGACAACCAATTTTCCAACGTTAAGTATCTGCTGCTGAATTAAACTGGTATTATATTCAATTCCTGAATCGTCGTCTTTTTTGAATTCGCAATATTTAAAAGCGAGAACAATTAATACAACAATGATTCCTATACCTATAGCTCTTTTGATCAAGTTTTGCATTCTAGTAAAATATATTTAGACGAATTTACTTCTTTTTTTGTTTTTTTTCGCCACGAATTCACGAATTTTCGCTAATAACTTTGAGTATAAGATATTTGTATTTCACAAATTAAAATTTGAGAAATTTGAAACAAATAACAAACACAGATTAGATTTAATTCGTGAATTCGTGGCGAAAAAAAATTAAAACGGATATCCAATCGCGATATTTAAAATCAAATTGTCTTTTCTCCAAGAACCGCTTCCGAAATTAATATCATCAATTACCCATCTTTGTCCGTCTGGCAATGCTGGATTTCTAAGCGGAATCGCTAAATCTGTTCTTAAGACCAAAAATGACAAATCGAAACGTAACCCCGCTCCTGCTCCAATTGCAAGTTCTTTCATGAAATTTTTTGAAATTTCTGCCCCAGGTTTACTCGGATCGGCGTTTAGAAGCCAAATATTACCTGCATCTACAAATAAAGCACCTCTTACAATGCTAAAAAGTTTTGCGCGATATTCTGTATTTAATTCTAATTTTAAATCGGCAGATTGATCTGGCGTAAAATTATTATTGATTGGCGGCGGAATAACATAACTACCAGGCCCTAAAGTCCTTGCTCTAAAAGCTCTTACACTATTGGTTCCTCCCACTACAAATTGTTTTGATGCGGGAAGTGTATTAGAGTTTCCGTAGGCAAATCCAGCTCCAACTATTATCCTACTTGCTAATTCGCTTTCTTTACCCAACTTTAAATAATGCCTGAAATCGGTTTTGATTTTTACATATTGGCTGAACGGAACATCAAAAATGGTTTTAACATCATCTTTTTTGTAATTTGCTCCTGTAACTAAACCCGTAATATTTCCAGCCAAATCCAATTCACCATTAAAATAAATGGTGTTTTTTCGACGTTTTTGCATCGTGTTCGTATAGGTGTAGCTGTAGGTTGGACCAAAAATCAATTGTTTTTCAATAACTTTTCGCAAAGCTTCATCCTGTTGCATACTTGCCTCGTATTCTGGCGTTACATGATTTGGACTCACATAAGTCACATCAATTACATTCAGCTGATGTTCTTTTCTAACATTCTCTTTCCACAAATAACCAAATGAAGTATTAAAAGAATTCAGCGCATACAATTGCGTTCTTTTTTGATATTCATAACGTAAAGTTGCTTTGGTTCTTGGCACGAATTCGCTATTTCCTTCAATCTTAAAAGGTGTAACAAATCTTGGCCAAGTCAAACTAACTTCTCCTCCAAGTTTGTAAATATTCTTTCCTTTATTTACTCCTCCAAGCTGAAAATCGGCTCCTCCAAAAACAGAAGCCGTGAACAATTCAGCTCCTTTTAAAAAGTTTCTATTGTTCCAATTCAAGTTTATTTCGGTACCAGTATAACTAGCCGAATTTGTTTTACCAATAACTTCGACACGAATGAATTTTTTAGGCAATAGAGTTAGATAATAATACGAATCCAACGTATTCGGAATCGAATCTGAAAGTTTAAATTCGTTTTTGACAAAGCTAAATGTTCCCAGATTTACGAATCGGTTTAAGGTCAAATTATGATCTTTTCTGTTGTAGACGTCTCCTTTTTTAAAATAAATTGTTCGGTCGTAAATTCTTGGTTTAAAAGTATCTGCGGTATCAATTATGGTAAAATCTTTATATTGTGTGATATTCTTTTTTCTGTAAACCGCAGTGTCATTCGTAAGAGAATAATTTGGATAAACGAAGATGTTACCTATTTTATATGATGTTAAGGCTTTAGCAGGCGTATCGTCTTTGATAACCAATCTGATTTTTACTTCATGATCGCCTTTACTGCTGTCTACTTTTGCTAAAATATAATCTGGATTAAAGTAGAAATAACCTTTCTCTTTTAATCGCGCATCAATTCTTTCTCTTTCTGCTTTAATAACATCCAAATCATAAGGTTTTCCAACTTTCAATAAACTTCTTCTGTGGCTTCTTGCAATGATTTTAGACATTTTAAGAGAATCATCAGGAAACGTCACACTTTTTATAATGTACTGTTTTCTAGGCGTAACCGTATATTCTGCCGTAACTCTTTTGTTTCTAGCAGTAGAATCTGCGCTTACACGAGTCTTAAAATAACCTCTATTTTCTGTAAAGTTTCTTAAAACCGAAGCATTATAATCTAAATCAACCTGACTGAAAAGTACCGGCGCCTCGCCTACTTTATTTCTTAGCCAATATCTAATTCCTTTTTCCTTTTTAGGTTCGCCTGCAAGATTGTAAATCCATAATTTTGGTCGTAAACCGAAAATTTGTTTGTTGGGTTTTGGACGCAATAAAGTTTCCAATTCAGATTCTAAAGCTTTTCGATCTTTCTTTTTCATAATCGAATCTTTTACAGTAACAGAGCCACCTGTATACAGCAAATCGCCTTCCGGAAGATATTTTGTATTACTGCATCCTACAATAAAAAACAAGGAAAACAGTGCGATACACTTTATATAAAATGGGTTTATATGATTATGTTTTTTGCTCATTTCCTTTAATTTGATTTTCTTCTTCGTTCTCTTGCAGTTTTTCTTTTTCCTTTTGTTCTTGCTTCTTTTTCTTCTCTTTTTCTTTACGAACTTTCTCTTCTCTTATTAATTCTCTTTCTGCTTCGCTGCGATGAAAAAGTTCTCTGAATTTATTATAACTCATCGTGATTACAAAAGCAACACCCGTTTCTACAACTTGACCTTCAACGGCAACTTGATATTGATTTTTACGATACGCACGAACCATATAACGGCCGTCTTTTGTTAATTGATAATCAAGTGCTACGTCGCCTGCGATATTGGTACTTTCTTCGTTTGCACGTTCTCCTTCAACTCCAAAACTGCTTCCTACTGTAACTTTCAATCTGTCGTCGAGTAATTTTTTAGAAACCTCAACATTCAAATCGGTTCTGTTTTGCATCGTTCCCGTAGTGTAATCTTCACTTGATTCTAAGTCGAAATTAACTTCAAATCCTGAAATTAAATCTCCTGCAAGATTGTTTAATTGCTGCGAAAGTATTTTGCTCACACTTTGTCTGGCAAAAGATTCTGCATTTGTGCCACCGCTTTCGCTTGAAAACGGATTCTCACCAACAAATCTGTTCAATAATAAAAGGGCAAAAACCTGTTTGTTTAACTCTGCTGGATCTTGTTCCAATTGTTTTAATTTCGCCTGCGTCAATTCTACAACATCCGAAGAAACATTATAATTTCCTTCAGGAAGTACAATTCCAAACGAAATTTCTGGTTTCAATAATTCTCCGTTCATTTTCAGTAAAGTCTGAAATGGAAGTTTTTGTTTGTATGTATTTTGAACGGCAACTGTTTTATCTTTCAACTGATTTCCTAATAAATCAATTGGCGCCGTGTCAACTTTATAAATTGCTGTAATATTTAAAGTCGCCATCGTAGGTTCGCCATTCCAGGTAATAAAACTTCCTTTCTGAATTTCGAATTTTCTTTTTATTCCGTTGAAATTCATTTGATAAGAACCGTCTGAAAACTCATATTTCCCAGTCAAAGTTGTTTTTCCAGACTGATCGATTCCGCCAACTAATTCTGCTTCTCCTTTCAAATTCAAGAAATCTCCATTTGCTTTGTCAATTAGCAACGTTAATTCGGCTTCTTTATCAATCGAAATCCCGACATTAACGTTCATTCCTTTTATTTCAGACTGATTCAGCTGACTTTGCAACTCAACAGTCTGTTTTAGGTACATATTATCTTCATCAACAAATTCTACAATTCCCTCACGATCAGCAATTGAAGGATCTGATTGCGGCATTACAACTGTAAATTTGGTTTCTTTATTGATTTTGATTGTTCCGTCAATCGAAGGACTGTCTAAATCTCCTTTGATGTTTAATTTTGTATCTAAAAATAAATCTCCGTAAAACAAATCATTGTCTTTTGCTTTGGAATTGATGGCTCTAAAATCATTAGCTTCTAACAATAAATCGAAATTGTATTTTCTAAAATCTGCCGATTTGATATTTCCATTTACATACAATTCATTATCATTTTCATCAAAAATTGAGAATTTATCAAATGAAATGGTTTCATTATTAAACGTGATTTTTTCTTTACCAATTTTAAAATAAGAATTCAACTGCGTTACTTTAAAAGCAGCGTCGTTAAAATTCAATTCTCCGTTAATTCTTGGAGTTGTTGTATTTCCTGTAATTTTAAAATTCCCTGATAAATAACCTTTCCCTTCAGAAATATTATCCATACTGAAACCTTGAATACTCGCAATATTCAGTTTGTTGATATCGACATCAAAATCAAAAGTTCCAGCGTCTAATTTATAATCTCCGTTCAGTTTAAGATCGTTTCCTTCATCACTTAAACTCACATTCGCCGCAAGTGTATTCGCAGTTTTATTATCAACTTTTATTTCTAAATCGCCTACTTTATCTCCTTTAAAAGTAAAATCATCAATTTTTAAATCAGATGTAAAAGTTGGATTCGTCATCACATTTTCAACCAATGCATTTCCGTTAATCAAACCTTGCATCAACAATTCGTCTTTTTTAACCATATTCATAATGGTTTCGATTTTGAAGTTTACAAAATCAACTTTCAAAGGCGGATTGTTTTGAGTTCCCTGCGATTGAATTTTTAATTCATTTCCGTTATTACTTAAATTGAATTTATTGATATAAATTCGTTTGTCTCCCAATTCAATTGAGTTTTCCGGATCCAGAATCCACTTATCATAATTCAAAACAAAATTTTCTGCATCTAATTTTATGATGTTTTTAGAATCTTCTGCTTTAAATTCACCGGCAATAAAGTATTGCTGTTTTTGTTTTGCATCCTGAACTTCAAGTGCATAAGTCAAATTATTATTTTGAACTTGTCCTGTTAAACTCGTAAACGGAATTTTTAAAGAACCGCTTTCGATTGTAGCGATAGAAATAGAATATTCTAAAGCATCTTCTTTGGCTTCAATATTTATTTTTCCGTCAGAAATAGTATTATCTGCGTAAGTAATTCTCGGAATTGTCCCGTGAACTTCTAAAGAATCTGTTATATTATTGTATTTTCCTGTAATTTTAATTGGCTCTAAACCTGTTAATTTCGGAATCAATTTAAATAAAATCGGATCGTTGTCTACAGAAAGTGTGAAAGCTAATCTTTGTTCATCTGATTCTCCGTTTACTTTCGGATTTTTCAAATCGATATATTTCGACAATGATTTTTTCATCGCCGCAACAAGCGTTGTCAATTTGTATTTTCCGTCAACTTCGGCTTTTAAAAACTGAGAAGAAAGTTTAATATTATTTCTTGTTTGATCTGAAAACGCAATTACGCGAACTGAATCTAAAACAATTGGTTCTTTGTCCTGTAAAATTTGAGCATTCGACAAAAACACTTTTCCGTTCAAATAATCTGGATTACTGTTTGTAATATCGGCGTCGACATTTCCACGAAGTTTCATTGGACCCGCGTGCAGATTCAGTTTTTCTAAATCGGCAATATCCAGATTCAGTTTTAATTTTACTGTTGGATATTTATCTTTTGTATCTCCGCTTGCCGTTAAATCAAAATTCAGATTTGGATCTTTCATTCCAGATTTTACTGCGAAAGAACCGTTTTGTATATTTCCTTTTAGAGCTAAGTTTTTATAATTGTAACGATTAAAAACTGCTTTCTGCACTAAACCATCAATTGCTGCATTAGCTGTTTTTGGATCTAAACCAGTTCCTTTTACTTTCGCTTTAAGCGTAATTTTTCCAATCGAATCGTTTTTGATTAATCGGCCTAAATCGAAATCTAAAAGATAAACCTGTGCATC
This sequence comes from uncultured Flavobacterium sp., assembly GCF_946479975.1. The sequence continues at coordinate 8,649 of NZ_CAMLIX010000064.1, forward strand.
ATATTTTTCTCTTTTTTTGATTCGCTGATCAAATAAAGCATCCACTTTTGCATTTCCGAAACTGCTGTTTAAAGCCAGATTAGTTTTGAAATTCTGAACTGATCCTTTAAATTTTCCTTGAAGATTTAATTGTGAAGGCAATTGAATATTTTTCGGAATTGTTCCCGCCGGCACAAACATATTAATGTCTTTTGATGTACTCGAAATCTTTTTGATATTCAGATCATAATAGGCTTTTTGCGCATCAGGAAGTCCTTTGATATTCCCCGAAAGGGAAACTTTTGTTGAACCGATGCCGCTCATTTCAAATTTCGAAATGTTCAAATCTTTCACTTTTCCGTCTATACGGCTGTCCACATACAAAATTGCATTCGGATTACTTTTAAACGGATTTGTTTTTTGAAGATCTGGCACAAACAATAAAATATCTTTGAAACCAATTTTTGATTGTTTTAAATTAGCATGTAAAGCCAAATTTCCTAAATCTTTTTGAAGTGATTCCAAAGATTTGTATTCTGCCTTAACTTTATCCTGCACCAGCGTTTGCGGTGTTTTCAAATACAAATTATCTAAAGACGCATTTTTAGGTCCGTAAAAGAAATCTGTTTTTAAAGACTGGATCTGCAAACCGCTTTTTTCATTTACGGTCAATGCTTTAATACTTCCAGAAATCGTATCATTTCCGTAATATAATTTTTCGGCTTTAAAATTGAATTTGTTCAAATCCATGTGCATGTAATCAATTCCTTTTGTTTTAGGTTTTGACTGCATATCATCAAATTTGAAAGCAATGTTTTCAAGATTTGTTTCGTTCAATTTTACTTTCCAACCCGCTTGTTTTATTGCTGTTGAATCAAGTTTTGGCGTGTGAATCTGCTTATCTTTTGCACCCAAACGTAAATTTCCTTTAAGATTTTTAACTTCAAAAGTATCAAAATCCAAAAACTGTTTATTAATATCAATCTCATTTACTATTAAATTTAAATTACCTAAACTAATGCCCGAATTCAGTTTCGAGTCTTTATTATCATATAAAATATCGATTTTAGACAAAGTGATTTTATCTAAAGCCAATTTAAAATCTGGCCTTTTTGAAATAGTGTCAACGGTTTTAACCGAAACTTCTGCAATTTTCTCCACAACATCCTGATCCAAAACGACTTTAAGTCCGTCTAAGTTGATGTTTGGAATATTAAAATTCATTTGATCCAAATCAAATTCTTTGAATTTAGTATCAAAATGTGTCAAGTTCACCGCAATGTCATTTTTAGCAAAATCATCTTTAAAATTGAATTTGACGTTATCTAAATTGACTTTTACAACCGATATTTTAAAAGGTTTGGCATCTGGATCTTCGACTTTTGGTTCTTTCGATTCAAATGCTTTTATGATGTAATCGAAATTAAAAACGCCGTTTTTGTTTCTAGAAATGTTTGCTTTTACGTTTTCTAGCGAAACAGAATTAATTTCCAGTTCGCTGCTAACCAGTTTAAAAAGATCAACATCTACTTCTAAACGTTTACCAGCCAGTAAAGTATCTTTTTTCTGGTCTTCAAAATAAAAACCTTCTAGAACTACATCTTTCGGGAATTTAATCAATATTTTATCGAGAGAAACTTTGGTTTTTATCTTACCTTCAAGATAGGTAATTGCTTTATTCTTAACGAAATTCTGAACCGACGGAACTTGAATTAAAATAATAACAAGCAATAAAAGCGTAATCACCGAACCCACACACCAAAGCAGTATACGAAGTGTTTTTTTTAAATAATGAATGGGCTTCTTATTCATACCAAAATAAAATCTTTTAGATTAATTTGCTTTTGAAAAAGCAGAAATTAGACATTTTACAAAAATGTAAAATTTAAACCTTAACAATTTACATAATTATGAGGAATTATTCTAAAATTTTACTGCCGAATATGTTTTCTTGCCACGAAGTTTGGAAGGACACAAAGGTGTTTTTTTTTGCCGCGAAGACGCCAAGGCGCAAAGTTTTTTATTAAAATTTTATATGAGGTAATTTTTCTCCTAAGAGATTAATTTTAGCCTGTAGATTTGCCAAGAATTTTTGATGCTGATCAGATTCTGGATTGAAACTTCTGTGGCGCAGACTTTTCTGAATTTCGTCAACTTCTTTCATTATCGAAAAATCATTTTCTGAAATATAATTTTCGCTGAAAAGCTTCCAAATGTAATCTATAGCGATTTGATTTGGATGAAGCATATCTTCTCCATAAAAACGATAATCGCGGAGTTCATCCATCATGATTTCGTAAGACGGAAAATAATTATGAGTTATGAGTTGTGAGTTATGAGTTGTTAAAATGCTGTGAAGCGCCGTAAACAAATGCGATTTGCTTATTTGATTTTCTATAAATCCATCTTTTATATGACGAACAGGAGAAATCGTAAAAATAAAATTGATATTTGGATTTATTTCCTGAATGAAAGTAATCGTGTTTTGAATGCTTTTCTGAATTTCTTCAACAGATAATAATTCTTTTAAAAACTGTTTTTGAGGCACTTTATGACAATTAGCCACTACTTCGATGCTTTCGATACTTCTGTAAATCCACGAAGTTCCAAAAGTGATTATAATGTGCGAAGCTTCCTTTAGTTGTTTGTGGGTTTCTGTAACTGCTTTATTAAGTGTTTCAAGCAATTCCTGTCTGTCTGCATTACTTAAATCAGAATGTACTTCAAAAGAATGCCAGCGTTCATTATGAAAAAAAACTTCTTTTTCTCCAAATAATTCATGGTTACAAACTCTCTTGAATAATTTCTCAATTGAAACTGGATTGAAAATTATTCCAAACGGATTGGTTTCATTCTGAAATTTAAAATAATCGAATTTCTCTGCCATGTTTTCTGCAAAACAGGAACCAATAGAAAGTATTTTCGAATTGTAATCGATCGGATTTGTACTTTTTAAAATTGGAATTTGAGTTCTGAATTGCATGCTTTTACTTTTAAACACGAATTTCATCAATTTTAACCAATTAAAAAAACCAAATACAGAAAGTATTTGGTTTTTAGCTAATAGAAATATTCAATTACTTGAATAGCCTTCTCGGTATAATCGTAGATTGTTTTTTTAACTGGATATCCTTTTGAGTTATATTGGTAAATCATAGAATTGGCAAAGGGCTCAAAAACAAAATCTGGATCACCTTTTGAAGATAAATTGTACATTTTTAAATTATTCGTGGAAGAAGTATTGATTTCAAAACCAAAATCTCCCTGATCCAATAGTAAATTATACCCTAAAATATTTTTATAAGCATTATTATTGGTGTCATACTGATAACGGAAAGTAGAAACGATTCCCCAAGAATTGCCGGAACTAGAAACTCCTTTCGTCAAATTTCCTTCTGCAAAACTAAAAATTTCATACTCTGCTTCTTGCGGATCTATTTTATTTTCATTTGTGCTTACAGCTTGTTTTTTAATTGTTCCATCGCTGTTGTAAACATATACGTATTTTACCATTTTACCTTCAGAAAACTTTTCTACGGTACTTAATTTATCTTCCTGATAAGTAAATAAAATTTCAGATGTTTTGATTTGCTGCCTATCATCAAATTTAAAGTGTATAGCTCTCGTAATTTTATTACCGTCATACTCATATTCAATCTTCTCGAATTTATCACTTATACTTACAATTCTGCTTCCATCATATACAAAATCAGTAGAATACGTTCTTGAAGATTCTCCAGGATAAGATACTTTTAGTGACTTCGGCAAAATTACTGTCGAATCATTAGAACTATCATTAGAACAAGAAGTCAGTAAAAATAATAGTGCCAGCAAATAAAAAAAACTACTTTTCATTATTGTATTTTAAAAGTAAATATCCTACAAATTAAAACTGCTTAGGGATTGAATTATTCCACTATAAGCTTTAATTGTATCATAATAAGACATAATTACTTTGAAAGCTTTTTTTTAAAATAATAATTCTACTTATTTGTGCTGAAATTTTTAATCCAAAAAATGACAAAAAAATTAATTTTTTTAGTTGGTATAATCACACTATGTCTAGTTTCATTATCATGCAGCCGAGAAGATGCTAAACCCAATGAAGAGGCAATAAACATGTGCACCACAGATATTTGGAACGATAGCATTCTGTCGACTTCAAAAACTGATGCTGTAATTATAGATAATCCTCGCTGGAAAGTAGGACAAACAATCAAAATAAAATTTTTAGACGGAACTCCAGATGAGCAGGAAATAGTAAAAAAATATGCTGCTCAATGGACAGCGTATGCAAATTTGAATTTTGAATTTGTCCCTAAAGAAGAAGATACACATATTAGAATAGCTTTTAATATGGGAAAACCTGGCGCTTGGTCAACTTTAGGCTCAAGTCAATTGCTCCAGAGTCCCACGTATTTAACTTATCAAAATACGCCCTCAATGCGTTTAGGTCCTGTTAGCGACGACCGAAGTTCAAGAAGAACCATACTTCATGAATTTGGACATGCGTTAGGATTAAAACACGAAACAACAAATCCAAGTTCTACTATAAAATGGAATTTACCTAAAGTATACAGTTATTATGAGGATTTAATGGGAATGTCAAAAGATGAAGTTGACTCCAAAATAATTGGCAAGCCTAATGTAAATGATTACAGCCCATATGATCCTTTATCTATTATGCATTATTATGTTCCTGCATCCTTGACATTAGATGGCGTTAGCGTAGCGGAACAAAGTGAATTATCTGAGACTGATAAAGTTTCAATTAATAAGTATTATCCTTTTCCTATTGTATCTGAAATGAAATCAGGGCAAAGTTTTAATGAATTACCATGGAAAGATCGAATAAAATCTCCAAATGGCAGATACGCATTAGAGTTTGTTCCAGGTCTTTTGCATATAAGAGATTTAACTGAAAACAAAATAATTTGGGAAGTTGGAGACTCTGCTTATCAAAGAAAGCCATCTTGTTTTTTTGAATCTAATGGTAATATTACTTTAAAAGGGGCTGTTACATCGGCTGCTCAAACTAAAATTCTTTGGACAAGTAATACTTCTGAATATTCTGGAGCAACGCTACAGCTAAAAGATGACGGCGAACTTCAACTGGTTTATAATGGAGTTGTAAAATGGTCTTCTAAAACCGGTAAATCTAAATAAGAGCACAAAAAAATCCAGCCTTTAAACAAGCTGGATTTTTTTATATAAACCTATCTGATAATTAAATAAAGTAGCTTCACTCTAAATTCCACTTTCGTCCAAATCCTTTCTTTCGGTTAGAAATATTAGTTTTATTGAACTTGAATGTAATTTACAAAACTCAGATTAATAAGTATATTCTATCTCATACTCGATAGATGCGTCACTGCTGTATGAGGTATGTCTAGTAGGATAATCGTTATTATTGTAGATATAGCTTGTCAAATAGCTAAAAGTGCCATCGCTTCCAGATACAGTTTCTTTTACAACATTATTTTTACCAAACTCACTGATTTCATTTAAAAGTAAATTGAAACCCAAAATATTTTTTAGAGGATTATTTTTTGAATCGTATTCGTATGTTCGCGTCGAAGTTTCAGAAGTAACAGTACGCTCATTTTTTATAAGATTTCCGTCTTTATAAGTATACTTACCTTCGTCAGTTTTAACCTCTGCTTTTGTATTTACATTTACTGAATAATTTATGTATGAAATTACCTCATTAGATGTATGAGTATAAACCGTTTTCTCGATAAATTCTCCATCAGGATATTGAGCAGAAATATCTTCACTAAACATTCTCGTTTTTACTTTTCCATTTTCATAAGTGTAAACTACTTCTTTTGTTTTAGTTTCTTTTCCCTGAAGGTTTAAATCAAATACTTCTTGCTTGGTTATAAGATCACCTGTATAAGTAAATAAAGTCTTTGAATCTTCATCAATACTGCTAACGATTTTATTGCCATTAAAAGTTAGAGTTGCTTTACTGTTTGTACCCAATTGTGGAGATGGATAAATATATGAAATGGTTTTAAGCATAGTAAAATCTGTTGGATCTGAAGATGAGTTTTCATCATTTGAGCATGATGCTACTGAGCAACCAATAAAAAGCAATAAAAGTTTTTTCATTTTTGTAATATTTTTTTTGTAACCAAATATATACAATATTTGATCTAAAACAATATTATTTTCTCTTTAGAATTCAACCAAAACGCCTATCTAATTTGCAAGGTAAAATGTAAAAAAGGAGATAATTAAAATTTACCTTTTAAATAACAAAAATCGACTGCACAAACTAAAACATTTGCTTACTTTTGCATCTTCCATTTTTTCAAATCACTTATGAAATTATTATATACTTACATCATCAAACACAAAATGCTTTTGTTTTTTGCTTTGATAATGGCTTCTATCAACATCTGTTTCAGTTTATCAGACTCAGTAATTACAGGAAAACTAATGCAGGACTGCGGAGTTGGACTGGCAAAATACAAAGGAAACGAAATAGGTTTTATTAAATCTTTATCTTTCTGGCTTGGGCTTTCGCTTGGAGCTGCAATGATTTCCAGAATTACTAAAAACTTTCAGGATTATTTTACCAACGTTGTAATTCAGCGAACTGGAGCGCAAATGTATACGGACGGAATCAAGAAATCTCTCGATCTTCCTTTTGCAGAATTTGAAGACCAGCGAAGTGGCGAAACTTTGAGCAAACTGACAAAGGTTAGAATTGATTCTGAGAAATTAATTACACTTTCTATTTCGCTAATCTTTCAAACTATTATCGGTTTTATTTTCGTCATCGTTTATGTCGCAAGAATCGATTTTAGAATTTCGCTTATATTTTTGGTTACAGCTCCTATTATCGCTGTGATTAGTTTGTATTTAGGGAAAAAGATCAAAATTGTTTCGAGAAAAATTGTGAATCAGACCAATGCGCTTGCGGGTTCTACAACCGAAAGTTTACGAAATATCGAATTGGTAAAAAGTCTTGGATTAACGTATCAAGAAGAAAAACGTTTGAATTTAAACACATTCAAAATTCTACAATTAGAATTAGAGAAAATTCGTTTTATTAGAAGTTTGAGTTTTATTCAAGGAACAACCGTTCATTTTTTAAGAACTTGTGTTGTTTTTGCCTTGTATTATTTCTTGTTCGGAGGAAAAATTATTGTTGGAGATTTATTGACAATGGTATTTTTTACTTTCTTTATTTTTGGGCCTTTACAGGAATTAGGGAACTTTATTATTGCTTTGAATGAAACTAAAGTTTCGATGGAGAATTTTAAAACTTTATTAAGCGCTCCAAAAGAATATCGTCCGAAAACGCCAAAACATATTGGAGCGATTCAGAAATTATTTTTTGAAAATGTTAGCTTTCAACATAAAACAGCAAAATTTAAGGCGGTTGAAAATATCAATTTTGAAATCAAACAAGGTCAAACCGTTGCTTTTGTTGGTCCGTCGGGATCTGGAAAAACAACTTTGGTTAAATTGCTCGTTGGATTGTATTCTCCACAAGAAGGACAAGTTCTTTATAATGATATTGATTCTACAGACATTGATTTACTAGACCTTAGAAAACAATTAGGTTTTGTAACGCAAGATGCCCAATTATTTTCTGGTACTATTCGTGAAAATTTATTATTCGTTAAACCAAACGCAACTGATGAAGATTTATATGATGCTCTAAAACGTGCAAGCTGTGATAAACTTTTAAGACGTGCCGAAGACGGTCTAAATACTACAATTGGCGAAGGCGGAATTAAAGTTTCTGGTGGAGAAAAACAACGTTTATCTATTGCCAGAGCAATTTTAAGAAATCCGAATTTATTGATTTTTGATGAAGCAACTTCGGCTTTAGATTCTATCACCGAAGAAGAAATCAACACAACTATCAGAAATATTTCAGACAAAAACCGAATCACCGTTCTAATTGCTCACCGTCTTTCAACTGTAATGCATGCTGATAGAATATTTGTGTTAGAACAGGGTAAAATCATCGAACAAGGTAAACACGAAGATTTAATTGTAGAGAAAGGTTTGTATTATGCTATGTGGCGCCAGCAAATTGGGGAGAGAAAATAGTTTTTATTTAAGTTACTAAGATGCTAAGGTTCTAAGTTGCTAAGTTTTATTTTGAATTGCCTCCAGCTTTAGCTGGAGATTAAAAAGTTTTATACAAAAGGGCTTTAGCCAAACTGTTATGTTTGGCTAAAGCCCTTTCTCGTATAGTAGAATTGTTTCATCCAGCTAAAGCTGGACGCTATAAATCGTATTATTTGTCATTTAGACGAAGGAGAAATCTGCACAAATAACTCGATAACAAAAGTCAAAACTTTGTAGAGCTTCTTACGGAGATTTCTCCTTCGTCGAAATGACATAAATTGAGAAATATTATAAAACCAAAAACCCGACAGATTTTAAAATCTGTCGGGTTTTCAAATTAATATAATTAATTTTTAGTAAGTATATTCTATCACCCCACTAGAAGTTACTTTAGTAGGATATCCGTTAACATTATAAATATAATTCGTTTTAGTAGTATCTGTATTTAAATAAGAACCATTAGGAAGAACAGATGATATAGTAGTTTTAATAACATTATTTACAAATACGTCTTTCATTAATAAATCAAATCCTAAAACATTTTTAAAAGGATTGTTATTTGTGTCATATTCATATTTATATTCGTCCACTCTTGTTTCTGCGTAATGTAAACCTGATAGCAAACTAAGTTCAGACACTTTTTTTATCAAATTTCCATTATCAAAAGAAAGCACTACAGTTTCTAACTCTCTTTCATTTTTATTTTCTTCAGAACTTAAATCTGTGTAATAAGATTTTACTACAGCATTTCCATCAGCATTAAATGTGTAAACACTTCGTTCTTTATAATCTCCATTTGGAAATTGATCCGAAAATCTTTTAGCAAAATTTGTTGAAGCTAATTTACCATTACTATAACTATAGGAGTATTCAGTAAGTTTTACTTTTTTTCCTCCAGTAGTATTATACTTAATTTCTTTAGTTATAAAATTGCCTTCATAAGTATAATCTGTTCTTTCATTTTTACCAACTATACTAACAATTTTATTGTTATTGTAATTAATTGTAAATTCTGAACTTCCAACTGAGTTTGTATACTTTATTGTTTTAGGTAAAATTACTTTTGACTTGTCTTTTACTTCCACCACGTCATTAGCACATGATGTTAAAAACGCTGCAGAAACTGCTAAAAAATAAAATAAATTCTTTTTCATGATAATATGGTTTTTAAATTAACTTGAAAGATAAAGCCTTCAAATAAAAATTAAACCCTGAAAAAGCCATAATTATAACACTTAAGGACTTTTTTAAAATCCTTATAAAAACAAAACCCGACAGGTTTTAAAACCTGTCGGGTTTATAATGATAAAAAACTTAAAGACTAAGCTTCTTAGTATCTTAGAATCTATTTAACAAACTCAATCGCTTTAACCAAAGCCTCAGCAATTCCGTTAGGGTTTTTACCTTTTCCAGATGCGAAGAAAGGTTGTCCTCCTCCGTTTCCTTCTATATATTTTCCTAATTCTTTAATAACAGCATTTGCATTTAAGCTTTTGCTTGCTACTAATTCTTTAGCGATATAACAGTGAATATTTGGCTGACCGTCTTCTACAGAAGCTAAAAACACAAACGAATTTGGTTTTGAAGTTCCTAACGCAGCAGCTAAATCTTTAGTCGAAGCCATGCTTAAATCTACTTGTTTTGCAAGGAAATTAACACCGTTTACTTCTTGGAAATCTTTCTCTAATTCCGTTTTTAATGCACCTACTTTTTCTTTCAATAATTGCTCAACTTGTTTTTTAAGTTTTGCATTATCATCTTGAAGCGACGCAACAGATTTTAAAATATCCTGCGGATTTTTTAATGTTTCTTTTATCTCTGCCAAAGTATTTTCCTGGTTTAGATAGAAGTTTTTCACTGCATCTCCTGTAATTGCTTCGATACGACGAATTCCCGCCGCAACCGCACCTTCAGAAATAATTTTGAAATGCCAGATTTCAGCTGTGTTATTCACGTGAATACCTCCACATAATTCTTTACTTTCTCCAAATTCAATCATACGAACATTATCTCCGTATTTTTCACCAAATAAAGCCATTGCGCCTTTATCTAATGCTTCCTGAATTGGAATATTTCTGTGTTCAACCAATTGTAATTGTGCTTCAATCTGCGCGTTTACAGAAGCTTCCACTTTTTTAATTTCTTCATCAGAAACTTTGCTGAAATGCGAAAAGTCAAAACGTAAATAATTCGGATTTACCAATGAACCTTTTTGCTCTACGTGCGTTCCTAAAATGCTTCTTAAAGCCAAATGCATCAAGTGCGTAGCCGAGTGATTTTTTGATGTTGATGTTCTTAAATCTGTATTTACTTTTGCTACAAAACCTGCTTCTATATTTTCTGGAAGCTGTTTTGCAAAATGCAGAATCAAATTGTTTTCTTTCTTAGTATCGATAATTTCGATGGTTTCATTTGCAGAAACGAGCGTTCCTTTATCTCCAACTTGTCCTCCTCCTTCTGGATAAAAAGGCGTGTTATCTAAAACGATTTGGTACAAAATACCATCTTTTTTAGAATCTACTTTTCTGATACGAGTAATTTTTACTTCGTTTTCTGTTTTATCATAACCTACAAATGTTTCCACATTTCCAGGAATCAAAACGTTCCAATCTTCTGTTGAAACTTCTGAAGCGGCACGAGAACGAGTTTTTTGTTTTTGCAATTCAACTTCAAATTCTTCTTCATTATAAGAGAATCCTTTTTCTTTAAGAATTAAAGCCGTCAAATCTTTTGGAAAACCAAATGTATCGTACAATTCAAAAACCTTAGCTCCAGAAACTTCATTTCCAGATGTCTCATTCACAACATTTTCTAACAATTGCAATCCTTGATCCAGAGTTCTTAAGAAAGAAGCTTCTTCTTCACGAATTACATTGGTAACCAATTGTTGCTGCGATTTTATCTCCGGGAAAAATTCTCCCATTTGATCTGCTAAAACTTCAACCAATTTATTGATGAATGGTTCTTTTGTGTTTAAGAATGTAAAGCCGTAACGAATTGCACGACGCAAAATTCTACGAATTACATAACCTGCACCTGTATTCGATGGCAATTGTCCGTCTGCAATCGCAAAGGCAACAGCACGAACGTGATCTACAATTACACGAATTGCGATATTGGTTTTATTTTGCTCCTCGCTGATGTTTTTAACTTCATCAGACGTATATTTTAAACCTGTAATTTGTTCTACTTTTTCGATAAGCGGAGTAAAAACATCGGTATCGTAATTTGATGTTTTTCCTTGCAAAGCCATACACAAACGCTCAAATCCCATTCCGGTATCTACGTGCTGCGCAGGAAGTTTTTCAAGAGAACCATCAGCTTTACGGTTGAATTCCATGAATACATTATTCCAGATTTCAACTACTTGCGGGTGGTCATTGTTTACAAGACTTTTTCCGGTAACCAATGCTTTTTCAGCTTCCGGACGTAAATCCACGTGAATTTCAGAACAAGGTCCGCATGGTCCCTGATCTCCCATTTCCCAGAAATTGTCTTTTTTATTTCCAAGAATAATTCGGTCTTCATCAATTAGAGTTTTCCAAATGTCCCAAGCTTCTTGATCAAAAGGAACGTTATCTTCTTTACTTCCTTCAAAAACAGAAACATAAAGATTTTCTTTTGGAATTTTATAAACTTCTGTCAATAATTGCCAAGCCCAATTGATTGCTTCTTTTTTGAAATAATCTCCAAAAGACCAGTTTCCTAACATTTCAAACATTGTATGATGGTAAGTGTCAAAACCTACATCTTCAAGATCGTTATGTTTTCCTGAAACACGAAGACATTTTTGCGTATCGGCTATTCTTTTACTTTTTGGAGTTCCGTTTCCTAAGAAATATTCTTTAAACTGGGCCATTCCCGAGTTATTGAACATAAGAGTTGGATCGTCTTTAAGTACGATTGGAGCAGATGGAACTATTAAGTGTCCGTTGCTTTTAAAAAAGTCTAAAAATTGTTTACGTACGTCTTGTGATTTCATATTTGAATTAGAAAAATGTATCTGTTTAATGTGTAAATTTATTCTGTCAATTTGAAAATTAGCTACTTAGATAATTTAGTTCATTTGATAATGCATTCATTTTAAAATTCAAATTAAAAAACTTATAATTCAAAACAATAAATTGCCTACTTTGCGCATTATCTAATGATAAAATAGCCCCAATATCTAATCATTAATTCTTGCAAAAAAAGCCACGAACAATTGAAACATTTTTCAATATTGTTCGTCTAACTTATTTTACAAGGTGCAAAAATAGCGTATTTTAAAATATGGCGAAAGTAAAATATTATTACGACTCAG
>NZ_CAMLIX010000065.1 GCF_946479975.1 uncultured Flavobacterium sp.
AAGTGATTGACTTAATTTTAGCCAATACTGCTTCAATTCCAGCAGGATCTGTACCCAAGATTTCGATAACACCTTGCTCATCAACTTCGTTGATTACAATAGTTGTTCCAGTAGCTTTTTGTAATTCTTGAATTACTTTTCCACCAGGTCCAATTAATGCTCCAATAAAGTTTCCAGGAATAGTTCTTGTAATGATTTTTGGTGCGTGTGCTTTTACGTCAACTCTTGGAGCTGCAATAGTTTCAGTTAATTTACCTAAAATATGCAAACGTCCGTCACGAGCTTGAGCCAAAGCTTGCTCCATAATGTCATAACGTAAACCATCAATTTTGATGTCCATTTGACAAGCAGTGATACCGTCAGCAGTTCCAGTTACTTTAAAGTCCATATCTCCTAAGTGATCTTCATCACCTAAGATATCAGACAATACAGCAAATTTCTCACCGTCTGTAATCAATCCCATCGCAATACCAGAAACTGGTTTTACCATTTGAACTCCAGCATCCATAAGCGCCATTGTTCCAGCACAAACTGTTGCCATAGAAGAAGAACCGTTAGATTCTAAAACCTCAGAAACAATACGAATTGTATAAGGACAATCTGCAGGAATCATATTTTTTAATGCTCTTTGAGCCAGGTTACCGTGACCAACTTCTCTTCTTGAAGTTCCTCTTAATGGTTTTGCTTCACCAGTAGAGAAAGGAGGGAAGTTATAGTGTAAGTAGAATTTCTCTTCACCTTGTTCTGATGGAGAATCGATTTGGTTAGCTTCTCTAGAAGTTCCTAAAGTTACTGTTGCCAAAGCTTGAGTTTCTCCACGAGTAAATAAAGAAGATCCGTGAACTCTTGGTAAATAATCCGTTTCACACCAGATTGGTCTGATATCTGTAGTTTTTCTACCATCTAAACGAACTCCTAATTCTAATACTACATTACGAACAGCTTCTTTGTTTGTTTTGTAGAAATATTTAGAAACTAAATCACCGTCAGCAGCTAATTCTTCTTCAGTAAATAAAGCTTTCACTTCTTCTTTTACTTCAGCAAATGCAGCGCTTCTTTCGTGTTTAGCTGAACCTACTTTTGCAATAGCATATATTTTGTCGTATGCAGCAGCTTTTACTTTTTTGTAAATTTCTTCGTTTTCTTTCTCACCTTCGTAAGTACGAATTTCTTTTTTACCAAAAGCAGCTTGCAAACGCAATTGTGCCTGAATTTGAACTTTGATAGCTTCGTGAGCAAATTTAATAGCTTCGATCATTTCAGCTTCTGAAATTTCTTTCATCTCACCTTCAACCATTGCTACAGAATCCATAGAAGCTCCAATCATCATGTCGATGTCTGATTTTTCTAATTCTTCTCTGCTTGGGTTGATTACTAATTTTCCGTCGATACGCGCAACACGAACCTCAGAAATTAAGTTGTAAAATGGAATATCTGAAACTGCTAACGCTGCAGAAGCAGCTAAACCAGCTAAAGCATCTGGCATAACAGTTTCGTCATGAGACATTAACTGAATCATAACTTGAGTTTCAGCATGGTAATCGTCTGGGAAAAGCGGACGCAATACACGGTCTACTAATCTCATTGTCAATACTTCGCTGTCGCTTGGACGTGCTTCTCTTTTAAAGAAACCTCCAGGAAAACGACCTGCTGCTGCGAATTTTTCACGGTAATCTACCGTTAATGGTAAAAAGTCAACCGCTGGGTTGCTGGTGCGAGCTGAAACTGCTGTTGCAAGAATCATAGTGTCGCCCATTCTAACTACTACAGAACCGTCAGCTTGTTTTGCTAAACGTCCTGTCTCGATTGTGATGCTTCTGCCATCACCTAAATCGATTTTTTCTACAAATAATTGTGGAATCATAAATTTTTTCCTTATTGATTATACAATGGGTTTTAGTTGTGTTGTAGTGTTGTTGTGTGTAGTTGTTGTTATCTAAAACCCAATGAAAAACCAAACTTTTTTTGTTGTAATAGTATGCGTGTAATGTAAAAACAAAAAGAGGCACTTTCGCACCTCTTTTTTATATTGATTATTTTCTGATATTCAATACTTTGATAATCTCACGATATCTGTTGATCTCTTTCTTTTTCAAGTAATCCAACAATGATCTTCTTTTACCTACTAATAGTACAAGAGAACGCTCAGTGTTGTAATCGTGACGATTTTTTTTCAAGTGTTCAGTTAAGTGAGAAATTCTATAAGTGAACAATGCAATTTGACCTTCTGCGCTTCCAGTGTTTGTTGCACCACCGTGTTGTGCGAAAATCTCTTCTTTCTTTTCTTTGCTTAAATACATTCCAATATTATTTAATGATTTTTATGTATGTCGTACAACTTTTGTAAGACGGGTGCAAAATTAGTTTAAAAAAACAAAAGAATCAAACAAAAATAAAAGAATCTTAAAATAGGGTTTAAGAAATTCGTTTTTAATGATTTGAAGGGCGAATTTTTTCTATAATAGAAAGTTAGCTTCTGCTGAATCATTTTTATTTCTGAAGCTTTTTGCCATTTTGCTTCTCACTTAAAGAAGAATAAGAAAATTTGACATTGTTTTCATCAACACTTATTCCCGAAACTAAAATGCCTTTATCGTAATTATCGCTAAATGAAGTTTTTCGAATTTTGTCATTTCCTTGCCAAATGCCTTGTTTTAAACCATTTTTTATTGCTCCTTTTTGAGTAATAAATAGGTCTGTTTCTTCATATTCGCCGTTTCCGTCGGTTACGGTTTGCGTTTTGTCTTCATTCCAGCAATTCAAAATAAGAGTTTGTGATTTTTTAGTTTTGGAATCCCAAGAATTTTGTTTTTCACACTTTTTGCTTTGATTTTCGTACCAAGTAATTTCCTTGCCAGATTTATGATCATCGGCATAATCTATAACAGATTCTTTTGCTCCATTTTTAAAATAGCAGATAAATTCTCCATCCTTTTTTAAAATATCTCTGTCGAGAGTCGAGCCAGTCATTTTCTTTCTTCCGTTTTTGTAAAAATCGGTGACCACATATCGCGCACTTTTTTGAGAATAATTGGTAATTACTCTAGTGTAAATATATTTTTCAGAAGTAGTTTCACGGTTTAAAGAGTCAAGAAAAATCTTTTTCGAAACCATATTAATCTGAGCAGATAGACCAGTTGAAATTATAACAAAAAATAATATGCAAAAGCTTTTTTTCATTCTGGTCTATTTTTTAAACTAAAAATAGTTCTTCTAGAATAATTTAGCAACCTCTTGGTTTACAAACTCTAGAAATCTTTCATCAGCTTCTGTAAACGGATCAATAACATGGCTGTCAATATCGATCTGACCTATATTTACTCCATTAACAAAAAGAGGGACAACAATTTCAGATTTAACAGTTAGACTGCAGGCAATATAATTGTCTTGCGCCTTAACATCTGGCACAACAAAATTAGCATTGCTTTCTGCTACTTGACCGCAAATTCCTTTTCCAAAAGGAATAACTGTATGGTCTGTTTCTGCACCTACATAAGGTCCAAGGTGTAACGTTTTAGCTTCGTGATTGGCAAAATAAAACCCAACCCAGTTGTAATAATCTACATTCTGGTTTAATAATTGGCAGACTGCTAAAAGTTTTTCGTCTCTATTTGTTTCATTATCAGCAATAATAGTGCTTATCTTTGGTTGTAATTCTTGAAAAGTCATGATATAAAATTTTATACAAAAGTATTTAAAGCTAAACTCAAAAAATACATAAATTTGAAAAAAAAATCTCTTGAAAAAATATTTAGTCCAGTTTAAACCGTTTTTAATTTTCGTAGGGATCTTTTTCTTAACGTATATCGTTCTGACGATGCTTTACAAATACTATCTAAATAGTTATGAAGCCACAGATCTTGATGGCATAACAAAAATGGTCAGCAACAGTACAGATTGGCTGCTAAAGCTGTTTAATTATGATGTAAGCGTTGTAAAATATCCTCAAAAACCTTGGACAAAAGTTATTCTAAATGGTGTTTATCTGGCAGATATAATAGAAGGATGTAATGCAGTAAGCGTAATGATTCTTTTTGTTTCTTTTGTTGCCGCCTTTTCAGGAAAACTAAAAGAAACCACTTTATTTATAATTTTAGGAGTGCTTTCTATATATGTTTTGAATGTGATTAGAATTGCATTTCTAACAGTTCTTTTGTTTTATTTTCCAAAACAAAATCATTTACTTCATGGAGTTATATTTCCGTTAATTATTTACGGATATGTCTTTATCTTGTGGATTTTTTGGATCAATAGATTTTCAAAATATGCTAAATAGTTTAAAAGAAAATAAACTTCAGATTCTTATTGCAGTAGTTGTAATAATGTGTTTCGCGCTTATTAGAAATTTCGAAACAAAATTGTTTTATGATCCTTTTTTGAAGTATTTTACAGATGATTTTATCAATTTGCCTTTTCCTAAATACGACGCTTTAAAACTTTTCTTCGGACTTCTTTTTCGTTATTTTCTAAATTCAGTTTTATCGCTTTTATTAATTTATGGCTTGTTTCAAGATCGCGAGATCATTAAATTCAGCTTATTTGTATACGTCTTTTTTCTAGTAGTACTTTTAACGATGTTTTTTATCATTCTGAAATTTTTTCCAGATGCAAGCTGGCTTCTTTTTTATGTCCGCCGATTTATAATTCAGCCCATTTTAGTATTGCTGTTTATTCCGGGATTTTACTATCAGCTTCAGAAATCAAAAAAATAACATTTGTTTTGGTTTTTTTATCGATAGTTTTTGAATAGTTTTGCAGTATGAATTTAAAAAAGTGTACAGGACTGTTTTTAGCGTTCCTATTATTGGTTTCCAATATTGGGTTTGCTTTTGATGTACATTATTGTGGAGGAAAAATTGCTTCCATTTCATTAAATACAACTGTAGAACCCGTAGTTGAAAAAAAATGCTGTGGTTCTAAAGAAAAAAAGAATTCTTGCTGTAAAGATAAAGTCGTTCATTTCGAAAAGAAATCAGACGATGCGACAATTAAATTCTTCTTCTTTCAATTTGCTTTTCCAGCGGTTATTCAAGATTACAAACCTTTAGTTTTTTTAGAACTTCCAAGTTTTAAAAAGAGAGAAGTGCTGTCGTATTACGCAGATGCGAATGCGCCCCCCTTATTCAAATTATACCATCAGTATATTTTTTATTCCTGATTTTAATGTTTTAAGATAAAACACGAGTCTTAGTTAAGGCTTTGTGTTTACATTTTGATTGTTTTTTGTTTTCGAAAAAGATCAAAAATGTATTTCCATTCAACATTAAAATCATTTTTATGCAAAAAAATATAATGCTTTTTGCAGCGTTTTTACTTTCTGTTTCTATGTTTTCACAAGAAGATTTAGAAGAAGTAAAAATCAATAAAAAGCAAAAAGGAATTAAAAAATCCTATACGTTAACGACCAATACTTCATTAATTACAAGCAAAGAATTACTAAAAGCTGCTTGTTGTAATTTGGCCGAAAGTTTTGAAACAAATCCATCAATCGATGTCAATTTTTCTGATGCCTTAACAGGAACCAAACAAATCAAAATGCTTGGTTTAACAAGTCCTTATTTAATGATTACAGAAGAAAATATTCCTTCTGTAAGAGGAGCTTCTCAGGCTTACGGTCTATCTTTTACACCAGGAACATGGATCGAAAGTGTTCAAATTACAAAAGGAGCGGGAAGTGTAATTAATGGTTATGAAAGTATTTCGGGCCAAATTAATACAGAACTTTTAAAACCTTTAAATGATGTTCCTTTCTTCTTGAATGCCTACGGTTCAACCGATTCTCGATTTGAGTTAAATACTCATTTCAATAAAAAATTATCAGATAAATGGGCTACAAGTTTATTTGTTCACGGGAATGCGCGTGTAGCAAAAAACGACATGAATGATGACGGTTTTCTTGATAATCCGTTAGGAAAACAAATCAATGTTTTAAACCGTTACCAATATTATAATCCAGAAAGTGGTTTGGTTAGTTTTATCAATTTCAGATATATGAATGATAAAAAACAAACAGGAGAACTTGATTTTGATAAAGATCGTGACCGCGGTACAACAAATCACTGGGGATCAGAAATCAATACTGAACGATTTGATGTTTCTACCAAAATTGGTTATGTGTTTAAAGATATGCCGTATCAAAGTATTGGTTTTCAAAATGCTTTTAATACCCACAGACAAGATTCTTATTTCGGTTTAAATCAATACGATATCAAGCAAAACAGTTTTTATTCTAATTTGATTTTCAATTCGATCATTAGCAATACTATGCATAAGTTTACAACTGGTTTGAACTTTACGTACGATCAATATCAGGAATTTGTAAATGTTACAGATTATAGTAGAATTGACAACTCAGTTGGAGCGTTTTTTGAATATACTTACGACAATACAGATAATTTCAGTTTAATTTTGGGAGGAAGAGTAGATAACCACAACCGATTAGGTTTGTTTGTAACTCCGAGATTACACATGCGATATAATCCTTGGAAAAATGGAGTACTTCGTTTTTCAGCAGGAAGAGGAAAACGTACCGCTAATATTTTTGCCGAAAACCAACAGCTTTTTGCAAGTTCTAGAGCCTTTTCAATTTTAGATTCAAGCGGAAAAGTATATGGTTTAAATCCAGAAATTGCATGGAATTACGGAATTAGTTTTTCTCAGAAATTTAAATTATTTAATAAAAATGCCGATGCAGGATTTGATATCTACAGAACCGATTTTCAAAATCAAGCAGTGGTAGATTTAATGCAGAGTCCACTGCAAGTCTTATTTTATGATTTAAAGGGAAGTTCTTTTGCAAACAGTCTTCAAGTAGAATTTAATTATGAGCTTATTCGCAATTTAAACCTGAGAACAGCTTATAAATATTACGATATACAAACTGATTATTTAAGAGGTTCGTTTCAGCGTCCGTTGCAGGCAAAACACCGTTTCTTAGGAAATTTAGAATACGAAACCACTTTGAATGATGACAAACAATGGAGGTTCGATTTCACGTATAATTGGTCAGGAAAACAGCAATTGCCTTATACGGCTTCAAATCCTGAAGCAGATCAATTTCCAGATTTTTCGCCAGCTTATGCAGTTATGAATGCACAAGTAACACGTGTTTTTTCTTCTGTTTTTGAAGTTTACGTGGGAGGGGAGAATATTGGAAATTACAAACAAGAAAAAGCAATTTTAGGAGCAGAAAATCCTTTTGGACCCAATTTTGATGCGTCTGTAGCATATGCACCAATTTTTGGTCAAATGTATTATGCAGGATTAAGATTTAAGATTAAATAAAAGCTGCAATAGCAGTATCAAATAGCAATAACAATATCAATAAAAATAAATAAAATGAAAAAATTAGTTTTAATAGTAATGATAGCTCTTTTCGGATTTTCAGCGCAAGCTCAAACTAAAAAGAATAAAAATTTAAAATATACAACAGAAGTTAACGGCAACTGTGAGCAGTGCAAGAAAAGAATCGAAAAAGCGGCTTTTGGTGTTCCAGGAGTAAAAACAGCTTCATGGGATATCAGTTCTCATCAGCTTTCGGTTATTATGAATGAAGAAAAATCTGCTCCTTTAGATTTAAATAAAGCCGTTGCAAAAGCAGGTCATGATTCTAAGGAAGTTAAAGCAACAGATGCTGATTATGAGAATCTGCACAGCTGTTGTAAGTATGTAAGAGAATAAGTAGTACTTCAAGCCCAAGCATTAGTTTGGGCTTGTTTTTATAGTTAATTTATGTTTAAAATACCGCATTTTATTGTGGTTAATCTAAATTATTGTTAATTTCACACACTTATAAGATAACCAACTTCCGCTTTATGAATAAATTTGATTGGACCCAGTTAATAAACCCTGAATTTTATATTACTTTAAGTCTTGGAGGTGTTCAGATCGGGTTATTTATTGTTTTGTTTATAGTCTTTGCTGAAACGGGATTATTTGCAGGTTTCTTTTTGCCGGGAGATAGTTTGCTTTTTTTGGCAGGAATTTACAGCCGTGATCTAATTGAAAATGTTGCCTTTATTCCTAATGACTTTTTAAACGTATTGTTACTTTCTACTGCTGTTGCGGTAATGGGAGTTTTAGGAAACATGACAGGTTACTGGTTTGGCGCAAAAAGTGGTTATTATTTATTTAAAAAAGAAGATTCTTTTTGGTTTAAGAAAAAGTACTTACTTCAATCAAAAGATTTCTTTGAAAAATACGGTGGAAAAGCAATCATCTACGCTAGATTTCTTCCAATTTTTAGAACATTCGCTCCAATAGTTGCAGGAATCGTTTCAATGGATAAAAAGAAATTTATGTTTTATAATGTATTAAGTTCTTTTCTTTGGTCATTCATTTTAATTTTTGCGGGACATTATTTATATGGAGTATTCAAAGATAGCTTTGGTATAGATTTGAAACATCACATTGAATATATCATTATAATTATCGTAATCATCTCAACTTTTCCAGTGTTAGTTAAACTCTTAAAGAAGAGACCAAGCGAAAAAATATAATTAAATAAAAGCAAAAAAAAAATCCGAAGTCTAAAACTTCGGATTTTTTTATGGATTATTATATGAATCAAAAAGTATAATTTGTTAATTTAAAACACAATTGAATTCAGCTTGACATGAATGTCGCCTGTAAAAGATTGGAATTTGGAATTTTATAATTGAATATTACATTTCATAAATTGGATATTCAAAGCTCTCTACCATTCATTCACTTTGTTTGCATCCATTTTAAGGAAAATAAAGAGTAATATGGTGAATCCCCAAAGTCCAGAACCTCCATACGAAAAGAAAGGCAGAGGAACTCCAATTGTTGGGAAAATTCCAATTACCATGGCTATGTTTACAAAAAAGTGTATGAAGAGAATGGCGGAAACACAATATCCGTAGACTCGACTAAATTTTGTTTTTTGTCTTTCTGCTAAATAAATTACTCTAAGTAATAAGGCTACGAAAAGTAAAATAACAGTAAAAGAACCTGCAAATCCCCATTCTTCACCAACAGTAGTAAAGATATAATCGGTATGTTGTTCAGGAACGAAACCTCCTTTAGTTTGTGTTCCCTCTAAAAATCCTTTTCCGATCCATCCGCCAGATCCAATCGCAATTTCCGATTGGTTGGTGTTGTATCCAATACCTTTCATATCGACTGTTTTTCCCAATAAAATATTGAAACGATCTCTATGGTGCTGTTTAAAAACATTATCGAAAACATAATCAACAGAAAAAACAAAGCCTGAAATTAAGACTAATAAAATGCCGCTCAACAGCAGATTTCTGTCAACCGCTCTTCCTTTAAAGTGAATTATAGCTAAAATTACGAAAGCAATTATAATTACGACATAAGGTTCTAAAACTAATGTAAGGACAAAAAGTACGATTGTTATAAAAGCGGTCCAAACATACCAAGATGGTAATCCTTCTCTATACAATACTAAAATGAAAGCGCTATAAATTAACGCACTTCCAGGGTCCGGTTGCGGTAAAATAAGCATTACTGGCAGTAACATGATGGCCAAAGCCTGAATCTGCCTATTGGTTTCTTTTAAATTAATTTGTGTGTCACTTAAATATTTAGCCAAAGCTAAAGATGTAGCTGCTTTTGCAAATTCTGAAGGCTGCAGCGTAAAACTTCCTATGGCATACCAGCAACGTTGACCAGCAATTGTTTTTCCGAAGAGAAATAATCCTGCCAGCGATAACAAAGCAACTCCAAAAATAATACTTGCATATTTTTCGTAAAACTTACCGTCAACAAAAAGCACGACAAAGATCAATGGAATAGTACATCCAATAAAAATAAGCTGTTTTAGATACGTTCCATCGGTTGATAATAAAGAAGACGAATAAATATTCAGCCAGCCTAAAGTTACCAGTGCAATGTAGATTAAGACACTTATCCAATCAATATTATTTTTTACACTCTGATTTTTCATTTGAAATAATCTTTCTTAGTTTTTCTTAGTAGTGTCTACTGCTGTTTTTTTGGTTTCAGTTTTTGGTGCCGTTGTAACTGGTTCTTTTGGCTTCACAATTTTAGCCTGCAATACAGAATCTTTTGGAACAGATTCTATTTTACGTGCATCACTTATTCCGCCTAATTTAGCATATTCTGCCAGCAAACTTTTATTTAGTACTCTAATTTCTAAATCGGTTCTTGTGATTTTTTTTCTCAAGTATTTTTCGATCATTAAACTCGCAATCGGACCCGCAACTGTTGCTCCAAAACCTCCATTTTCAATCATAACTGCAATTGCAATTTTCGGATTATCTTTTGGTGCAAAAGCCACAAATATTGAGTGATCTTTAAGTTTTTCTCTTTTACCGTTTATTTTAGCGTAATTCTCAGCTGTTCCAGTTTTTCCGCAAATATCAATTCCTTCTACTCGAAGAGCATAGGCTGTACCTTTGTTGTAAACATCAAATAAACCGCTGATAACCGGTGGGAAATACTTTTGATCAATAGTGGTAACGTGTTTTGTTGTAAACTTTTCGTCGATCTTTTCTCCCTCAATCTTTTTAATGATATGAGGCGTATAATAATATCCTTGATTGGCTACAGTGGCCATCATATTGGCTAACTGAATTGGGGTCATTAAAACCTCACCCTGACCAATTGCATTCGATACAATAGTTGAGCTTCTCCATCCTCCGTTAGGATAAATTCTTTTATAGGTTTTTGACGTCGGAATATTACCTCTTTTTCCAGTTGGTAAATCGTATCCCATAAATTGCCCTAAACCAAAACTTTTTACGTGATCACTCCACACGTCTACAGCTTTGCCCGGATCAGAATATTTGTTAATGGTTAACATATAGGCTTGACCAAAGTAGGTGTTACAAGAATTGTAAATTCCGTTATGAAGCTGGTGCGGTCCAAAACCGTGACATTTCATGAATCGTCCTCCACCGTAACTAAAACCGTGGTGACACATAAAAGTTGTTTGTTCGTTTATAACGCCTTCTTGAAGCGCAACCAATCCTGTTAAGATTTTAAATGGAGAACCTGGAGGATATTCGGCTAAAAGTCCTCTATCGTACAATGGTTTTGCAATAGAATCATGATACAAAAGCGTGTAATTTTTAGATCTTTGACGCCCTACCATAATACCAGGATCATAAGAAGGTGCAGTAACTAATGCTAGAATTTCTCCCGTTTTAGGCTCAAGAGCTACAATACCACCTCTTTTGTTGATCATCAATTCTTCGCCGTATTTTTGAAGTTCGGCATCGATTGTTATGTTGATGTCTTCTCCCGCTACAGCAATAGTATCGTATTTGCCTTCTTTGTAAGAACCAATTTCACGGTTGTATTTATCTTTTTGAATGTATTTTATACCTTTAATCCCACGTAAAATCTCTTCATAGCTTTGTTCAACACCTTGTTGGCCAATTAGATCCCCGCTATTATAGTATGGATTTTTGGCAATTAACTTCTCATTCACTTGGGTGATAAAACCAAAAATATTTGCACCATAATCTACTTCATAATCACGAAGCGATCTTTTTTGGAAATAAAATCCACCATACTTTCTGATTTTCTCCTGAAAGGCGGCAAATTCATTTTTATTCAACTGCGATAAGAAAACAGATGGAAGTCTCGGACTGTACACTTTTGCTTTTGCAATACGCTTTTCGTATTCCTCTGGAGTAATATTTAAAAGCGTACAGAATTCAGTGATATTTAAATCTTTTTTTACCTCTCTCGGAATAACCATAATATCGTAAGAAGCCTGATTAGCAACAAGAAGTTTCCCGTTTCTATCGTAGATATAGCCTCTTTCAGGATAGTCATAAACTTTTTTTATCGCATTGTTTTCAGATTTCAGTTTGAATGAATCGTCGATAATCTGCAGATAAAAGATCCTAATCACTAGCAAAGATGCCGCAATAATAATTATAGTGGGCAGCAGAACTTTTCTCATCGTTTATTGGGCTTAATAAGATAAATTATTATTATGGAGGTGATTATGGTAAAAATTGAACTGAATAAGGTTCGCAGTAAAATGTCCCAGATGAATTTGAACTCAAATGCTTCAAGAATAAACAATACAATATGGTGCATTAAAACCGAAACCAATATAAACGAAAATCGCTCAGGTGTTAAAGATTCGTTTAGTTTTATAGTTTGATATTCGTAACTCAATCCAAAAGAAAACTTAAAGATATAAGGTCTGTAATAAGCTAGAATAACACAAGCAGTTGCATGTATACCGCCAGAATTACAAAACATATCCATTGTTAATCCAAGTAAAAAGCTCGATAAAATTAATCCCGCTTTATTGCTGTTTACAGGATATAAAATGATATACAAGATATACGGAAAAGGACTTATGTACCCTAAGAAATTCATATTGTTGAAAATAACAACCTGAACTGCCAGCAGTATAATAAATCGAAAAATATTTACTAACAAAGCGCTATTCATTTTTTTCTTTGCTTTTGTTTTCTAGATTAATAAGTTCTTCTCTTCCTTTACTTTTAATGATATAAACATGTCCTAAATTGGTCATGTCATTAAATAGTTTCACTTTAATTACATAAAAACTTGTGTTGTCTTTTTTGTACACAACATCAACGGTTCCTATGTTAATTCCTTCAGGAAAAATAACAGATTGTCCACCAGTAACGATAGTATCTCCTTTTCTAATAGAAGCCAATCTAGGGACATCTTCAAGCTGGACAAATCCAGTACTTTTTCCATCCCAGGTTAATGAACCAAAATGATTTGATTTTTTGATTTTGGCATTAATATGTGATTTCGTATTCAATATACTAACCACAGTTGAGTAATTGGTTGAGGTATTATCGATAACACCGACAATTCCTAAACTATTAATAACTCCCATATCTGGCTTAACTCCTTCTTTATCTCCGGAGTTTAAAGTGATATAGTTCTCGTGGGTATTATATGAATTATGAATTACTTTAGATACAATTATATCCGAAGGTTTCACACCTTTAATGCTGTCAGGTGTGGGTGGCTTTGTAGTGTCTTCTTTATTGAATAAAAGACTTTTTAATCTTGCGTTCTCAAGTACAAGTTCGTCGTTTTCAGCTCTTAAACTCAAATATTCATTAACACGATTGATTTTTTCGTAAACACCGCCGCTTAAAAAATTAGCAGAACTGATTACCTTGCTTCTGTGAAAGGAATGTGATTGAATTGTGAGTCCTAACGAAATACCTAAAAGCAGCAAAAACAGCAATCGATTACTGTTTCTTATAATGAAATTAAATATTTGCTGCATTTCTTGTCTGGTTATTTTGTTTCAGGATATGCTTTATGGTTTCAAGTTTTACGAGGATCCAATATTTAAAATTCGATCCTCATAAAGTAAATTGATTGTTATTTTAAATCTTATTTGATTAAGATGCTTTTAAACTTTGCAATGTTTTTAAGAGCCATTCCTGTACCGCGAACAACTGCTCTTAATGGATCTTCTGCAATGTAAACAGGTAAATCTGTTTTTTGAGAGATACGTTTGTCAAGACCTCTTAACATAGATCCACCACCTGCTAAATAGATACCAGTATTGTAAATATCGGCAGCTAATTCTGGAGGAGTTTGAGATAATGTTTCCATTACCGCATCCTCGATACGCTGAATAGATTTATCTAAAGCTTTTGCAATTTCACGGTAAGAAACATCTACTTGTTTTGGTTTCCCTGTAAGTAAGTCTCTACCTTGAACTGACATATCTTCTGGCGGGCCGTCTAGATCTTCGATAGCCGCTCCAATTTGAATTTTAATTTTTTCAGCAGTGCTTTCACCTACAAAAAGGTTGTGCTGTGTGCGCATGTAATACACGATGTCATTTGTGAAAACGTCACCCGCAATTTTTACAGATTTGTCACAAACAATTCCGCCTAAAGCGATTACAGCGATTTCAGTTGTACCACCTCCAATATCAACAATCATATTACCTTTTGGCTGCATGATGTCAATTCCAATACCGATTGCTGCGGCCATTGGTTCGTGAATTAGATAAACTTCTTTTCCGTTTACACGCTCACAAGATTCTTTTACTGCACGCATTTCAACCTCAGTGATTCCAGAAGGAATACAAACAACCATTCTTAAAGCTGGGGTAAACATTCTCTTTTTTAATGCAGGAATACTTTTAATGAACATATTGATCATTTTTTCCGAAGCATCAAAATCGGCAATTACACCATCTTTCAAAGGCCTTATGGTCTTGATATTTTCATGCGTTTTACCTTGCATCATGTTGGCTTCTTTACCAACAGCGATGATTTTGCCTGATACTCTGTCGCGGGCTACGATAGAAGGGCTGTCAATAACAACTTTGTCATTATGAATGATTAAAGTGTTTGCGGTACCAAGGTCTATTGCAATATCCTCAGTCATGAAATCAAAAAATCCCATAAGTTTTTTAGGGGTTTAAAATGTTATAAATTATTTATCGAACAAAGTTAAACAAATTAATGTTTAAAATGACGTGTTCCAGTAAATACCATTGCAAGATTATTTTCGTTGCAATAATTTATGCTTAATTCGTCTTTTATCGAACCTCCCGGCTGAATTACTGCTGTAATTCCTGCTTTTTTAGCTAATTCAACACAATCCGGAAATGGGAAAAATGCGTCACTCGCCATAGAAGCACCAGTCAAATCAAATCCAAAAGCTTTTGCTTTGTCAACTGCTTGAATTAAAGCGTCAACTCTTGAAGTCTGACCTGTACCAGAAGAAATCAATGTTCCGTTTTTAGCAAATACAATAGTGTTTGATTTTGTATTCTTGCAGATTTTAGAAGCAAAGATCAAATCTTCGATCTCCTGAGCAGTAGGTTCTGTAACAGTAACGGTTTTTAAATGCTCTTTATTATCCGTAATATTATTTCTGTCCTGAATTAACAAACCATTAAGACAAGTTCTTACTTGACGAGATGGCAATTCAACTTCATTTTGAACTAATATAATTCTGTTCTTTTTTTCTTGTAAAACGTTGATAGCCTCATCATCATAAGATGGAGCGATAACTACTTCGCAGAATAATTTGTTGATTTCTTGTGCCGTTTCTACATCAATTTTTGTGTTAGAAATTAACACTCCTCCAAAAGCAGAAGTTGGGTCACAAGCCAAAGCTGCTAGATAAGCTTCACTGATTGTTTTTCTTGAAGCCAATCCGCAGGCATTGTTGTGTTTTAAAATGGCGAACGTTGGTCCGTCAGTTTTAAATTCAGCAATTAAATTTACTGCAGCATCAACATCTAATAGGTTGTTGTATGATAATTCTTTTCCGTGAACTTTTTTGAACATTGCGTCAAAATCACCAAAGAAAAATCCTTTTTGATGAGGATTTTCACCATATCTTAAAACTTGGCCATTTGCAATGCTTTCTTTGTAAATAGTTTCGTCTGTATTGAAATAATTAAAAATAGCTCCATCATAGTGAGACGAAACGTGGAATGCTTTAGTAGCAAACAATCTTCTATTCTCAAGAGTTGTTGCTCCATCTTGATCTGTAATCAAATCTAAAAGCAAGCTGTATTCGTTTACAGAAGCTACAATTACAGTGTCTTTGAAGTTTTTTGCGCCTGCGCGGATTAATGAAATTCCGCCAA
The DNA here is from genome assembly GCF_946479975.1 of uncultured Flavobacterium sp. The sequence continues at coordinate 15,584 of NZ_CAMLIX010000065.1, forward strand.
TATCAATTTTTTCAATGATATCTTGCTCACTTGCGCCAGAAGCCACAGTTTTTTCAAAAGGATACAAATCAACAATCACTAAATCAATTTGAGGAATATCAAATTCTTTCATTTGCTGCACGTCACTTTCATTATCCTGACGATTTAAAATGCCACCAAAAATCTTTGGGTGTAACGTTTTTACTCTTCCACCAAGAATTTCTGGAAACGAAGTAATATCTTCAACAGGAACTACTGGAATTCCAAGGTTTTTAATAAAATCTTCTGTTCCTCCAGTTGAGTAAAGTGTTACATTTTGTTCGTGTAATTTTCTAACAATTGGTTCTAATCCATCTTTAGAAAAAACAGAAATTAATGCTGATTGTATTTTTTTAGTTGTGCTCATTGTGTAGTTATGATTTTCAGACTGCAAAAGTAGTTTTTTTATATATTATATTAAAGAAAATTAGTGTAACAAAATGCTAAAAAAATCTACTGATGAGTAAGTTAACTTTTATTAGGTTTTTGAATTTAAATTATTGAATTTTACTTTATTGAAAAATACGAAAATATGCTTGTTTATCTTAGATTATTGAAAGAAAGTTTGAGTTTTGCAATTAATGCTTTGCGAAATAATAAATTGAGAACTTTATTGTCTTTATTAGGCGTGACTATAGGTATTTTTTCAATTATTGCTGTTTTGGCCGCTGTTGATTCTTTAGACAAGAAAATTTCTAAAGATTTGAGCAGTTTAGATAAAAATACAATTTATTTAATGAAATTCAGTTTTGGACCATCAGAAATTCCACAATGGAAGAGAGAGCAGTTTCCAAATGTAAAATATGATGAATATGTTGCTTTAAAAAATTCCTTAAATAATACCGATCAAGTCGGATACCAGTTATTTGTAAACAGAGAAAGTTTAAAATACGATTCAAAAACAGTGAGCGATGTAAATATTATTCCGTCGTCAAGCGAAATGGTCGATATCGATGGATTGAGTTTTGAGAAAGGAAGATTTTACAATGAATCTGAATCGAATTCTGGAACAGCTGTTATTGTTTTAGGATATGATATTGCTGACGGACTTTTTGGAACAACAGATCCTCTTGGGAAAAATATTCGTTTATACGGGCAGCGATTTACAGTTATTGGTGTAATGGCAAAACAAGGCGCTGGTTTCTTTGGAGATAGTAACGATACTTCAGTCTATCTTCCGGCCAATTTTTTGAGAAGAATGTACGGCGACAGCGATTCTATGACGCCGGTAATTGTGCTGAAACCTGAAAAAGGTATCGATATGGAAGCATACAAAGCAGAAGTTGCTCAGAAACTGAGAGCCATTCGTGGTATGAAAGCAGGGGAGATGGACAACTTTTTTATAAATGTACTTTCTGGATTTACCGATTTTATTGATGGAATTTTAGGTCAGATGAATGTAGTGGGCTGGATCATCAGCGGCTTTTCTCTCCTTGTTGGAGGTTTTGGAATCGCCAATATTATGTTTGTTTCGGTTAAAGAAAGAACCAATCTTATCGGAATTCAAAAATCATTAGGAGCAAAAAACAAATTTATATTATTTCAATTTTTATTTGAAGCTGTTATTTTATCTGTAATAGGAGGGATAATTGGTTTGCTGATGGTTTGGGGAATTGCATTTACTTTGACAAAATTACTTGACTTTGAATTCGTTCTAAGCCTTGGAAATATAATTTTAGGAACCACTTTAGCAGCTCTCATCGGATTAATTTCTGGAATTTTACCAGCCATTTCTGCGGCAAACCTGGATCCCGTTGAAGCGATTCGAACCGGTATGTAAAATGTTTTTAAAAAGAATGCTTTTTTAATTTAAAATGACAACAAATGAGCTTTATTTTACATCCTGTAGACACTGTTGATTCTATTACCAAAGAAGAATTCAAAAAAAACTATTTAAATAAAAGAAAGCCCTTAATTATAAAAGGATTAACCAAAAACTGGCCTGCAAGAGATAAATGGTCTACAGATTATTTTAAAGAAATTGCAGGAGATATTGAAGTAAAATTGGCAGATAATTCAAAAGCAGATCCGGCCAAGATAATCAATGCGTCAATCGCAACGATGAAATTTGGTGAATATCTTGATTTGATAAAAAGTGAACCTACAGATTTGCGTATTTTTTTCTTCAACCTTTTTAAACACAGACCGGAATTAATTAATGATGTAAAAATTCCAAAAGAATTAATGGGCGGCTTTATAGAGAGCATGCCTGCAATGTTTTTTGGAGGTTCTAAAGCGATTACTTTTTTACATTATGATATCGATTTGCCACATCTTTTCCATACTCATTTTGGAGGCCGAAAACATATTATATTATTTGATAATAAATGGAAAAAAAGATTGTATTGTCTTCCTAATACAACTTACGCTTTAGAAGATTATGATGTTGCCAATCCCGATTTTGAAAAATTTCCAGCTCTTAAAGGAGTAGAAGGTTACGAAGTTTTTCTGGAACATGGAGATACGTTATTCATGCCAACTGGAATGTGGCATTGGATGCGTTACATTGATGGATCTTTTTCTCTAACATTACGTGCGTGGGATAAATCAATATCACGAAAAATTGCCAGCGTTTGGAGTTTATTTATGCATGGAGCAGTTGATAGCGCAATAAAACTGATTTTTAGACAACGTTATGCCAAATGGCGTGAAAAATTGGTTTATAAAATTGCTGAAAAAGAATTAAAAAGGGATTTGAGAAAAGCGAAGTAATTTAAATTCTAAACAAAATATTCTAGTTATCATTTTTTTAGTCCTTCAAATTTGATTTTATAAAAGGAAGAGTAATTCTGCTTTGATCCCATTTAATATCTTCTGAATTGTAGTATTTGTTCAATTTTTTATAGCTTAGAACAGTATCTTCTTCTTGAGTAGTTCTTCTGAAGGCAAAAGATTTCAGAAAATATGTAGATGAGTCATTTAAAAAAGTAAAGATTTCATGAAACTTTTTATTTCTAATAGTATCTTTCTGAGAGGCAATAATTAACCTTTGCTGATATTCAATTTTGGATGAAATGGTTGTCTTAATAAAATCGATTATACTATTTTTAGGAACTTTGATAATTTGAATAGGTTTGATGTTGAAAAGGATTGGTATTGTATCTTGTTCTGATTGGATACAATTCATAGGAACAAATTCACTTTGATAAAAGTAAAAGTCTCCATTTTTATCAATAATAAAATTATTATAACTGTAAAAATAGGTTTTTGGTGGTGGAATCTTTCTCTTTTTTAATTCAGATGTAATTTTCGTATCCTCTTTCGAAATAATATAGGTGTACAATTCTTGATTGCTTTCTTTTTTGGAGCAACTTAAAAAAATCAAGAAAATAAAACCAATAAAAATTCTTTTCATAAAAGTCAGATTTGAAATAAAGATATAAAAACGGAATATACATACCTACAAGGTTTTGAAAACCTTGCAGGAAAACTTAAAATGACCTTATATAACTTATATGGTTTAAAACAAAAAAATCCCAAGAAGCAATTTTCTTGGGATTTTCTATCTTAAATAGTTTTAAAACTATCGAATATCATTATTTTGAATCAAATCGATATATAAGTTGATCTTATCTTTCAATTCTTTTCTAGGCGTGATAAAGTCTAAGAAACCGTGCTCTAATAAGAACTCAGCAGTTTGGAAACCTTCTGGCAAATCTTTTCCTGTAGTATCACGTACAACACGCGGACCAGCAAAACCAATCAAAGCGCCTGGCTCAGAGATGTTAATGTCTCCTAACATAGCGTAAGATGCTGTTGTTCCTCCAGTTGTTGGATCTGTACAAAGAGAGATATAAGGTAATTTAGCTTCAGCTAATTGAGCTAGTTTTACAGAAGTTTTTGCTAATTGCATTAAAGAATAAGCAGCTTCCATCATACGAGCTCCACCAGACTTAGAAATCATTACAAAAGGTAAATTGTTTTTGATCGCGTGGTCAATTCCTCTTGCAATTTTTTCACCTACAACCGCACCCATAGATCCACCAATGAAGGCAAAATCCATACAGCAAATTACAAGTTCTCTTCCTTTAGATTTTCCTACTCCCGTACGTACAGCGTCTTTAAGGTGAGTTTTTTCCATTACATCTTTCAAACGCTCTGCATATTTTTTTGTATCCACAAAATGCAAAGGATCTTTAGAAGTCATGTTTTTATCTAACTCAACAAATTCGTTGTTGTCGAATAAAATTTCAAAATAGGTTGCGCTTCCAATTCGAACGTGAAAATCATCTTCAGGGCTTACGAATAAGTTTCTCGCTAATTCGTCAGCATCAATAATTTTTCCAGTAGGAGATTTGTACCACAATCCTTTCGGAACGTCCATCTTGTCTTCTGTCGCGGTCGTAATTCCTTTTTCTTGTCTTTTAAACCAAGCCATTTCTTTAGTATTCAGTGTTCAGTAATAAAATTTCAGTGTTCAGTGGTATTTGTAAGTTTTAAGTACGCAGCAACTGAATACTTAAAACTGTACACTGAATACTATTATAACGTGTTAACGTTATTTAAGTCAGCAAAAGCTTGTTCAAGTCTTGCGTTGAATGTTACTTCGCTTTCACGAACCCATCTTCTTGGGTCGTAATATTTTTTGTTAGGAACATCAGCACCTTCTGGGTTACCAATTTGTGATTTCAAATAGTCAATATTTTTAACCATATAATCACGGATTCCTTCAGTGTATGCAAATTGTAAATCTGTATCGATATTCATTTTGATAACTCCGTAGCTAATTCCTTCTCTAATTTCTTCAAGAGTAGAACCTGAACCTCCGTGGAAAACGAAATCAACTGGATTGTGTCCTGTGTTGAATTTGTTTTGTACGTAATCTTGAGAATTTTTTAAGATTTTTGGAGTTAATTTTACATTTCCTGGTTTGTAAACACCGTGAACGTTTCCAAAAGCAGCAGCAATTGTAAACTTAGGACTTACTTTAGATAATTCTTCGTAAGCATAAGCTACTTCTTCTGGCTGAGTATATAATTTTGAGCTGTCAACATCAGAGTTATCAACACCATCTTCTTCACCACCTGTAATACCAAGCTCGATTTCTAATGTCATACCCATTTTGCTCATTCTAGCTAAATATTCTTTACAGATCTCAATATTTTCTTCGATTGGCTCCTCAGACAAATCGATCATATGAGAACTGAATAATGGTTTTCCTGTTTCTGCAAAATGTTTTTCAGATGCATCTAACAAACCGTCGATCCAAGGCAATAATTTTTTTGCACAGTGGTCAGTATGTAAAATTACAGTTGCACCGTAAGCTTCTGCCAAAGTATGAATATGTTTTGCTCCTGCG
>NZ_CAMLIX010000066.1 GCF_946479975.1 uncultured Flavobacterium sp.
TCCTTTTGCACTTTTTATCAATAATCGACAGAATTTATATCTCTTATCTTTCGTTTTGTTTTGGCTTCTTACTATAAATCATGCCGCTATGAGAATTGCTGCTCCCGCATTTCTGTATGCAATGAGCCTTCTCTCGGTACGCATTAACATTCCTGAAGAGCCTGAAAAAAAAATATAGATTAGTTTATTTTTTATAATACATTTGCCTCAAGTTTAAGCCCCTAATAAACTTTAAAAATGTTTTTAAAAAGAAAAATGCACTTCGAAATCTCAGAAAGAAAAGTTTTGCTTTTTCTTTTTGATGCTACATTTATATTCACCGCATTATTTTTACTCAGCTTATTTTTCGACTATCAATATTATGTATTAGAAGATGGGAAATATGTGAAATCATTATTATTGATTGGCTATGTTTTTATTTTCGGTACAATTTTCGAAATGTATAATCTGCAGACAGCCAGTAATCAGTTTCAAATTTTACGAAGCGTTGTTTTAACTGCAACTTCCTCCGTTATAGCATATTTGTTTACGCCAGTTTTATCACCAGAACTTCCTAAACAGCGATTGGTTATATTAATTTTTTATCTAGCTGTATTAAGTTCGTTGCTCTTATGGCGTTTTTTTTATGTTTATTTCTTAGCTTCTCATCGTTTTTCTCAAAACGTGGTTTTAATTTGTGACCAGAATGAAGTGGAAGAACTGGTTATGGGACTCGAAAATGTTGATCCGCATTACAGAATAATTGGTTTTGTAAATTCAGATACAGATTCGGTTGAAGATTTTGAATTTCATTATGTAAAAGAAGTTAAAAAGAAGGATCTAGAATTGTTTGTGACTAAAAATAATGTTTCTGAAATAATTATAGCATCACAAAAAACAGACGGTATCACAGCCGAATTATACCAGCAATTACTTCACCTTTTAGAAAACGGAAACGTAATTCGAGAATACACTCAAGTTTACGAAAGCAAAACACAGCGAATTCCTGTACACTACATTGGTCGGGATTTTTATCGATTCTTTCCATTCAGCAGAAGTAATAATAATAGATTGTATTTGCTTTTGATTCGTTTAATGGAGTTTTTCTTTTCTTTCGTCGGACTCTTATTCTGCGGTATTTTTATTCCAATAATTTCTGTTTGTAATTTTTTTGCAAACAAAGGAAGTCTTTTTTATACCCAAGAAAGGGTGGGTAAAAATGGAGTTATTTTTAAAATTTACAAATTTAGAACAATGACTGAGAATTCTGAGACTAGTGGAGCCGTTTTTGCCGCTCATGATGATAAAAGAGTTACTCCTTTTGGTAAATTCATGCGTAAATCAAGAATTGATGAACTTCCTCAGTTTATAAATGTTTTAAAAGGTGATATGGCCGTAATAGGGCCAAGGCCAGAAAGACCATTTTTTGTTGAAGAAATTGCTGCTGTTATGCCGTTTTACGAAACTCGACATGTTGTTAAACCTGGACTTACAGGCTGGGCACAGGTAAATTATTCCTACGGAGAATCAATTGATGAAAGTTTGATTAAGCTTCAATACGACTTGTATTACATCAAACACAGAAGCATTTTTCTAGATTTGAGTATCACTCTTAAAACTATTACAACCGTTTTATTTTACCGAGGACAATAATTAGATTATAATTGGAATTGGCTTTTTATTGCGAATTCCTGTTCTTACTAAAGCTACGCCACTTGTAATAATTAAAGGCAAAGTGATGAAGAAATGCGCTTTGTTTATTAGAAATAAAAAGTAAATCACTAAAAGGACAAAGTTAATTAGTGAGAATCTATACGTCCATAATTTGTTTTTGAAAATAGAAAGCAAAACTAAAACCAATAATAGCGGACTAAAAAGTAATACATTGTAATTCATTGCCAGTTCTTGGTGGAAAGAATAAAATCCCATAATGACAAAGAATATCCCAATTAGAGATAAAATTGTAAAGTAGATTTTATCCACGGTTTTATCTTTTGCAAAGATTACAAAAAGCAAGATGAAAAGATAGGTATAAATGTTATTCCACAAAGATGTTGGAGTTTCTTTTGTAAATTCTAATAACGTTTTACTCTTACCTGCAAAAGGTTTATTTTGAAAGGTAGTTTTTTCTAAACTATTTTTTAATTCAAATGGAAGAAAAATTCTCGTTCCCATTTGATCCACTTTTGTCCCAAAGATAATGCTGGTTCCCAATTGATCATAAAAATGTCCATCAAAGTAGGGGAAAAGAATAGATCGGTAGGTTTTGTCGGTATCTTCTTTTTTGACAATTACATTTGAATTTAGAGTACTGTTAATTACATCAACAACCATCGAAGTACAGTTTTTGTCAATAAATTTATAAGTATAAAATTTTTCGTCAGAAGCTAGAACGGCATTCAATTTATCAAAAAGTTTCTGTTTTAAATCTGGAGAAATTAATAATTCCTGCTCATAAATACTTCGTTTTTCATAAGTATATTCATTTAAAAAATCAGCAAAAGAATGTACGGTAGCAAAATATTGCAGATCGCCTTTGGCAAATTTCATGACGAAATTTGGCGTTCTAAAATCAAAAGTTCCATAATTATAAACTACATCAAAATTGTTTCCAGGGTCAGAAACTCGGATGCCCGTATGTCCAAAATAAGAATAAGTTTCGTTTCCCAATCCGCAGGTTAAAACACTAATTTTAGCATCTTTTGATAAAGGCAGACTTTGGCCAAAACCAATACAACTAGATAAGAATAATAAAATAAAAAGTGCTTTTTTGAACATGACAGTTTTCATGATTTAATTTTTTGAATTTTATAATTTTCGAAGATTATCTGAAGATTCCTAAATCGACTTTCAACGAAAAAATATTAGAATATAATGCTGTACTTTGATTTCCTAAATCTGTTAGGGCATAATCAATTTGAATTCCTTTGTATTTAAATCCTAAACCAATGTTAGGCTGAAAATTTACTTTTTCAGTATTGTCCAACTGCATTACGTTTTGAAAGTTTCCTGCGCCGGCTCTCACAAAAACTAAATCAGTATATCCAAATTCAAACCCTAGAGCTGGGTCTATGCTTACTACTTTTGACGAAATAATATCGTTGGTTTGTTCAAATCGAATGTTTAAATTTGCAGATGTAACCAAACTACATTCGTTATGGAAATCAAATCTTTTCGAAACTCCTAATTGTGCTTTTGGTAATGTAATTTCGGTGCTTTCTGGCAATTCATTATTTTCTCCCGGAATAGCATTAGCAATTTTGGCATATTCTTCTTCATCAATATTCCAAACATTATAAGTTGTGGTAATATCGCGAAGCATTAATCCGAATTTCCAGTCATTTCTTTCGAATTGAAGTCCAATATCAAATCCAAATCCCCAAGAATTGGCAAATTTTCCAATAACCCTTCGAATAACTTTTGCGTTTACACCATATTGAAATCCGTCAACAGGAAGTTTTCTTGCATAAGAAAATGTAAAACCATAATCGGCTGTAGAAAATAATCGAATTCTGTTGTAATCAATATTTCCTTGGCTGTCGATTAATTGTGTCGTGTCCATAATGTCATCGACTCCAAAACGAATCATCGAAATTCCCCAAGCACTTCTTTCATCAATCGGACTTGCGTAGCCAATGTAATCGTATTGCGCAATGTTGGCAAAATAACTAGCGTGCATCAGCGAAATCTGGTGATCTTCGAGATGAGTTAAACCTGCTGGATTCCAATAACCTGCATTTACATCATTTGTAGAAGCGGTAACGGCGCTAGACATTCCTAGAGCGGCGGCATCAACACCAATATTCATAAACTCATTCGAATATTTTCGGACGGTCTGAGCATATTGTGAAGTAAAACTCCAAAAAAATACAAATGCTAAAATCTTTTTCAAATTTGCTTCTTTATAGTGACCTCGAAAGGTTTTAAATTTTTTATCAAAAATATAATATTTTAACCATCTATTAAGTTCGTTTCTTTAAATATTCTGAAAGTACAGCCTAGAAATAAAAAACTCTTTAAAAAACTCGCTTTGCATCGAGTTATTATACTAAATTTGTTCTCTGCATTATCAAAAATTTAAGCTATGAATATCAAAAAGCACATTCCAAATCTAATTACTTTAATTAATCTTTTCTGTGGCTGTGTCGCATTAGTTTTTGTCTCTAAAGGAGATTTTTTAATGGCTTTTTATATGGTTTGTTTAGGAATCTTTTTTGATTTCTTTGATGGGTTTTTTGCTAGATTATTCAAAGTTTCAAGTCCGCTTGGTTTACAATTGGATTCTTTGGCAGATATGGTAACCAGCGGAGTTGTGCCGGGTTACGTCATGTACAGTATGTTTGCAAGAGGTGGTGATCAATTAGGAAATCAGCAAATTGTTCCTTTTTTAGGATTCATTATAACTTTGGGCGCTTGTTACAGATTGGCTAACTTTAATATAGATACTCGCCAGACAGATTCGTTTATCGGTTTGCCAACTCCTGCAAATGCTATTTTTATTATTAGCTTGCAAATAGTTCTGGATATGTATGCAGATTCTTCACTTCTGATTCTTGAATTACTGACGAATCAATGGGTTTTATTGCTTATTACTTTGGGTAGTGCTTACATTATGAATGCTGAAATTCCGTTGTTTTCTTTAAAAATTAAAAAATTCAGTTTAAAAGAAAATTCACTTCAAATCGTGTTTTTAGTTATTTCTGTATTAATGGTTGTTTTATTGCAATATATTGCAATTCCCTTAATTATTGTTTTTTACGTTTTATTGTCCATTATCAATAATCTGTTTTTGAAAAAGTAATTCTGTTTAATGGCAAGAAAAACAACTTATCGTAAAACATATTCAAGAAAACCGTCGGGAAGATCTTTTCTAAACAGACTTTTGCGAGGTTTATTATTGATTTTCCTTGTGCTTTTGTTTATTGGTACAGTTTATCATTATAGAAAAGGATTAGCGTATTATTTAGGATTTAAATCGGAGAAAGTTTTAGATGAAGATGAGGTCGACAAACACCTTTCTGATGTTCGAAACATTCGTGTACTCGAAAATCACAAAGGAAAAGTTGTTGGAATTGACGTGTCTGAATTTCAGGGAAAAGTTGATTGGGAAGAAGTTGAAATTCTAGACGAAAAATATCCTGTTCAATTTGTATTTATACGGGCAACAGCAGGAAACGATAGAGTGGACAGACAATTTAAGAGAAACTGGGAAGGCGCCAAAGAAAATAAAATAATGCGAGGTGCTTATCATTATTACCGCCCAAACGAAAATTCTATAGAGCAGGCAGATCTTTTTATTAAAACAGTAAAATTGCAAAAAGGAGATCTTCCTCCAGTTTTAGATATAGAAAAGTTACCAAAAAACCAGTCGATAGATAGTTTAAAAAAAGGCTTAAAACGCTGGCTGACTAAAGTCGAAAAACATTATCAAGTTCGCCCGATAATTTATTCAGGTGAAAGATATTATTCAGATTTTTTGAAGGAAGAATTTAGTGAATATCTCTTTTGGATTGCCAATTATAATTTCTACAGAGAAAAAATAGAAGATGATTGGCTGTTTTGGCAGTTTACAGAAAAAGCTTCTCTGCCAGGAATTAAAAATCGTGTTGATGTTAATATTTACAACGGCGATTTAGAACAATTGCATTTTATTACAGTTGAATAAAGTTTTCAGTCTCAGTTTTCAGTCTCAGTATGCACTGAAACTGTGACTGCGAATAAAGTATTCAGTCCCAGTTTTCAGTCCCAGTAAGCACTGAAAACCGTGACTGCGAATAAAGTATTAAGTCACAGTTTTCAGTCACAGTATGCACTGAAAACTGAAAACTGCGACTGAAAACTAAAATTCCAATTTCTTCTTACGAAGCTCGAAGTTTTGTCCAAGGTAAACACGACGAACCATTTCGTCTTCTACCAATTCTTCAGGAACTCCTGCTTTCAAGATTCCTCCCTCGAACATCAAATATGTTTTATCGGTAATCGCTAACGTTTCTTGAACGTTGTGATCGGTAATTAAGATTCCGATGTTTTTATTTTTTAATTGCGCTACAATTCTTTGAATGTCTTCAACCGCAACGGGGTCAACTCCCGCAAAAGGTTCATCTAATAAAATGAATTTTGGATCTGTCGCCAAGGCGCGTGCAATCTCTGTACGACGACGCTCTCCTCCAGAAAGTAAATCGCCTCGGTTGGTGCGAATATGCTCTAAACTGAATTCTTCGATCAAACTTTCCATTTTTGCAATCTGCTCTTCTTTAGAAAGTTTTGTCAATTGTAAAACACTCAGAATGTTATCCTCAATGCTTAATTTTCTAAAAACCGAAGCTTCTTGTGCCAAATAGCCAATTCCCTGCTGAGCACGCTTGTACATCGGATAATCGGTAATATTCAAATCATCAAGAAAAATATTTCCCTGATTTGGTTTTACCAATCCCACAATCATATAAAAAGACGTTGTTTTTCCCGCTCCATTTGGTCCCAAAAGTCCAACAATTTCTCCCTGATTTACTTCAACTGAAATTCCTTTTACAACACTACGTCCTTTATAGGTTTTGATTAAATTATCGGCTCTTAGCTTCATTTTTTTTAATTAGATAATGTGTCAATTTGATAATGAGATAATTGTATCTCGAATGGCAAAATAAATTAAAATAAATTAATCAATTAAAATAATTAACATATCGTATGAAAATTATCTAATTGACTAATTATCTCATTTTCTAATTATTTCCCTTCTTCTTCAAGTTCTTCCCAAAATTCGTAAGCTCTTCTTAAATGCGGAATTACAATTGTTCCTCCAACAAGAGTAGCGATTCCCATTGCTTCCATCATTTCTTCTTTAGAAACACCTTCTTTGTAGCTTGTTTCTAAATGGTATTTTACACAGTCGTCACATCTTAAAACAGTCGATGCAACTAAACCTAAAAGTTCTTTTGTTTTTACATCAAGAGCGCCTTCCGCGTAAGCGTTGGTATCAAGATTAAAAATTCGCTTTACAATTTTATTATTGTCAGCAAGTAGTTTTTCGTTCATTTTAGAACGATAGTCGTTAAATTCTTGGATCTGAGACATTTTCTTTCAATTTATTTTTATATACAATCTTCGAAATCAAGATACTGACTTCGTAGATAATTAACATCGGAATTGCAACAATGGTTTGACTTACAACATCTGGCGGTGTAACAATTGCAGCAATAATTAAAATAAGCACTACAGCATATTTCCAATATTTTCTTAAAAATTCAGGCGTTACCAATCCTAATTTGGTTAAGAAATAAATAGCGATCGGAAGTTCGAAAAATATGGCACTTCCAAGAATACTTGTTTTAACCATTCCCATGTACGATTCGAGTGTAAATTGGTTTTTAACCACATCACTCACAGAGAAAGTGGCAACGAAATTTACAGACATCGGAATTACTACAAAATAGCCAAACAATACGCCTAAAAAGAAAAGTAAAGAAGAAACGAAAATGAATAATTTTGCATTTTTTCTTTCTTTTTCATAAAGTGCCGGACTGATAAATTTCCAGATTTCCCATAAAATGTAAGGGAAACTCAAAATGAAACCTGCCAAAAGACACATCCAGACAAAAATATTTACCTGACCTTCCATTTCAGTATTTTGGATAATGAAATTCAGTTCTGTAATACAAATGCTTTCTGCAAATCCTAATTGATGTGATAAATCACAAAACCAAACATACGTAAAGAATGTTGGCCGAATTGGACCCAGAATAATTTGATCAAATAAATAATCACTGATAAAATAAGTAACAAATGCCATAATGCATATTGCAATTGTACTTCTAACTAATAACCATCTTAGTTCTTCAAGATGATCCAAAAATGACATCTCGCCAAGGTTTTTCTTTGCCATTATACGATTCCTTCTTTTAAAATGTCATGTAAGTGTAAAACTCCTTTATATTCTCCATTATCTGCAACAATTAGTTGTGTGATCGAGAAATCTTCCAAAATATTTAAAGCATCAACTGCCATAGTTTCAGATGAAACTAGTTTTGGGTTTTTAGACATAATATCCCTTGCAGTTAAGTCCGCAATAGTATCTACGTCGTTTAGCATTCTTCGGATGTCTCCATCGGTAATAATTCCGATAATTTTATTGTCTTCAATTACTGCAGTAACGCCTAATCTTTTTTCAGAAATTTCGAAAATCGCTTTTTTGATAGAGGTTTCCGGAGTAACAGCAGGTTTTAATGAATGCTCAATCATATCTTTTACGCGAAGTAATAATCTCTTGCCTAAAGCACCGCCTGGATGATAAACCGCAAAATCTTCGGGTTTAAAATCACGCATTTCCATTAAACAAACCGCAAGTGCATCACCCATAACAAGTTGTGCAGTAGTGCTGTTTGTTGGCGCTAGATTAATTGGACAAGCTTCGGTATTAACAGTTGTATTTAGAATGTAATCTGAACCTTTTGCTAAAAAGGAAGTTACATTTCCAGTTATGGCAATCAAAGTGTTTCCGAATCTTTTTAATAGCGGAACAAGAACTTTAATTTCTGGACTGTTACCGCTTTTAGAGATGCAGATAATAACGTCGTCGTTTTGAATCATTCCTAAATCTCCATGAATTGCTTCTGCTGCGTGTAAAAACATAGAAGGTGTTCCTGTAGAGTTAAAAGTGGCAACCATTTTTTGTGCAATAATGGCACTTTTTCCGATACCTGTAACGATTAATCGGCCTTTAGATTCGTAGATACGCTGAACTGCTTCGTAGAAATTTTCGTCTAGAAAATCAATTAGTTTTGTAATTGCTTCACTTTCAGAAAGTATTGTTTTTTTGGCGATCGCCAATATATTTTCTTTTGAGATCAAATCAGAATATTTAAAATTTGTATGTAAAAAAGAAAGTTGTATCTTTATGTGTTGCAAATTTATACAAAATACCATTAATATAGAGAATGAATTCAAACGAAATTGAAATACATAAGGAATTAAAGAAGTATTTCGGCTTTAGCCAATTTAAAGGTTTGCAGGAGCAAGTCATTACGAGTATTTTAGGTCAAACAAATACATTCGTAATTATGCCTACGGGCGGTGGTAAGTCTCTTTGTTACCAATTACCTGCTTTAATTCAGGAAGGAACAGCTATAGTTGTTTCTCCGTTGATTGCTTTGATGAAAAATCAAGTTGATGCGATTCGAAGTCTTTCCTCTGAAAATGGAATTGCACATGTATTAAATTCCTCTCTTACCAAAACAGAAATTGCGCAGGTTAAGAAAGACATTACTTCTGGATTAACTAAGCTTTTGTATGTTGCACCAGAATCGTTAACCAAAGAAGAATATGTTGCGTTTTTACAAAGTGTACCCATTTCTTTTGTAGCCATTGATGAAGCGCACTGTATCTCAGAGTGGGGCCACGATTTTAGACCAGAATACAGAAATCTTAGACATATTATTAAGCAATTAGGTCAAGTGCCAATTATTGGATTAACTGCAACGGCAACACCAAAAGTTCAGGAAGATATTCTGAAGAACTTAGATATGTCTGATGCGAATACTTTTAAAGCATCATTCAACAGACCGAACTTGTATTATGAAGTTCGTACCAAAACAAAAAATATTGAATCTGATATTATTCGATTTATCAAACAACATAAAGGCAAATCTGGAATTATTTACTGCTTAAGCCGTAAAAAAGTAGAATCGATTGCCGAAGTTTTACAAGTAAACGGAATCAGTGCTGTTCCTTATCACGCAGGTTTAGACGCCAAAACGCGCGCCAAACATCAAGATATGTTTTTGATGGAAGATGTTGATGTAGTTGTAGCTACAATTGCCTTCGGAATGGGAATTGATAAACCAGACGTTCGTTTTGTAATTCATCATGATATTCCAAAATCGCTTGAAAGTTACTACCAAGAAACCGGTCGCGCAGGACGTGACGGCGGAGAAGGACATTGCTTGGCTTATTACTCTTATAAAGATGTAGAAAAGCTGGAGAAATTTATGTCTGGAAAACCAGTTGCAGAACAAGAAATTGGTTTTGCACTTTTGCAGGAAGTTGTGGCTTACGCCGAAACCTCGATGTCACGCAGAAAATTCCTTTTACATTATTTTGGTGAAGAATTTGACAGCGAAACAGGAGAAGGTGCCGATATGGACGACAACGTTCGTAATCCGAAAAACAAAATCGAAGCCAAAGAGCAGGTTGTTAAATTGCTTGAAGTTGTTCGAGATACCAAACATATTTACAAATCAAAAGAAATTGTCTTTACTTTAATAGGTCGTATCAATGCGGTTATTAAAGCACATAGAACAGATACACAGCCGTTTTTTGGTTCTGGTTCGGACCACGACGAAAAATACTGGATGGCATTGTTGAGACAGGTTTTGGTTTCAGATTATCTGTCAAAAGACATTGAAACTTACGGAATCATTAAAATAACAGAAAAAGGATTAGATTACATCAAAAATCCAGTTTCGTTTATGATGTCTGAAGATCATGAATACACAGAATCTGATGATGAAGCTATAGTAACTGGAGGAAAATCTTCTGGAACTGCCGATGAAGTTTTAACGGGAATGCTTCGTGAACTTCGTAAAAAAGTGGCTAAAAAATTGGGAGTGCCACCATTTGTGGTTTTTCAGGATCCTTCTTTAGAAGATATGGCGCTTAAATATCCAATTTCTATTGCCGAATTATATAACATTCATGGAGTAGGAGAAGGAAAAGCTAAAAAATACGGAAGCGAATTTGTGACTTTAATTGGTCGTTACGTTGAAGATAATGATATCATTCGCCCAGATGATCTGGTTGTAAAATCTACAGGAGTTAATTCTGCGAATAAATTATACATCATTCAAAATATTGACAGAAAACTTTCTTTAAAAGATATTGCTTCTGGAAAAGGACTTTCGATGGATGCGCTGATTAAAGAAATGGAACAAATCGTGTATTCTGGAACCAAATTAAATATCAAATATTGGATTGATGATATGCTTGACGATGATCAGCAGGAAGAAATTCACGACTATTTCATGGAATCAGAATCAGATAAAATCGAAGATGCTCTTAAAGAATTTGATGGCGATTACGATATTGACGAATTACGTTTAATGCGTATTAAGTTTATTAGTGAAGTAGCGAATTAAATTCCAATTTTTTAAATTCCAAATTCCAAAAATAATGGAATGTAAAATATAAATTCCAAATTCCAATTGCATCGTCAACTTGGAATTTGGAATTTTTTTTATTTGAAATTTTCAAAGGTTTGGAATTTGGAATTTAAAAAATTAGAATTTTAATCTGCATATACTTCCCCACGATGCGGTTTCAAAGCATCTCTTACCTGAATCATATTATCATCGGTTACGACCATAAAAGCTGTGGCATGCATATCGTTTACAATTGAAAATCCTGTAATATTTAAAGGTAATTTTTCAATAGCAATATATTCTTTCAAATGTATTTCATGATGTTCAGCAGTTTTTGCAGAAGCGGGTCCGCGGAAATCCCAAATTAGTTTTATTTTTCTAGACATTTTTTTTAAGAGTTGCAAAGGTTCAGAGGTACAAAGGTACAAAGTCTATTTTTGAAAAAAAGGTTCTGAGGTTTTTTCTGTAGAGACGCACAGCAGTGCGTCTACGCAACGAATATCCACATTGTATCTAACGTCTTTTAATGAAATCCCTTAAATCCAAATAATCTGTGGCTAAAAAAAATAGATCTGGTCTAATCTGCGTGCAATTTTTACAGTAAATATAAAATCTCATTTCAAAATAGTACTTTTGCATCTTCTTTTCATAGAAAGAAAAGCTAATAGAATAAATACACAAAAATGCCTAAAGAACTTTTACTTCAAGTAACACCAGAAATTGCTGCAAACGAATCATTGCTAAAAGACCATTTGTCTAAGCAAATCAAAGTTTCTGTTCAAGAAATTCAGCATGTTTCAATTTTAAAACGTTCTATTGACGCACGTCAGAAAGCGATTAAAATCAACTTGAAAGTTGTTATTTATTTAAAAGGCGAACTTTTTCAGGAAACTAAAATTGAGCTTCCTATATATAAGGACGTTTCAAAAGCACAGGAAGTTATTGTTGTGGGCGCTGGTCCAGCTGGACTTTTTGCCGCTTTACAATTGGTTGAATTAGGTTTAAAACCAATTGTTTTAGAAAGAGGGAAAGATGTACGTGGACGCCGACGTGATCTAAAAGCAATAAATGTTGAACACATTGTAAACGAAGATTCTAATTATTGTTTTGGTGAAGGAGGAGCAGGAACATATTCTGACGGAAAACTATACACACGTTCTAAAAAACGTGGAGATGTAACGAGAATTTTAGAGCTTTTAGTAGCTTTTGGAGCTTCGGAAGATATTTTAGTAGAAGCGCATCCGCATATTGGAACCAATAAACTGCCAAAAATCATTGAAGATATTCGAAACAAAATCATCGAATTTGGTGGACAGGTGTTGTTTGAAACTCGTGTTAGCGATATTTTGGTAAAGAATAATGAAGTTGAAGGAATCGTTACACAAAACGGAGATAAAATTCACGCCAATAAATTGATCTTGGCAACGGGACATTCAGCGCGTGATATTTTTGAATTATTAGATAAAAAGAAAATTTTTATAGAAGCAAAACCTTTTGCTTTAGGGGTTCGAGCAGAACATTCTCAGGAATTAATCGACAGTATTCAATACAGCTGTGATTATCGCGGTGAACATTTACCGCCAGCACCATATTCAATTGTAAAACAGGTCAACGGTCGCGGTATGTATTCGTTCTGTATGTGTCCAGGTGGTGTAATTGCGCCATGCGCGACAAGTCCGGGAGAAGTGGTTACAAACGGTTGGTCGCCATCAAAACGTGATCAGTCGACGGCAAATTCTGGAATTGTGGTCGAATTAAAACTAGAAGATTTTAAACCATTCGCAAAATTCGGCGCTTTGGCCGGAATGGAATTTCAAAAAAGTATCGAACAAAAAGCGTGGTACTTGGCGGGACAAACTCAAAAAGCTCCTGCACAAAGAATGATCGATTTTACGCAAAGCAAAGTTTCATCTGATATTCCGAAAACTTCTTATGTTCCAGGAACAACTTCTGTCGAATTAGGGCAGGTTTTTCCAGGGTTTTTAACGCAGATTATGCGTCAGGGATTTCAGGAATTCGGAAAATCAATGCGTGGTTATTTAACCAACGAAGCTATTTTGCACGCACCAGAAAGTAGGACTTCATCGCCAGTAAGAATTCCGAGAGATCCTATTACTTACGAGCATTTGCAAATCAAAGGTTTGTATCCTTGTGGAGAAGGCGCGGGTTATGCGGGCGGAATCATTTCTGCTGCAATTGATGGTGAGAAATGTGCCTTGATGATTGCTGAGTCTTTGAAATAATTTGTAAACTCAATTTTTTATAAAAAAAATACTACATTTGAATTTCTGTTTTTAATAATTTAAGAATATTCAAATATGGAACTACAAGAGATTGAGAAAAAATACGGATTTGAATTTCCGTCTTTATACAAACAATTATCGGAGGATGGGATGCTTGACATGGGAGAATATGGTCCTAAATGGTATTCGGACATTTATCCCAGTTTGAGAGAGAATCCACCGCTTCTTCTGTATACGTATGACTTTGAATTGTTAGATTCAGAATCTGTTGCAACAGAAATTGAAAGGCTCAAAGATCCTAATGGTTATCGAAATATAAATCCTAAATTTAAATTTATTCCGTTTGCAAAAAGTGGCGGAGGTGATCACTATTGTTTTTTCTTAAACGAAGAAAATAATGGAGACGTGCCAATTGTTTTTGTCTGGCATGATAAGAATGAAGTTAATTATCTGGCAAAAAATCTTCAAGATTTTATTTTTGATATGATTCTTACTGATATGTGTGATCAAGATAGTGATGATGAGGAAATCGACGATGAAGAATTTGAAAGTAATATGAAATCAGTATTTAAATCTCATACAAAATATTTAACTGATCGTCAAAATGCTATTCTATCAGCTATTTTGGAGCGTGATATTTTTGATTATGAATTTAATGTGTCACCAAATAGAATAGTAACTGCACGCGGATTTCTTACAGATGAAGAGTTGAAAGAGATTTCTAATGAAGTTATTCCATTTGATAAAATGAATCAAAGTTTTAAATATTATAATGACTAGCTTTTCAAACTAATAGTTATGATTTTCATCTCCAATTTATACTAGAATTCACGATTCATTATTAATAATTTTTTTTATATAGTAATCTTGAATTGTATTTATAAAAGCAGCATGTTGCGGAGTCATTGAAATAATTAGCTTCGCGTTTTTCATGTAGTAAAAAGATTGTTATCTTAGTATTCTGATTTTAATAGAATATTCCCCCAAAGATGACCATACAAGAAATCGAGAAAAAATACGGGTTTAATTATCCTCTTTTGTACAAGCAATTAGACGCCAACGGCATGCTGGATGTCGGAGAATATGGTCCAAATTGGTATACAGAAGTTTATCCTACTCTAAAAGATAATCCGCCTTTGCTTTTGCATTCGTATGATTTTGAATCA
The DNA here is from genome assembly GCF_946479975.1 of uncultured Flavobacterium sp. The sequence continues at coordinate 14,518 of NZ_CAMLIX010000066.1, forward strand.
CTTAATTTGAAATCTGTTGCAGAAGAAATCGAAGAACTTCAAGATCCCGAAGATTATCGTAATATAAATCCAGAATTTAAATTTATTCCCTTTGCGAAAAGTGGTGGCGGTGATCATTATTGTTTTTTCTTAAACGAAGAAAATAATGGCGATGTGCCAATCGTTTTTGTGTGGCATGACATGAATGAAGTCAATTATCTGGCAAAAAATCTTCAGGATTTTATCTTCAAAGTTTTATTGATCGACATGTCTAAACAAGATATTTATAACGAATTGAGCGATGAAGAATTCAGGGAAGAAATCGAAGCCGTTTTCAAGTCACACAAAAAATATTTAACCGATCAGCAGAATTCGATTTTAGAAGAAATTCTAAAACGTGATATTGTCGATTATGAAATACATGTGTCGCCAAAAATCGTAGAATCGGCGAGAGGATTATTGACCGATTCTGAATTGGAAACGATTGTTAATGAAGTTATTCCTTTCGATAAAATGAATCAGAGTTTTAAATATTCTAACGAGTAGTTTTTTACCACTAAATATTTTCTATGAACTTTTTCTCCAATTTATTCGGACGAAACCACGACCCGAAATCACTACTTTCTTTTGACATTATTGATCCAATTTATTCGTATTTATATAATGAACAGTCGAGTCTTGAATTTAAAATGAAAGGAATTCAGGAAGAAGTTTCTGTAAATCTGTTTTACTTTCCTGGATCATTGGATCATGAAGAAGGAATAGCTGAAATTAAAAAAGCAGGTTTCAACACTTCTTACGAAGTTTTAAATGAACTTTATAAAAAGCTCAATATTGGCGTTATTTCTGAAGAAGCTATGCAAGAAGGTTTAGAATATGATTTTATACATATTCAATTTTATTCGGAGCCAACGGCAGAGGAAAAAAAGTTTTTTAGACGTTCGATTAAAAATTTCGTCATCTTTTTTTGCTGTACAAATAGTTTAGAAATAAACGATTTTAGAATGCTTTATTCCGGAAGACATTTTTTTGATTATACCAAAGGATTGTTGGAAAGTGAAGTAATAGATATTAATAATCCGAAGAATGAAAGTGAGGCAGTGGGAATTAAAGATTTAAAATTGGTTGTACAGGGAATCTGTCAGCGCTTAAATATTGAAATTCCAGAAAGTATAGAATTGCCTTCAAGTGAAAATTTAGTAGAATTTGAAAAAGTGACAACTAAAACTTTTGAAGAATTTATAACTTTGGTTTCAAGAGGAAATGTCGAAGAAAAAGAACTCAAAAAGCAATCCAAGAAACTTTTAAAAAACTTTAAAAAACCGGCAGAAGATTACCATGATGTTATTGAAGGACATTATGAGTGTTTTGAAATTATTGATGCTTGGAACAGTGACTGGAAATTTGATCCGGAAGACGCAGAATATTTTATTTCTGAAATGATTGGAGAAGACTTAAATTTCGAATATCCTGAAGAAACATACAGCCATGATTTGTTTCCATATATCCATTCGGCTCTGGCGAAACGTGGATTAGAATTAATGAGTTACAATACAAATGGTGATAATTATTTGTTTTTTGTCGCTAATAAAGAAGATGTTTCGAGAATTTTAGAATTATCTAAACTGACAAAAATTGAAGTAGATCAATTGTGATATTTTTTGCCACGAATTACACTATTTCCGCTAATTTTTTCTCTGTGTATTAAAAATTTAATTCGTGAAAATTTGTGTAATTCGTGGCTAAAACAATCAAGGAATCAAAATAATCTTCCCCGTACTTTTTCGGCTTTCTAAAAAGTCATGAGCAAGTTTTCCTTCTGATAATTTAAAAGATGTTGGATCAGAAATTTTGATTTTTGCCTCAGTAATCCAATCAAATAATTGCGTTGCTCTTTTTATTCTTTCTTCTTTAGAATTTAAATAACTCCATAAATCTCCTCCAGTTAAGGTTTTAGACGTATCCATTAACATTCTTGGATCTACTGGTGCTGGATCTCCGCCTGCCATTCCAAAGAAAACTACTTGTCCGCATTCTTTGGTAACTTCAAAACTTTCTGCTAAAGTGCTTCCAATACTGTCATAGACAACATCAACTCCTTTTGGAAGAACTTTGAAGATTTGAGATTTCCAATCTTCATTATAAAGAAAAACATGATCTGCACCTTGTTCTAAAGCTGTTTTTGCTTTTTCTGGAGATGAGGTTAAACCAATAACATTTGCTCCTAAAAGTTTGCTGATCTGTGTCAGAATTTGTCCAACTCCGCCAGCAACGGCATGAATTAAAACTGTTTCGCCTTTTTGAGTTTTATGACTGTCGCTTGCTAAATAATGCGCTGTTAAACCTTGCAGTAAAACCGAAGCTGCGGTTTCAAATGAAATACTTTCAGGAAGTGGCAAAACATGATTTATATTGACAGCAACCAATGCTGCATTTGCAAAAGGAACATCGGCGAAAGCCACACGATCTCCAACTTTATATTCTGGATTATTGTTGGCGTCAATTACAATTCCAGCTCCTTCGTAACCTGCAATAAAGGGCGGATTTCCTTTTAAATGATAATTTCCTTTTCGTCTGTAAACATCGGCAAAATTTAATCCGATGGCTTTCATTTCGACTAAAATCTCGTCGTTTTTCAATTGAGGATTAGGAACTTCTATATATTCTAAAACATCTGAATTTCCGAAAGTAGAGAAAGTAAGTGCTTTCATTTTTAATTAATTTAAGAATGCAAAGTACGGGAAAATCAGTAGCTGTTATACTCTAAATTTTTGTTTTAACACATAGAAACATAGTTTTTATAAATCTTAAAAGGCGTTTCACTTGTGTCAATTCACATAGCTATGTGTGGAAGCTGGCTTCTTCTCTTATCTTTTTTTGTAGAATTGAAAATCTATGTTTCTATGTGTTGAAATATATTTTCGAAACTATATTTTAGGGAATTTCATCTCATTAAAAGTACTTTTTTGTTTCGCCAAAGCTTCAATTTCCTGCCATTTTCTAGGAGATTCTGCTGACAGGTTTTCATAAGAACCTTTTGTAATTAAAATATCATCTTCGATACGAACACCAATGTTCCACCATTTTTTATCGCATTTACTGTTTGCAGGAATATAGATTCCTGGCTCAACCGTAAAAATCATATTTTCTTTTAAAGTTCCCATATAGTTTCCTTTGTCGTGAACGTCTAAGCCAAGAAAGTGAGAACAACTATGCGGATAATAAATTCTCATATCTTTAGGATCTGTAATAATTCTCAATTTGATCAAACCCGCTGTAATAACTTCTCTCGCCTTTTTATTTAAATCCTGAAACGCAGTTCCTTCTTTGCAGATTTTAAAAACTTCTTCCTGAGCTTCATAAACCAATTCATAAATTGCTTTCTGTTCGGGACTGAATTTTCCGTTTGCTGGAATTGTTCTGGTCACGTCGGCAGAATAACCGTGATATTCAGAGCCGACATCCATCAATAATAATTGATTGTCAATTTTTGTCGAATTGTTTTCTCCATAATGTAAAATACATCCGTTTGCACCCGCGCCAACAATTGGCGGATAACCTTCGCCTTCTGCACCATAATGTTTGTGAACGTAGGCGTGAATTCCGTCTGCTTCATTTTCGCTCATATCAGGTCCAACAGCTTTCATTACTTCATTGTGGGCAATGCAGGAAAGTTTGACTGTTTTACGCATTAAATCTAATTCTTCATCGGTTTTTATTTCTCTTAAAGAACTCGTGATTTTGTCAAAAAGTTGATTAGCAGTTTCGTTTTCTGTAGTAATTGAAGCTTTAGATTTTAAGCTTTCAATTAAACCCGCCAAGTCAAAGCCACTTTTATTATTGCGAATATCTGTTGGAATTTTGTCATAAATAATCTGACTGAATTTTTTAAAGTCGATGGCAAAAGCATTAAAATCTTTTCCGTTGTAAACCGTTGTAAAACCCAATTTAAATTTTGCTCCTTCAACGCCTAAACGTCTTCCTGTCCAAGTTTCCTGAGAAGCATTTCTTTCTCGCACAAAAAGGATTTCATTGTAAGTATCACTGCCCGTTGTTTGCTCTTCTTTAAATAGAAATAGAACAGCATCAGGTTCTTTGTAACCCGTCAAATAATACATGTCAGGATTTTGATGGTAATTGTAATTGATATCTTTAGAAAATACTCTTTCGGGATAAGAAAAAACTACGGCGACAGAATTGGCCGGCATTAAGTTTCTAAAAGCTTCGCGTCTTCCTTGATGGAATTCTTTTGACAGATAATCTGTTGGAAGATTTTCTTGCGATTGAATTGTTGAAAAGGCAAATACAAAGACAAACAATAATAGAAATTGTTTCATTTTTCTTGGTTTTTTGTTGATGATTTTTGGTTTTTTGATTGATGCAAATTACAAAAAATTAAAAGATATCTTTCTAATTTAGAATCTCAATAGTATTGATTGAAATAAAAATAATATAACATCGAGATTACAGCGTATAATTTATTTTTGTAATTTAAATTTTAAATTGCAGTTCAATCAGGCATAAATATTGAGAAGACAATATTTATAGTATAATTTTAATCTTAAAAATACATTTTATGAAAAAATACACACTCGCAGTAGTTTCAGTTTTAACCTTATTACTGACTTCATGTATGGCAACAAAAGACAAAAATGCAGGAAACTTATATGATACAACTTGGGAATTAGAATACATTTCTGGACCAAGAATTGCTTTTGAAGGTTTATATCCGAATAAAAAACCACAGATAACTTTCGATCGAAAAGAAACTAAAGTTTACGGAAATAGTGGTTGCAACGGTTACAGCGCTCCTTATACTTTAAACGGAAAATCATTGACTTTTGGAGAACCTGGACCAGCAACAATGATGTTTTGCGAGGGTGGAGGAGAACAGCAATTTTTACAGCAGATGAAAAAAATTACAAGTTACACAATTGATATTGATGGAAAGCTGATTTTAAATGAAGGCGATGTAGCAATGATGCGATTTAAAAAAGTAGCGAAACAATAAATTTAGGTTGTTCAACTTTGTCAAAGTTTTAAACTTTGACAAAGTTTCAGCTAATAATAAAAGGGGAAATGAACATTCATTTCCCCTTTTACTTTTTTATAACTATTGCTATTTTGAATTGTCTTCGCATAAATCAGATTCGTGTCTGATTCCTTTCGAATCAATACGACAAAACCATTTTACATGTTTCCAATTGTTACCATTATTTAAAATTGCATGTCCGCTGGCAATCAAATTGTCAATTTGATCCGTTTCTGGATCAACGTCGTCTGTATAGATCTCGATATTTTTTCCTTCATAAAAAGTAATAACATTACCTTCAGAATCGACTTTGGTGTCGTTTTGAGATAACATTACAATGTCATGATCAATCATTTCATTAAAATCAACATAAATTCTAGCTTTATCCATGACTGTTTTTATTCAACAAATGTAGGAAAGTTAATTCTTATGGAAAGCTTATTTCTTTTTCAATTTGTCTTTAAAAACCTTTTCGAACTTTTCCAATTTAGGCTGAATCACCATTTTACAATAAGGTTGATTTTTATTGTTTGAATAATAATTTTGATGATAATCTTCGGCTTTGTAAAAAGCTTTAAAAGGTTCTACTTTAGTCACAATTGGATTTGGGTAAACTTTTGCTTTGTTCAATTCTGCAATAATACTTTCGGCAGCTTTTTTCTGTTCTGCATTTTTATAGAAAATAATAGAGCGGTACTGCGTTCCAACATCCGCACCCTGACGGTTTAAAGTTGTGGGATCGTGAACGGTAAAAAAGACCTTGAAAATTTCATTAATATCCGTCACATTTTTATCATACGTAATTTGAACAACTTCTGCGTGTCCTGTTTGTCCAGTGCAAACTTCTTCGTAAGTTGGATTGGCAGTTTTTCCTCCAGAAAATCCTGAAACAACCGATTTTACGCCATCCAAGTTTTCATAAACTGCTTCAACGCACCAGTAACATCCGCCGCCAAGCGTAATTGTTTCTAGATTTGAGGCCTTTTTGGTTTGTGAAATTCCCTTTAGCGAAAGCGCAAGAAAACATATTAAAAGTATATTTTTCATAATGATATTTATTTTAATGAAGACTAAAATTCACGAAGCTTTGTCAAAGTTTAAAACTTTGACAAAGCTGTGCAGTACGTTTTTAGTGCGAGATTATTTAGAATCTGGAATAAAATCAAGAGCGATCGAGTTCATGCAGTAGCGTTTTCCGGTTGGCTCTGGGCCATCGTCAAAAATATGACCTAAATGTCCGCCACAACGGCCGCAAAGCGTTTCTGTTCTTTCCATTCCAATTGAGTTGTCTTCCT
>NZ_CAMLIX010000067.1 GCF_946479975.1 uncultured Flavobacterium sp.
GGTGCTGCAAGCGATAAAGTAACCGCAAAAATCAGTTATTACGAAAGTACAACACCATATTACGGTGGAATTCCGAAACAATTGGAAGTATTTACAGCAGATGGTCTTCGCCGAAAAAGAGCCACAACAATCAATACGACAACTGCTGAAGTTACTCAGATTAAAAATTATGCGTCGGCAGATAAAATTGCGGTTACCGATATTGCGTACGACACTTACGGAAACTTGCAGAAAATCACTGGTCCTGCAAACCATAAAGACCAGCGTATGACTTTAGAATATGTTTTTGATGCCGAAAATCATCAATACATGACCGAAATCAAAGATGCTTTTGGCTACCAAAACAAAATGGAATACAATTACCGTTTTGGAGTGCCTATAAAAACTACTGATCGTAACGATCAAAATAATGAGTATACTTTAGATGCAAAAGGCAGAATTGCGACGATTCGTGCGCCTTACGAAATTGCTTCAGGTAAACCTTATACCATTGCGTATGAGTATTTTCCAGAAGCCAAAGTTCCGTATGCCAAAACCAGAAATTACGATCCAGAATTGGACAAAGATATTGAAACCTACACCTACACAGACGGATTAGGAAGAGCTTTACAGGTTAAGAAAACAGCAAGTTTATTTACCGCCGCAGGAAGCGCTGATCAGGAAGCGCATATTATTTCTGGAAAAGTAATTTATGATGGTTTAGGTAGAGCTATAACAAATTATTATCCGACTACAACAACTACTCTAGATAATAATTTTAGTACTGCAGTTGCAACTGTAACGCCAACTAAAACAGATTATGACGAAGTAAACCGACCAATTAAAGTAACCTTACCAGACGGAAGCACCAATACCACTGTTTTTGCTTTAGAAAGTTATAATGGTCTTGAAGTATTGAGAACCACGCAAACCGATGCATTAAACAAAACCAATACGACTTATACCGATGCTACAGGGAAAAACGTAGCCAGTATGCAAAACGATTTGACAACGAAGTTTGATATAAGTCCACTAGGAGAAACAGTACAAGTAACCGATGCGATGGATCATATCACCAAAAGCACTTACGACTGGCTAGGAAGACGTATTGAATTTACACATCCAGATGCAGGGACAACTAAATTGGAATATGATTTAGCAGGAAACTTGACTACTCGCATTACACAAGATATTAAAAATACAGTTCCTAATGGTGGCGCTATACAATATGTATACAATTACAACCGTTTGGAGAGTATTAAATATCCTAAAAATCCGCAGAATAATGTGCAGTACAATTATGGGAAAGCAGATGGAACAGCGTCTCGCCGTGGCAGATTGTGGTTTGTACAGGATGCGAGCGGAGGGCAGGAATTTTTCTATGGAAAATTAGGGGAAGTTGAAAAAGAAATTCGAACGCTTCGTATTACACCAACAGATATACAAACCTATATTTCGCAATACGAATATGACACTTGGAACCGTATCCAGAAAATGACCTATCCTGACGGAGAAGTGGTAGAATACACTTATAACCGCGCAGGAAACTTGCAGAGTATGCAGGGTAAAAAAGAAAGCCATACTTACGATTACATCAAACAATTGAGTTATGATGAATTTGAACAGCGCAAGTATTTAAAATACGGTAATAATACCGAAACCAATTATACCTACGATCCTGTCATGAGGAGATTACAGCAGCTGCAAGTACAAAGCGGTTCTAGACAAGTCATGAACAATGCGTATGGTTATGATTTAGTAGGGAATGTTTTGAGCATAAAAAACACAGCGCCAATTGTAAATAATACATTGGGAGGAACGTCTTCGCACGAATACCAATACGATGATTTTTACCGTTTAAAATCGGCAAAAGCATCTTATCAAGGAGAGTTTACCAAAGCTAATTATGAGCTGAATATGAGCTATAACAAAATGCACAACATCATCAAAAAGGATTTAGTGCATATAGTAAACAACGAACAAAAAGGTTATGTTTTAGACTATAATTACGACAACGAACTGCACCCAAATGCGCCAAATAAAATTGTAGAAGCAGGAAAAACAGAACCAAGACAATATATCTACGATGGAAACGGAAACCCAACAAGTTACACTGAAGAAAAAAGTTTCAGAAAAATGACTTGGGACGAAGAAAACCGCTTAATGGGTATAAATGATAACGGACGAATTCACCAATATACTTATGATACAGGGGGAGAACGTATTATTAAAAGCTCGGGAGATTCGCAAAATGTAGCCATAAATGGTGAAACAGCCGCAACTATTGTGCATACCGATGATTACACAGCTTATGTAAGCCCGTATTTTGTAATAAGCAAAGGGAAATTTACCAAGCATTATTTTGAAGGAGCTGGACGTATCGTGAGTAAATTAGGTAATGGAGCTTTTGCACAACCTTTAAAATTAACAGCAGGAGGCGTAAATTATGGTAAACTGACAGCTGAACAGCAAAAAGCATTAGATACTTATGTGAGAAGTTTAGGATTACCTCCTGGACCGCCAACACAGCAGGGAATCTATGCAACGCCAGAATTTACAGGCAACCCGTACCCAAGTGAAGTAATAAAACCAGTTGAAGAAAACCAAGAACCGCCTGCAGGCTGGCCAAGAAATCCAGTTTTCAATGCACCAGGCGATGTGCCAGGACCTCCAGTACAATTTGGACCTCCAGTAGAACCTACAACTGTAAAAGGAGGCGAAGGTTTTACAGGAACAGGAATGCCAGAAAATGATATTTTTTATTTCCATCCTGATCATTTGGGAAGTACTTCGTATATTACAACCAAAAACGGAAGCATTACCCAGCATGTGGAGTATATTGCCTTTGGGGAGGTTTTGTTTGAGGAGCATTCATCTAATTTTTCTTCACCTTATTTGTTTAATGGTAAGGAATTGGATAGAGAGACGAATCTTAGCTATTATGGGGCTAGGTATTTGGATATGAAGACTTCGTTGTGGTTGAGTGTTGACCCTCTCACAGAGAAAATGCAAAATTTAGGTGCGTATGTCTATGCTTATAATAGTCCTTTGACTGTCATTGATCCAGATGGTAAAGAAGGAATTGTTGTTTCAGGACAACCAGGACCACATAAAAACAGGGAGCATTTTTTAGTTAATGGATTGGATAGAGTTAAGGGGGCTTTAAAACATAGACAAAATAAGTCAGAAAAAGTTACTTGGTTAGTTTATAATGATGGATCAAAAGAAAATGGCTACACTAAAGAAACTTTAGCAAAGTATGAAAAATTAGCAAATAAAGCTGGAGTAACAATGAAGGTTGTATCTGATACTGATGAAATTATTGATTATGTAAATAATAAATCAGGAGGTAATACGAGAGAAAATGATAAAATAACTAGTTTTTATTATGTCGGGCATGCTACTCCAGGAGATTTAGATGCTGGCTATACTGGTGGTTTGTTCGGGCAGGATTTTGACGCAAAAGATTTGAAAAGTAATGCTTTCGCCAAAGGAGCTTGGGTAAATGTAACTGCCGCTTGTAGAACGGCCGTAGGTGGATTTATTGAAGATAGTGTGGTGGATCAATTTAGTAAAAAATTAGACGCTACTTCAACTATCAATGGATCAAATGTAAAAACACAATTTGATGGCGGAGTTCGTACTGATAGTGATTTATTAAAAGCAAATAAAGGAGAACAAATAGTAAAAAAAGGGAAAAAAGATGATTAAAAGAATTTTTATAATATTGTTTATAGTGTTAGTTTTATATTTTTTCTACAAGCCATTGGTTTTAGAACTAAAAAGCAGTGAAGATTTTAATTCTTTTAATTTGAAATCAAGTTCTACTTTTAAATTGAAAGACTATTTAAAGATCAATAGAGCTGAAAATTATAAAATTTATTTAGTTTTAGATAATGAAGAATTGGATAACGTAAATCCTGGCATTCCAAAATGGAAAGTATTAAAATGTGAAGACAAACAAATAGTATTTGATTTGTTTAATTCTAAACTCAATTATACAGGTGCCGATGTATCTACAATACAAAGTAAGATATATGTTTATTCAGAAAGTAAATTAATATTTGAAAGTGAAATATCACTAGATAAAAATTCAATAGGTTTGCAAAATAGAGAATTCGGATGGGTTAAACCTTTAGAGGATAAAGATTTTATAAATGTTTTCAGCAAATTTAAACGTTATAATCTCCCAGTTTTAATTATTTGGTAATAAAAAATGGTGATATCTCAGATTAACTGTGTTTGGAAAATAGCACTATAAATATCTGAAAAAAGAATAGAACTTTAATGAATTTAAAACAATATTGAGACGATCTGCTGGTCGTCTCTTTTGTTTTTTTCTTTTAATCAGTTTAAGACCTACATTGAATTGTGGGTGCATCTGTAAAGATGGGAATATATTTTGACGCTAAAAAAGGTACTTTTAATATAACAGTTCAAGAAAATATTGGATTAGGTATAGGGGAAAGTGGCGAGGTCAAGATAAAAATACCAGTACCATTTATAAAAAAATAAAACAAAATAAAACAAAATAAAACATGATAGCTATTAAATTTTTGCATTCGATATTATTTATTGGATTTACTTATATTATATATTTAAAATATAATTATAAGTTAGAAATTAAATATAAGTATTATATTCTGTTGTTGATTTTTAGTATTGCACTATTTGTAATTAATAGTATGTACGAAGGATTATCTAACAAATTATTTCTTTTATTATTATTATTTTCTTTTGCTCAAATCTTAATTCATTTTATGAAAGACATGATAATTATTCGTAATTCTAATAATATATTGAACAAGAACTTACTTTTTAGGGAAAAATATATTGATTTTAAGAGCTTTATTTTTGATAAAGTTTTTATAATATTGGTTCTGGCTTATCAATTATTGTTAATATGGTTTCCTGTCATTTTTAATCAAATGATTAGCGAGTAAATGGATTATGTTGGTAGTCTTTTAGAGTTACTGATATGTGATTGTAAATTCATAACTTATTAACAAAGCGCGAATATTATTAGTAAGTGATTTAAAGATGAGCATTATTGCTCATCTTTTTTGTTCTAATATTGCCTTAAAAAGAACTAAATTGAATAAAAACATTATCACGTGTTCCAAAGTAGTGATAATCCAATTGTAAACAACACATTGGGAGGAACCTCAAATCACGAATACCAATACGATGATTTTTACCGTTTAAAATCGGCAAAAACATCTTATCAAGGAGAGTTTACCAAAGCCCAATTACGAACTGAATATGGGCTATAACAAAATGCACAATATTATAGTTCAGGATTTTTCTAATATTATTATTATTATTATTATTATTATTATATGAAAACAAAAAATAGTTGGCTGGTAGTAATATATCAGGATCAACTGAAATAGGAACAAATAATATGGCTGGCCATCATCCATCATGGGCGCCAACGAAAGATCTTCCCAAGGGTCAAAATAACCCGACAGGAAAAGGATATATAAAAGAAAACCCAACAGAATAATGAAAAGATCAATATTTTTATTTATTATCTTACTAGGCATCGGAATTTTTTTTCAATATTTTTTGATAGAGACATCGCCTCGTATTTTATGTAGTGAAATAAAGGAACAGTTGCTAAAATCAATACGCATATTAATTTATGAACTTGGTTTTTTATTACTTATACTACTAGCTATTTGTAAATTTATATTTAAAGAAACTAATATTAACATCGTAAAAAAGATGGCTTTATATATTTTTATATATTTTTTAGTCTTTACATATTTATTTTATAATTATTCTAGCATGTGTGTTGATATGTAAGCTTGACTGTTAGTTTTTCAGATTACGTATTTTTATAATATTGCTATAACTGGGTAATGTTTCAGATATGTTTGCGGACAAGGTAGTATTTCAGAGTTAGTGATATTTGATTTCAAATGCATAACTTATTAAAAAAGCAAATAATTTAAATATTAACAGTAATGAAATGATCCCAATTCCTAATTATAGAATTATTTATCATAATTAATATATTAATATTTTGATAATTCAGATATTGATGAAATAACTATATATAGATTTATATAATTATCCATTCACTATTAAAAATATTTATCACTATGCAGATGTCAACATAAATGAATCTAAATTTTATGAGGTAGAAGGTATATTAACTTTCTTTAATATTTCATTTAATGGAGAAAATAGATAAGAATTTGGTTATGCTGGTTTAATAAAGAAAAAATCTGTGAGTTTTGTCTATTATAAAGGAGATTTATTTGTAATAAATACTTTTTCAATTGGAAATGCAAGTTATAAGAGTTTACATAAATTATCTAATTTTTAAAATGTTTTGTATATGCAGATATATATTGTGATTTTGGACAATACAATTTAATTAAAAAAAGCTACTGCATCATTATAAATGAAAAATAAAAACTTTTTTAAAGCATTCATAATAAGCTTTTTTTACGTATTGTTGGGCACTATTGCTGTTATAGTTAGTTTTCCTGATTATTCAATAATGGGATTCGATTATAATAATCCTTTGTGGTTCGTTCTTGTAATATTGATATGAATTTATAGGAGAATTGTAATAGATGAATTGTTGGAATGTTATACTGTGAAGTTAGAATTAAATAACAAAAAAATGAGAAGATCTTATATTATATTATTTTTAATGCTATTAAATTTGGTAGTTATTTTTTACATTGATTACAGAATTAACATAGCAGATATGGATTTTTATACTGGGAAAGATGATGAATTGACCGTAAGATTTGAAGCGACCATAATTTTAAGTATTATTTATTTCTTCATTATTAGTAAGTATAAGATTGTATTTTTACTTTATGGATTTATAGTAGGTGTAACTTCATTTGTTATTTGCTATTTGATTATTGGGAAGTTTACAAAATTAAATGAGATATTTTATCAAATAATCGCTACCATTCTTTTTATGATAGTTTTTCATTTACTTGTAAAAGATAAGATTACAACAGATAATAAAATCTCTACTTAGATTTTTTCCCACTGTTGAAAGAACCTCATTGAAGAATACCACGAATATAATATCTGAAATAAAAGGCAAAAAAACTTCGTAGAAATCCAAACCCTTACATAATGGTTTAAATTTTATCTACTTTAAAATATATCTTTATAAGACTTAAAGTTGTTTCATAAAGTGTCTCCCGTCTTACTTTCGCCACTAACCATGATAAGAAACTCATAATTAAAATATCTTTCGGACCGTTTTGTGCTGTGATTATAAAATCTTCTATTGTTTTTTGAAATTTTTCAGTTTGTATAATTTCAGGTTTCAGGGCATATTGTTCTACAAACAAAAGGTATTGAACAACACGTTCTTCATTTACAGTTAAAAGGTATTTTTTGTAGCGTCTTTTAAAGCTCTTTATTCGGGATAATGCCAATTCGGTGTTTTCTTGTTGAGCATGCAGGAGAATTTCAACCAGACACTTTTTGATAGTCCAGTCCATTCCCATTTTCTTTTCGTACCAGCTGTCGGTGTGGTTCAGTTTTGCCATTTCTTTTGTGGCATTGCGTCCCGAATTTTGCTGTATATAAAAAACGATAATCATAAGTCGAATATCGTTACTGTCATTAGGATCGGCTTTTTTGTTTGATGAAAGCGCTTCTTCGGCAATTGCTATCGCTTTTTGTGAATTCCTAAGATAATTTTCATTGAAAGCCAATAACAAGAAATACCTCAAACAGAAACGCTGGTAATACTTACCAGATTGCTTCTGAAGTTCGGCAAACATCAAATCGAGATAATGCAAAGACTCTGTAAACTGTCCGTTGCGGAAATAGAAGTTAGCTATAAAATACAAGATGTAAATGTGATAGTACAAATGTCGATCTGAGAGATCTGTTTTTTTACTGATGAATCGGTAGCTTTTAAGAACAAAAGGCTGTATGAGTGAAAAATTATTGTTTATAGAGGCATATTCATTGGCAATAAATAAAATTTGATACAACGATTTAAAAGTCAATCCCTGTTTTAATGAGATTCCATGTGTTTCGATAGTGTTTTTTATAAGTGCTTGAAAATCTACTATTCGTCCTTCGTGATAAATAGCGGCAAGTTCGCGACGCAAAACTGCATAACCCAAATTAAGCTGTTCCTGGTATTCGGCCTTTTTTTTATTTGCTTTAAACTTCTGTGTTATTTCTTCAATGGGTTCCGCTAAATTGAAATGAGCAAATTGAATCTGAGTCAGATAGATTTCGTTTAGAAGACTAAAATGTTCAATGCTCAAGGCAATTTCCTCGGCTTTAGCCAGACATTTAAAAGCGGTTTTTATAAGTTTATGTTCAAATAATAAACGGCTGACTACAATAAGGCGAAGCACTGCATTTTCTTGTGAAGTATCATTTTCAAAACTTCGATTAGCCATGAAATCTATCATGTTATCATAGAGCCTTTTTCGAAGAGCATGATAAGCGTCGGTACTTTTTTTGTCTTTTAATTTATTATTTTTACTATTTATATCGTCAGTTTTTAATGAATTGAATAATTCAATATTTCCTGTGTCTTTACGTTTATTTTTCTTTGATAAATACTGTACGAATGCTTTTTTGTCAGCTTCATTCATCATATTTGATATTTCTTCTAAGGCATTCATAAGTTTTATTTTGTTCGGATAAAGATATTAAAATGTGTTTTTATATCGTCAGTTTTTAATATAAATTGACTTTTACAGCTTCTAATTCATTCTGATATTTGCTTCATAATTATAAAACATAAAATTATGGAACCGCTAAAATCAAATGAATTAAACAACAGTTCAGAATTTAAAAATGAAAAATTAAATAATGGAGTAAATCCTCTAAAACCAAGTGCTGCTTTTGTGGGCGCATCCTGGATGACATTAATTATCGGGATGACTTCATATTGCATCGGACTTTATAATTCGGCAATGGCTTACAACGAAAAAGGATATTATTTTACAATTCTCCTCTTTGGACTCTTCTCTGTAATATCAGTACAAAAAAGTGTGAGAGACAGGCTGGTAGGTATTCCCGTAACCGATTTATATTACAGCATAAGTTGGTTTAGTACCATCGCTTCGATAGTATTGCTCATAATCGGATTATGGAATGCTAATTTATTACTCAGCGAAAAAGGATTCTTCGGAATGTCGTTCGTGTTAGGATTGTTTTCTTCACTCGCTGTACAAAAAAACACCAGAGATCTTAAACAATTTGAATCTTCTAACATATAGTTTTTAGCGGGCCTCATTACTGTCACTGAATGGTGCGGTTTTGAGGTTTTCTATTTTTAATTGATGGGAAATCTGTTTTAAATTTGTTTCTATGAAAGATTAAAGCAAGTTCTTTATCAGAAAAAAACAAATAAACTTCAACTACATTTTTCAGTATATTTCTCCAATATTTTTTTAAATTGGGCTAAAAAAAATCTCATACTTCTATCGAGAAGCAAATAATCTCATAATGTCCTCTATGAATAATACATTTTCAAACAACAGCCAGATTGGTGTAGTTTCTTCTTTTGCTGAACTTACAGTTACAGATTTCAAAGGAGAAATGAATGCGTTATGCTGGTACAGAAATTTAGATGGTGATTTTAACGAGATTGTAGCAAAATTAACTTTAAAAGAAAATATAACAGAAGTTTATCCAGAAGATTTAATTGCACTCCAACTTTCAGAAAAAGGCAATATCGCTAGAGAAATAATCTTAAATGATATACAACTATTAACTGATTATGGCGCTTCGCCCTCTCTAAATTTATTGAAATCTTATGATCGTGATGATGAATTTGATTTCATATCTACTGATGTTTATTCGTTTCATGTTGATCGTTCGCCCATTGCAACAGATACTTTTTTATGTACTTATCACGGAGCATCGAGTGATATAATTGCAAATTCTCAGGCAGAGCAGAAAATTTTAATTCCAGAAATTCGACAAAAGCTCAAAGAACTGCACGATGGAACAGAGGAGGAATTCGAAAACTTTTTAAAGGAGAATTATTTTGATTTGCATTATCAGGTAAATTCAGATGCAGCACCTATTAATTTAGGTTTAATGCATCTTTGGCGTCTGGCAGTAGATCATCCACAACAAAAAGTGCTGCCGTGTATTCATAGAGCACCAGCAGAAAATGAAGGAGAATATCGATTATTGCTGATTTGCTAGAGTAATTGTACATTGCTGTATAGTTATGAAACGTTTAAATTTCATAATCATATATTTATTCTCCCTTCAAAAACTAAAACTGTACTTATTGAACTGATTATTTAGACAAAGGAAAAACCGAAAATCACTCCTTCAGTCGCATGATTGAATACTTTTTAGATAAATAATTCCTCATTAGTCAAAAAAAGACAAAAAAATATATTCTTTCTATATCTAAATTCATGTAAATAAAAGTTTAATTTTATCTTTACAATTATATACTCTTATTGCTTGTCCCTTTAAAATAATCCTTCCTAATTATTTTGACAAGCTGTTGGTTAAGAGCGGATATTCTAAAATCATTTTTACTTACATAAACTCTAATTTCATGTATCAATTTGTAAAATATATTTTGCTGTTTTTGACAGCATCACTAATTATGGTTTCCTGCAAGCAAAAGCAGGGAGACAAAATTAAAGTTGGTTTTTCGCAGGCAATGACAACCGACGACTGGCGCAAACAAATGAACAGTTCTATAAAAATTGAAGCTTCACTGCGACCAGAAGTCGACTTGACAATAAAAGACGCCAACAACAATGTCGAAAAACAGATCGAAGACATTGAACGTTTTATTTCAAATAAGGTCGATGTAATTATCGTATCGCCAATTCAGTCCAAGCCTTTAACGGCAGTTGTAGAAAAATCCATAAAAGCAGGAATTCCAGTTCTTGTTGTTGATCGAAAAATTGAAGGGGAAAGTTATACAGCATATCTTGGGGCTGATAATATTGAAATAGGACGAATTGCCGGCCGTTATATTGTCTCGCACAGTAAAGGATCGGGTACAATTATTGAAATTACAGGCGCTAGTGGATCATCTCCAGCTTATGAAAGAACGCTTGGTTTTCATCAGATTATCAATGAAAATAAACGTTTTAAGATTGTGAATACCATTCAAGGAGACTGGGAAAAAGAGTCTGTAAAAGCACCTTTGAAAGCAATTCTTTTACAAAATCCAAATGTGGAATACATATTCGCTCAAAACGATAGAATGGCTTTAAGTGCTTGGGAAACAGCAAAAACCTTAGGTTTAGAAAAGAAAATAAAATTTATTGGAGTTGACGCTTTAAACACAGTAAATGGCGGAATCGAATTGGTAAAAAATGGCGTTCTTGACGGCACAATTTTATATCCAACCGGCGGAAATGAAGCGTTGAAACTAGCGCTGAAAATGTACAACAAGGAATCAATTTCGAGAAATAATATATTGAATACCATTGTTATAGATAAAAATAATGCTGAAATTATCGAAAACCAAATGGATAAAGTCGATCAGCAGCAATTGGTTATCGAGTCACAGCAAGGGGCGATTAAGGTGCAGGAAAAAGAATATGCTTCGCAGAATAATTTAGTGCGGCTACTTAGTTTTTTTATTGTAATTATCTTAAGCTTAACAATTTACAGTATTTATTCGACGATTTCTATTTCAAAAAAGAAGAAGCAGTTAGAAAGAATCAATCAGACGGTACTTGATCAGAATAATGAAATTCAGGAAATGGCTCAGATTGCGGCAAAGAGTAATGAAGCAAAACTGAATTTCTTTACGGGATTATCGCATGAATTTAAAACGCCTATTACATTAATAATGAGTTATGTGGAGTCGTTAATAGAAAATGAGAAGATCAAAGGCACCGCACTGATTGATGAAGTGAAATTAATCCATAAAAACTCCAACAGATTATTACGATTGATCAATCAGTTATTGGATTTTAGGAAAATTGAAGAACAAAAATTCACGCTGAGAGCTTCAAATACTAAAATTTATGATTTTTCTAATGAAGTAATGGCGAACTTTAAAGGAGAAGCGGCCCGTAGAAATATTGATTTTCAATTAAGCTGCAAAAACAAAAATCTGGAATTGTTTATTGACCGTGGTTTAATGGATAAAGTCTATTTCAACTTACTGTCAAATGCTTTTAAATTCACACCCGACAACGGAAAAATAAGTGTTTCAATAATTGAAAATCAGGATAATACTGTAAAAATTAATTTTAAAGATTCAGGAATAGGAATTCCAGACGATGAACTTTCAAATGTTTTTGATCCTTTTTTCAGAGCTTCAAATAACAATAAAAACAGTTCAGGAATTGGTTTGCATTTGTCTAAAGAGTTTGTGCTTTTGCATCACGGAACTATCGAATTGAAATCAAAACAAGGAAGCGAATTCGTAATCACGCTCTTAAAAGGAAATAGTCATTTACAGCCTGGCGAGATTATTCAGAAAGGTGAAAACTTAAAGAGTATTCCAAGTTTAATTACGGATAATTTGGATATAGAGACAGATTTAAAAGAAGTCAATACCATTTCAGATGCTGAAAAACATTCACTTTTAATCATAGAAGATAATGTAGATTTGGTCAATTTCTTAAAAATCAAACTTTCAAATGAATATGTAGTTTACACTTCTGATGGAAGTGATGCGATCGAAAAAGCTTTGGAAATAATTCCGGATATTATCATCTGCGACATTAATTTGGTAGACAAAGACGGTTACGAAATAAGCAGAGAATTGAAAAAAGACTTGCGTTCTTCTCATATTCCTATTATAATTTTGACGGCACAAAGCAATAAAGAATCCGTTTTAAAAGGCCTGCAGAGTGGAGTAGACCAGTATCTGACAAAACCTTTTAGTCTTTCAATCCTAAAACAATCTATTTCAAGTCTGCTTTTCAACAGAGAAAAACTACGTTATTATTATACCAATAATATTTACCGAGTTGAACCGGAATCAAAATTCGGAAATCAGGAACAGACTTTCATTACCAAAATGAATGAGATTATTAAGAAGAATGTCGAAAATCCGAAGTTTTCTGTTGAAGATTTAGCAGATAAGTTGGGTGTTTCGAGAGTGCAGCTGTATAGAAAAGTAAAGGCAATTATCGGAATTAATATCAGCGATCACATTAATAATGTAAAATTAGAGAAGGCAGCAGAACTTTTAAAGTCAAATGAAATGAATATCTCAGAGATTGCATACTCACTCGGATTCTCATCTCCGAATTATTTTTCTACAGCTTTTAAGAATAAATTTGGAATTTCTCCTAAAGAATATAAAACTTCAAGTTAATTTACATTTGAAAATGACTCATTTCACGTATCAATTTTGAAGTTCATGTAACAAAATCGAAACTACAAGGTTTTCGTAAAAGTTTTTTGATTTACGTAAAGCATTGTAAATAAAGGTTTTGAGTTTAAAATGTCAAACTATCAATATTTATAGAAATAAATTGTAACATCATTAAAAATAAGTTGTTTTTTTTGCAGATATCTTAGCAACAAGTTTTTAATACATGTACAATGAATAAGATATTAATTTGGTCTGTTACTGCTGCACTGGCAGGTTTTCTTTTCGGTTTTGATACCGTAGTTATTTCTGGAGCTGATAAACAATTACAGCTTCTATGGCATTCATCTGATGCTTTTCATGGTTCTGTTGTTATGGCAATGGCATTATGGGGAACTGTAGTTGGTGCTATATTTGGAGGAATCCCAACAAATAAAATAGGACGTAAAAAGACATTGTTCTGGATCGGAATTTTATATTTTATATCGGCAATTGGTGCCGCTTTTGCAAATGATCCTATTGTATTTGCAGCCTTTAGATTTATTGGAGGTTTAGGAGTTGGTGCTTCAACAATCGCTGCTCCGGCTTATGTTTCAGAAATTGCTCCTGCTGAAAAGAGAGGAAGATTGGTTGCTTTGTACCAGTTTAATATTGTATTGGGTATTTTAATTGCTTTTATTTCTAATTATTTTTTAAAAGATATTGGAGAAAATGCCTGGAGATGGATGGTAGGAGTACAGGCAGTTCCTTCTATTATTTATATTCTTTTTATTTTGACAATTCCCGAAAGTCCAAGATGGCTTTTGTCTAAAAACCGCGATGAGGAAGCACGCAAGGTTTTATATGACATTGATCCGTCTGCGAATATTAATGATTTAATGGACGACTCGCGTGAAAATGGTGTGACTAAACACGAGAATATTTTCATGAAGAAATACCGTTTTCCGTTAATTCTGGCTTTCTTAATTGCATTCTTTAATCAGTTTTCAGGAATTAATGCATTTCTATATTATGCACCCAGAATTTTTGAAGAAGCTGGTTTAGGACAAAATACAGCCTTATTAAGCAGTATCGGAATCGGAGTTACAAATCTTATTTTCACCTTGATTGGTGTAGCATTAATTGACAAATTAGGAAGAAAGTTGTTAATGTACATTGGTTCAGTTGGATATATTATTTCACTCGGCTTAGTATCGGCTTCTTTTTACTACAATTGGGGCGGTTTGTCAGTTCCTATTTTCCTTTTTTTGTTTATCGCTTCACATGCAATTGGTCAGGGTGCCGTAATTTGGGTTTTCATTTCAGAAATATTTCCAAATCACATTCGTGCCTCAGGACAAGCATTTGGAAGTTCTGTACACTGGGTTTTAGCAGCGATTATTCCGTCTTTAATTCCGATGCTATTTTCAGAAATCGGACCAGAAGTCGTATTCCTTATTTTTACCTTAATGATGGTATTGCAGTTATTATTTGTAATTTTTCTGATGCCGGAAACAAAAGGAATCTCATTAGAAGTATTAAGCGAAACACTAACTAAAAAAAATAACCACAAAAATGAAATCAAAGAAACATCTGCCGTTAGCTCTTTATAGTGCTGTTTTACTGTCGATAGCAGGATTTAAACCCACTGCTGCAACTGCACAAACTACTGCTGTAACGGTATCAAGCACAGCAGAAGAACAAATGTATCGACCAAATTTTCATTTTACGCCAAAAAAAGGCTGGATGAATGATCCCAACGGAATGTTTTTCGCCAATGGCTATTATCATTTGTTTTACCAATATTATCCTGACGGAAATACATGGGGACCAATGCATTGGGGGCACGCCATTTCTAAAGACTTAGTTAAATGGGAAGAATTGCCAATTGCGATTTATCCAGATAAGGACAAATATATATTTTCTGGAAGTGCCGTTGTGGACACGCATAATACTTCTGGTTTAGGAACAGGAAAAACAGCGCCGATTATCGCAGTGTACACTTTGCATGATATGGCGAAAGAAAAAGCAAACAAAATTGATGTAGAACAACAGGATATTGCTTTTTCTAACGATAATGGTTTTACGTGGCAGAAATTTGAGGAAGGAAATCCTGTCGTGAAAAACCCCGGAATTCGAGATTTTCGTGATCCAAAAGTTTCCTGGGATGAAACACACAAACAATGGATAATGGTTTTGGCAGCGCAGGATCGTACACATTTTTACAAATCTTCAAATCTGAAAAATTGGGAATTTGTATCTGAATTTGGAAAAAATATTGGTGCTCACGGCGGCGTTTGGGAATGTCCAGATTTCTTCGAAATAAAAGTAGAAGGAACAAAAGAGAAAAAATGGGTTTTAATCGTAAATCTTAATCCGGGTGGGCCAAACGGAGGTTCTGGAGTTCAATATTTTGTTGGAGATTTTGACGGAAAAACTTTTACAATGGATCAAAGTTTTGCTGAAAGAGTGAAAAATGAAAAAGCAGTTTGGGCAGATTATGGAAAAGACAATTATGCGGGCGTAACGTGGAATAATATTCCAACTTCAGACGGAAGACGATTATTTATCGGATGGATGTCTAACTGGGAGTACGCGCAGCAAGTTCCAACAACGACTTGGAGAAGCAGCACAACTATTCCGCGTGAATTGCAATTGGTTAAAAAAGGAAATCATTATAATTTGATAAGTAAACCTGTTAAGGAACTTAATAATTATGTTGCTAAAACTAGTAAAGCAAAGAGCTTCAGCGGAAAAGGAACTTTAAATTTAATCGAAAACGGAAAAGTAGATTTGACGCAGGCCATTGTGAGTTTGGATTTAAAAAATTTAAAACAGGACAATTACACTTTTACGCTTTCAAATTCTGACGGAGAATCTTTGAGTTTTGGTTTAAACAACAAAGAAAAGTATTTATTTGTTGATCGTTCTAAAGCCGGAAAAATTGATTTCTCAGATAAATTTGCGTCCACAATAAGTAAAGCGTTTTTGGAAGGAAGCCAAAAAAGTGCTGCTTTTAAAATTATCTTGGATAAAACTTCAATTGAAATCTTTTATAACAATGGCGAAAAAGTAATGACGGAAATCTTTTTCTTAAACAAACCTTTTTCTACACTTTCTATTTCTTCAAAAGAAAAAATAGAAGTAAACAATTTTATAATTCAGGAATTAAATTTTTCAAAAAGTCATTAAATAGTAAGGACAGAATTCATTTTTCTTCCGAATAAAAAATCACAGTCAAAGCTTGAAAACACTCGAAAGACTATGCCTTTCTGACCTTTTATGCTTCATTCTGAAAACTGTAGATTGTTAAAAGTCAATCTAATACTAACGAATTAACTAATTAAAATCTAACTAAAACCACTCACTTATGAAAAGTAATTTTTTTTATTTTCTGTTTTCCTTTTTCTCCGTGCTTGCGATGACGGCACAGGAAAATGGAATAAAAGGAACGGTAATTTCCTCCGATGACGGACTGCCGCTTCCTGGTGCAACAGTAATTATTTCAGGTACTAAAACCAGTACATCGACAGATTTTGATGGGAATTTTTTCTTCACGGATGTTTCTTCAGATGCTGTAATTGTCGTTTCTTTTATAGGATATGCACCTCAAACAATTGCTGTTAAAGGGCAAAAAACAATTAATGTCACACTGAAACTAGACAACAATCAATTGAATGAAGTTGTAGTAACCGGTTATTCTAAACAAAAGAAAACAGATATTACAGGCGCTGTGGCCGTTGTAAGCATGAAAGATGTAATGAAACAACCGGAACCCAACCCAATTAAAGCTTTGCAGGGAAGAGTTGCGGGAGTAAAAGTAACATCAGATGGTTCGCCAAGCGGAGGGAATACAAAAGTGGTCATTCGTGGTGTTGGAACTTTAAACAACACAGATCCGCTTTATGTAATTGACGGAATGCCTACAAAATCTGGTATGCATGAATTGAATCCGAATGATATTGAAACGATTCAGGTTCTTAAAGATGCTTCGTCTGCCAGTATTTACGGTTCGCGAGCTTCAAACGGGGTGATTATCATTACAACCAAAAAAGGAAAAGAAGGTAAAATGAGAATCAATTTTAGTACGTATGCTTCATTTTCAGATTATTCTAGAAAATTAAATGTACTAAATGCGAACCAGTTTGGGCAGGCGCTTTGGCAGGCTAATATTAATGATGGTTTAAATCCGAATAATAACAATTTGCGCTATCAGTTTGATTGGTCGGTAAACAGTAATAAACCGCAATTGAATAAAGTTTTGGTTCCAGAATATTTAGACGCGCAGCAAACGATAAAAGCTTCAAATACAGATTGGTATGATGCTATTTCACAGACTGGAGTGGCAAACTCTTATGATTTGTCAGTTTCAAATGCTTCTGATAAAGGAAGTTATGTTTTCTCACTTGGATATTATGGAAATGAAGGTGTTGTAAAAACTACAGATTTTGAGCGAATTTCTGCCAGAATGAACAGTTCATACAAATATTTTGAAGGCAAATTGGTCATTGGAGAAAATTTCAGTTTAAACCGCACAAACGAAGTTACAGATCCTGGAGTTTTAGATCCTGCATTAAGAGCTTTGCCAATTATTCCCGTGCATACTGTTGACGGAATAGGCTGGGGAGGACCAGTTGGAGGAATGAACGACAGACAAAATCCGGTGCGTCTTTTAGCATATAACAAAGACAATAAATATGATTATCTGCGTCTTTTTGGTAATGTTTACGCCGATTTAGAAATCATAAAAAACCTGCATATCAAGTCGAGTTTCGGAATGGATTATGGTTTTTTCAAAAAACGTACTTTACAAAGAAGCTACAAATCGGGTTATTTGCAAAACGATCAGACTTCGGTTACTATTGATCAATCGATTAGTGATAAATGGACTTGGACCAATACTGCAATTTACAGTTTGAACTTCGGAAAAAGTAATTTGAATTTAATGGCAGGAACGGAGATGTACAAAGATACGTACGATACAAATACATTACGCAAAAATGACTTTTTGATCGAAACGCCAGATTATATGTATCCAGATGCAGGAACGGGAGAATCTTTCACAAGCGGAACTTCAACTGTATATTCTCTGATGTCTTTTTTCGGAAAAGCGGATTATGAGTTTGATAATCGTTATTTGGTTTCGGCTACAATTCGTCGTGACGGTTCTTCACGTTTTGGTAAAAACAATCAATTCGGAACATTTCCAGCAGTTTCTGCGGGATGGAGAATCAGCAATGAAAATTTCATTAAAAATAATGCTCCAGTTTTTTCTGATTTGAAATTAAGAGCGGGTTGGGGACAAACTGGAAATCAGGAAATCAGTAATACGGCGGTTTACTCGCTTTATTTGGCAAGTTACGCAGGCGGAAGTCCAACTTGGGCAACTTCTTACGGAACGGCTTATGATATTGCAGGAAACGGAAACGGATTGCTTCCTTCTGGTTTTATTGCAACACAATCTGGAAACGATGATTTGAAATGGGAAACTACGACGCAAACTAACATTGGATTGGACTTTGGTTTATTCAAACAAAAATTAAGCGGATCTATTGATTATTACATCAAAAAAACAGAAGATATTTTGGTTTTGCCACCTTATTTGGGAGTGATTGGAGAAGGAGGAAACCGCTGGGTAAACGGAGCTTCAATGGAAAATAAAGGTTGGGAATTTTCTTTAGGCTATCACGATGAAACTTCATTCGGATTGAAATATGATATTTCGGGAAATATTTCGGCTAATAAAAATAAGATTACGCAATTGCCAGATGAAGTGAAAAACAATTACGGCGGCGACGGATTGAACGATAATATTTTAGGACGTCCAATAAATTCAATGTACGGATATGTTACTGACGGATTATTTACAAGTCAGGATCAAGTAGATAATTCTGCCATTCAGGAAGGTAAAGGACTGGGTAGAATTCGCTACAAAGATTTAAACGGAGATGGAACCATTACAGACAAAGACAGAACATGGATTGGAAATCCAAATGCAGGATTGCAGTACGGAATCAATTTGAACTTATCGTATAAAAACTTCGATTTTACCACTTTTTGGGAAGGAACGGGGAATGTCGATGTAATTAACAACACAAAATACCAAACCGATTTTTGGAGTGTTGATGATGTTGGTTCAAATAAAGGAACACGATTATTGAATGCCTGGTCTTTGGATAATCCAAATTCAACAATTCCAGCGCTTACAACAGTAGATAAAAATGCAGAGTCCAGATTTTCGACTTATTACGTAGAAAATGGAAGTTACCTTAAATTGAGAGTGTTACAGTTTGGATATAGTCTGCCAAAAGACTTATTGAAAAAGTTAAGTATGGAAAGTTTCAGGTTCTATATCAGTGGTCAAAATTTATTGATTATCGATGCAAAAAGCTTCACAGGAGTTGATCCAGAAAATGCAGGATTTGGATATCCGCAGCCGACAACTTTTACTGCTGGTCTTAATTTTACTTTATAATAAAAGATAAAAAAAATGAAAAAAATACTATATATAGCAGGATTTGTAGTGATGGGCTTATTTGCTTCCTGTTCCGATTTTTTAGAAAATGATCCGCGTGGTGTATTGTCAGAAGAAGATACGGTAACACCAGAATCTATCGAAGGATTTATGAATGCCGCTTATGCGCAGTTAGGAAATGATCATTACGATTCGCCATACAGTTTATGGCCATTTGGAAACGTTCGTTCAGACGATGCTTACAAAGGCGGAAGCGGTACAAATGACATTCAGGATTTTCACTTTTTTGAAGTTTCAAACAATATCCGTCCCGATTTTGGCGAATTGGATAACTTTTGGTACATCAGTTATGTGGGCGTTTCAAGAGCAAATAAAGCGTTGAAAGCATTAGAAAAAATCTCTGAAGCCGATTATCCGTTGAAAAAAAGACGTATGGCTGAAATGTGTTTCCTGAGAGGGCATTTTTACTTTATGCTGAAAATTATGTTCAGAAATGTTCCTTATATCACAGAAGATATCGCAATAGAAAATTATAAAACAATTTCAAACAAAGCCCTTTCAAACGAAGAGCTTTGGAGTAAAATTGCAGAAGATTTTCAGGCTGCAGCCGACAATTTACCAGATGCACAGCCAGAAGTTGGGCGCGCCAATAAAAAAGCGGCTTACGCTTATTTGGCAAAAACAAGATTGTATCAGGCCTATACGCAAGATGAGACATTTAAAGTTACAGGAATCAACCAGCAGCATTTACAAGAAGTACTTGCAGCAACAGATAATGTAATTGGAAAAGCAGCTTTAGAGCCAGATTTTGCCAATAACTTCCTGCCAGGAAATTACGAAAACGGTCCAGAATCTATTTTCTCTATTCAGTTTTCTGATAATGATGGGACTTTATACGGAAGATTGAATTTTTCAGATGTACTTTCAACACCACAAGGTTTGGGTTGCTGCGATTTTCATAAACCAAGTCAGAATCTGGTAAACGCATTTAAAACGGGAGCAAACGGATTACCTGAATTTGACACCTACTTTAATGAAGATTTTG
>NZ_CAMLIX010000068.1 GCF_946479975.1 uncultured Flavobacterium sp.
GAAATACATTAACTTCTAATGTAAACGGAGTTTCTACAACTTCTGATGCTGTAAGCGGTGTTTCAAATGCTTCGACAGCAAATACTTCAATAGTAACCGTAAACGGAATCACAAGTACAGGAGCGCCGATTATCAATACAAATGAAACTAATTTAACTGGAGCTTCTTTGACCACAACTGTAAACGGAGTTGCAAGCACGGCTTTAGATTTAACTCCGGCAATTGCGGCGGGAACTACAAACACTTTAAGTCTTGCAGGAAATACATTAACTTCTAATGTAAACGGAATTTCTTCAACTTCTGATGCTGTAAGCGGTGTTTCAAATACTTCTACAGGAAATACACTTTCCACAACTGTAAATGGGATTACAGGAACAGATGTAAGTATTATTAATACTAATGAAACTTCATTAATTGGAACAACTCTCGTTACAACAGTAAATGGTGTACCAAGTACAGGATTAGATCTTACGCCTGCAATTACATCACTACAAACTGTTACCGATTTATCTCAAGATGCAGCAACAGGTGTTATTACTTATACGAATGAAAACGCTGTTGCTCAAACTGCGGTTGTTACAAGTACAGATGCAGTAAATATTTTGACTGTTGGCACTGATGGCGGTAGTTTATTAACTCCTGCTGCGATAGCAACTGCAACTACAGTTTCAAATACTTCTACGGCAAACAATCTATCTACAACTGTAAATGGAATTACGGGAACTGATGTCAGCATTATTAATACGAATGAAACTTCTCTAACTGGAGCTTCTTTGACCACAACGGTAAACGGAGTCGCAAGCACGGCGTTAGATTTGACTCCAGCGATTGCAAGTGCAACAACAGTTTCAAACGCTTCTACAGCAAATACAGCAACAGTTACTGTAAACGGAGTTGTAAGCACTGGAGCGCCAATCATAAATACTAATGAAACTTCATTAACCGGAACAAGCTTAACAACAACTGTAAACGGCGTTGCAAGCACGGCTTTGGATTTGACTCCGGCAATTGCTGCAGGAACTACAAATACTTTAAGTCTTGCTGGAAATACATTAACTTCTAATGTAAACGGAGTTTCTACAACTTCTGATGCTGTGAGTGGTGTTTCAAATACTTCTACAGGAAATACTTCAAGTGTAACTGTAAACGGAATTACAAGTTCTGGAGCGCCGATTATCAACACTAATGAAACTTCTTTGACTGGAACAACTTTGGTTACAACGATAAACGGTGTACCAAGTACAGGATTAGATCTAACTCCTGCAATTACATCACTGCAAACTGTTACCGATTTATCTCAAGATGCAGCAACAGGCGTTATTACTTACACGAATGAAAACGCTGTTGCTCAAACTGCTGTTGTTACAAGTACAGATGCAGTAAATATTCTGACTGTGGGTACAGATGGCGGTAGTTTACTGACTCCTGCTGCAATAGCAACTGCAACTACAGTTTCAAATACTTCAACAGCAAATAATCTATCTACAACCGTAAATGGGATTACAGGAACTGATGTGAGCATTATTAATACTAATGAAACTTCTTTAACTGGAGCTTCTTTGACCACAACTGTAAACGGAGTTGCAAGTACACCTTTAGATTTAACGCCAGCAATTGCAAGTGCAACGACAGTTTCAAACGCTTCAACAGCAAATACCTCAACAGTAACCGTAAACGGAGTTGTAAGTACTGGAGCACCGATTATAAATACTAATGAAACTTCATTAACTGGAACAAGTTTAACAACAACTGTAAACGGCGTTGCAAGCACCGCTTTGGATTTAACTCCAGCAATTGCAGCGGGAACTACAAATACTTTAAGTCTTGCAGGAAATACATTAACTTCAAATGTAAACGGAGTTGCTGCAACTTCTGATGCTGTAAGTGGTGTTTCTAATACATCAACAGCAAATACGCTTTCTACAACTGTAAATGGGATTACAGGAACTGATGTGAGCATTATTAATACTAATGAAACTTCTTTAACTGGAGCTTCTTTGACCACAACGGTAAACGGAGTTGCAAGCACGGCGTTAGATTTAACTCCGGCAATTGTGGCAGGAACTACAAATACTTTAACTGCATTAAATGGAGATTTGGTTTCAACCGTGAATGGTGTTGCCAGTACTCCTGCTGTTCCTGTTTTAATAGCTTCAGATAATGGTTTGACTAGCACTAATGGAAAAGTCCAATTGGGTGGTACACTAACAAATCCAACCTCTATTACTACAGATGTTGGAAATACTTTCGCTATTGAAGGACTTGAGCCAGGCACTCTCAGTGACAATATAGTAGTTGCTGACGCGACTGGCATTCTAAAAACATTAAGTACAGATGAACTCAATAAAAATGACTGGCATATCCTTGGAAATGAAGGTACAAATGCAACAATAAATTTTCTCGGTACTACAGATAATGCAAATCTCGCCTTTAGAAGAAATAATATCCCTGCGGGTAGAATTGAAGCAAGAAACGTATCCCTTGGTGTTAGTGCTTTAAATATTGCCACAACAGGGCAAGACAATGTAGCCGTAGGACTTTCTACCTTGCCTTCTAATACTACTGGTGAATCTAACACCGCTGTAGGTACTTATGCATTATATTCTAATACTACTGGTACTCACAATACTGCTTCGGGAAATTATGCTTTATCAACCAATACTACAGGTAGTTTGAATACTGCTATCGGGGTACTTGCAATGCAGGAAAACTCAGAAGGAAGCCAGAATACAACATTAGGGTATTCTGCCCTTGGAGGAAATAAAACTGGAAATTATAATACAGCAATAGGATCAGTAGCAGGTCAGGTTAATTCTGGCGGGGGCGGCGGATCTGGAAATACATTTATTGGAAGTAACGCAAATATAACAAGTGGTGCTACTATAAATAACGCAACCGCTATTGGTTATAATTCGTTAGTTGCAACAAGTAATAGTTTGGTTTTGGGAGGACTAGCGGCAAACGCAGTAAATGTAGGTATTGGAATAGATTCTCCAACTAATACTTTACACGTAAAACCACTAGCAGGAGTAAATCCTGCTCGTATAGAAGGTTTGCAAGCCAGCATATCAGGAACTGACAATTTAGTTGTTGCTGATGCGACAGGGATTTTAAGAACAGTAACACGAAGTTCACTAATTCCTGCAACTACTGTTTCTAACGCATCGGCTATTAATACTTCAATCGTAACGGTAAACGGTGTAACCAGTTCAGGCGCACCAATTATCAACAGCAATGCGCTGTCAACAACAGGAACCACCTTGACTTCGACTATAAACGGAGTTGCCAGTACAGCTTTAGATTTAACTCCGGCAATTAAGGCCAGCGAAACCATAACAACAGTAACACCAGTAGTAACCACAGGAAATACAATTGCTTCTTACACTAATGAAGCAGTAGGAACAACCGATATTAAAGAGACAGTAACGTCATTAACGGATGTGGTAACGTCAACAACAGATCCCTTTGGACAATTAGTTGATATTCACACTCTGACTTATACTGATGAAACCAACACTGCGAATCCGATAGATTTATCCCTTTTAGTTAAAGGTGTGGAGACCTTAACTTCACTTACATATGATGGACCAACACATACCTTAATTTATAATGATGAGGATGGAAACAGCACTCCATTTCAAATGGTGGATTTAGTTGGTGATGCTGAAACTTTAACCACATTAACCGTAAATACAGCAACAGGTACATTAGATTATACTGATGAAGATAAAGTTTTAACACCTCTTGATCTGGGAGCTGCCATCAAAGAACCTTGGTTTAGTACTACAACCAACATTGGCGCTACTTTGAATACTGAAGATATTTATACCAACGGATGGGTTGGAATTGGATATACGGCTCCATCTGCGGCGCCAAACGAAAAACTTAGAGTAAATGGCGCAATAAGTACAATTAACAGTTATTATGCTGACTATGTATTTGAAGATTATTTCAAAGGTTTCTCAAACATAAAATCGGATTATAAATTTAAGCGTCTGCCTGAAATCGAAGATTATATCAGAAAAAACAATCACCTTCCAGGAATTACTTCTATTAATCAATTGGAAAAAACAAAAGATGGTTATGCCTTTAATTTATCTGAATTATCCATTCAGTTGTTAGAAAAAACAGAGGAAATTTATCTTCATATTATCGAACAAAACAAGGCGATAGAAACTAAGGATAGAGAAATAAAGGAGTTGAAAGAAGCTTCGAAATTAATGAACCTTCGTTTAGAAAAGCTTGAAAAATTAATAGCAGATAAAAATCAATAAAGTCCAATTATCACGAGCGGTTTAATCATTCCAGACTTAATACTAAGATTATGAAAATAAAACTATATAAAACGCAGAAAAATGTCTTTGTAGTATTCTTTACATTACTAAGTTTCAGTTCTCTTTTTGCTCAGGTAAACAATACCAAGATAAAAGACGGAACAATCAGCAGCAGTCCTGAAAAAGCAAAACCAGGCGCCTTATTTGAATTGGAAAGCAATGCCAAAGGAATGCTGACTCCAAGACTGACAACCGCACAAAGAAATGAAATTCCGATCGCAAATCTAACCGACGGGCTGTTGATTTTTAATGTCACTTCGGGCTGTTTTGATTATTGGAGCCAGATTCAAAATATCTGGCTGAGTTTGTGTGGAACACTTCCTCCTGCAGTTTTTGAAATTACAACTACTCAATGCGGACAAATTGCGCATTTTGGAACTTATAAACAGGGACAAATGTTAACTGCTGCCAATTATTTACAAGTACCTGTAACTGTTACACAGCCTGGCGTTTACACTGTGTCTGCAACCACCACCAATGGGTATTATTTTGGCTCAAATGGAACTTTCCCTACTGCGGGAACTTACGTTTTAAATTTGCCAGGAACAGGAACTCCGAATAACGGATATGAAGTTGGAGATCCCGGCGATCCTGTCAATATTACTTTAAATGGAAAAGCAAGCACGTGTATTCCAAATATATTTGTAGAAAATGCTAATGTTGATTTTACTATTAACTGTGGTATTATTAATCCACTTGGAAGTTATAATATTGGTATTCCCTTAACTCAATCTAATAAATTAACTGTCAGTGTGAGTCCAACTGTCTTGGGTTTTTGGAACATCCATACTAATATCGTAAATGGTTATTCCTTTAGCGGAACCGGTACATTTACAGATTTAACTCCAAATCAGACTGTAGAACTTTTGGGAACAGGAACACCAATTGCATCAGGAATAAATAATTTTAATATTGTTTCTAATGCTACTACTCCGGCAACAGCAAGCTGTACTAACGTTCCTGTTACCGTGGCTCCCGTGGCCTATACCATGAATTGTGCAACAGCAATACCAAATGGTGTCTATATGCAGGATACACCGCTGAACGCTACAAATACTATTACCTTACCCGTAAATGTGACAGCAACAGGTCAGACTACCATTACGACTTCTACTGCAAACGGAATAACATTTAGTTCTGGATTAATTAATTTATCTACTCTAGGCTCTCAAAATGTAACACTTAATGGTTCTGGCACTCCTACTGCAGCAGGAACTGTAGCTTTAACAGCCACTGGAACACCAGGTGCCGTTTCTACTTGTTCCATAAATCTAACAATTGCGGCACAACCCGTAAGTTATACGACTAATTGTTCTGGAATAACAACCGCTGGCGAGTACGCTCCAAATACACCAATGACTGCTTCTAATACTATGACCATACCTGTAAATGTTACCTATGTCGGAAATTATACCATTTCAACCAATAGCTTAAATGGTGTCAGTTTTTCTGGATCTGGTACTTTTGCATCAACAGGTTCTCAAAACGTAGTATTAACAGCTTCAGGAACACCTCTTACAACGGGCTCATTTACGTACAATATAACAGCAAATAGCACTAATGGCGCTCAATCTTGTACTAAACTCATTACCTATTTATACCGTAAAGTAAATGTTTTAGGTCTTGGAAGAAATGCTTACAGTCCGGGAACAGCTACTACCTCACAAACTGCAAGAGCATTATTGGCTTCAAAAACTAATTTTGGACCAACAGGTACAATCCTAGTTCAGGATATTGGAATTTTTAATGGAGGAGAAAGTGATACTACTCTTAAATCACTTATAAACAGCAATAATATTGATATTGTAGTGATTGGTTTTGCATATACTCCTAGCGCTGCCTCTATTACAGTTTTAAACGATTTTATAAAAAATAAAAAAGGAGTTGTAATCGTGGGTCAGGAAGGCGATAGTTCAGGTTTAGCTTCTTTAATAAATACGGTCTGCGGATCAACGGGAGTTGCAGCATCAACAACTGGTACTTCTTATATAAATCCAATATTAAATGTTTCCGATCCTGTTCTAAATGGCCCATTTGGTAATATTCAAGGAACTGCAGGAGGAGGCGATAATAACAGCTCTAATTATCTTACCAACTTACCAGCAAATGTTACAAGTTTAGCAACCCAAGATGGAAATGCTTCTAGAATTTGGGCATTTAAACATAATACTTTAGGATTTATGGTCTGTGGGGATGGTGGATTTATTGGTGGAGATAGTTCAAACACATCAACAACAGGTTATCCTGCTAAAATATCGTCTACTGGAGTGCCATTATCAAAAGCTTTTAATGGTGGAGTTGTTGTTTACAATAGTATTATGTATGCCAATACAGTGGCTTGGGCAATAAAATATGTTCAAGAAAATACAAATCCAGCATATGTGCTTCCGTAATTTAAAATGCCTTAAAACTTGTTCGGGATTTAAAACAAAAAAATATGATTACGAAAAATATAAAAATAATAATTCTCGCACTATTTTTTATTTGCAAATCTGTATCACAAACAGTTAATACGGGCGATTTATCTATTGCGCCTAATACTCAGTTTGCAACTTTATATAATTTTGAAAATAAACCTACGGGCGACCTTTTGCAGGATGGAATTTTTTATGCTTATGCTAATTTTAAAAATGATGGTTTGGTCACGTATACAGATACAGCCAATGGCGTCACCAATTTCTTTGGCCAGCAAATACAGCTGATTAACGGAACTGAAGTTTCTCATTTTCAAAATGTTGTTTTTGATAATGTTTCTGCTGTTGACGCTTTTCAATTGGCTACGATCATTAATATTGGAAAAAACAGTTCCTTCAAAAACGGAATCGTAGATGCTGAAACTTTTAATGGTAAAATGGTTTTTGAACAAAATGCTTTTCATACCGATGCAAGCAATTTGAGTTTTGTGGACGGAAGAGTAGAAAATCTCGGTAATCTGGAATTTGAATTTCCCGTTGGAGACGATGTGTATTTTAGACCGTCGATGCACAGCAGGGCGGCTAATTCGCAAAATATTTATACCACGCAGTATTCCTTTAAAAATGCTGGACCAACACATCCGTACACAAGTAAAGAAACTGGAATTCTAAATATTGATGAAGTCGAATACTGGAATGTTACTCAGGATCAGGGTACAGAAAAAATAATATTAAGTCTTACACTTGACACTCACACAACGCCAATGCTTTTTTTTGATGAAAATCCGAATACAGAATTGGCAATTGTACGCTGGAATGAAACTACCTCAAAGTGGATTAATGAAAAAGGCGAAACAACGAGTTTAGTAACCGGAGCAGATTATACCAAAATGGTAACTACACAAGTTACGGGTTACGGTTTATTTACAATTGCAATTGTAGAAAAAGCAACGCCCGAGCCTACCGATTTAGTTTTCTATAACGCAGTTTCTCCAAATGGTGATGGTATTAACGATACTTTCCATATTAAAGGAATTGATAATTATCCAGACAACACAGTAGAAATTTACAACCGTTGGGGAGTAAAAGTTTTTGATGCTAAATCGTATAACGAAAGTGATGTTATGTTCCGAGGTTATTCTGATGGGCGCAGTACTGTAAACCGCAGTGCAGGACTTCCTTCGGGCACTTACTTCTACATTTTGGAATACACAAAA
Source organism: uncultured Flavobacterium sp. (assembly GCF_946479975.1). Next base: position 7,966 of record NZ_CAMLIX010000068.1, read on the forward strand.
GACAATAAAAGAATTAAGAAAAGTGGCTATCTATACATTAGTAATGTAGAATGATAAAAATTTCGGTAACATCAAAACCTTAAAAAAAGAAAGAAAAATCTTAAAAATAAATTAACTTTGGAATCAGGATTTAGAAAATCTCCAAAGTAATTTATACAATTATGAAACTGATTCGTAAAGTAATTGATCAAAAAGATCATTTTTATGTGAGCAATCCTAAGAGTTTTGAGGGTTTGCCAATATCCGAAAATGATATTCGAAAGGTTATTCTGTTTGCTTATGCAATGTGTTTTGGATCTGGGCATCATCGAAATTGCCGAACGGGCGGACAATATGACCGAAAGAATGGCGAAAAATTCTGCAATACTTTTCAAGGAAAATTAGTCGAGCTTGTTCTTTACAATTATTTTAAAACTCAAAATCTCAAAATCAAAGAACCAGATTTTCAAATTTACGGCAAAGGTGTTTGGGATGATGCTGATTTAGAATTAGAAGGAAAAAAAATAAATGTCAAATCGATCTCTTTTCAATCTAATTTATTACTTCTTGAAATAAAAGACTGGAATGATCAAGGACAGTATTTGCCCAATCTTTCACTCCATAATGAATGCACCGCACAATACGATTATTTTATTTTGGGAAGAATTAAACCTGATATTAAAAAATTATTTGCAGCTAAAAAATATCTGTACACGAATGAAATTACACAAATTGATATCGAGAATTTAATCTTCGAGCAAGATTGGTCATTTGACATAGCAGGATATTGCAGTCATCAGGATTTTTTAGACGTAATTAAAAATAATGACACTATACCGCAAAATGCAATCTTAAATCATTACACTAAAATGGATGCGGGCAACTACTATATTCAAAGTGGTGATTTGAATCTGATCCATAATTTAATAGAAATATTAAAATCTTAGAAAACGCTGTATTAATTTAGAACTGGAACATTTTCTAAAACATCTAATATTTTTTTAGACAAAGCTTCTATTACCGGCACACTTACAGAATTTCCTGCCTGCTTGTATAAACTAGAATTTGCAAGCTTACTTGGAATTTTAAAGGAATCTGGAAAACCTTGAAATTTCAAGCATTCTCTTGGAGTGAGTTTTCTAAAACCAAAGTCGGTTAAAATAAGCGGAACGTTATGACCTCCCGTTCCCATATTGGCAGTTAAAGTAGGGCAAACATTCGATTTGTTTTCTCTTACATATTGTCTTCTAAATTGATAAACAGTATCTTTTGATTTCATTGTTTCCTTCAACATATCAAACATGTATTTGTCTTCATTATAATAGAAATTTTCTTCGACTTTCTCTTTTATAACTACATCTTCAATTGTTTTGGTAAGTTCTTCTTTTTTAGGAAATTTGAACGTCTTTTCAGCATCAGGATATTCTAAAGTATCAAATGCAACCATAAAAATTCTTTCTCTATTATGCGGAATATTACCGTAATCTTTAGTATTTAAAACTTTAGATTGAAATGAATAGTTACGTTCTCGAAGTGAAGATTCGATAACTTTCATCGTTTTTCCATTGTCGTGATTTACGAGGTTTTTGACATTCTCCAAGAAAATCACTTTCGGACGCATTGTATCAACAAATTCTAAAATTCTAAAAAAGTGATTGCCACGATTATCATTAAAACCCTTTCGATAACCCGCTACCGAAAAAGGCTGGCAGGGAAATCCTCCAGTTAAAATATCAACTTTTGGAATAGTTTCTAAATCCAATTGTAAAACATCTCCTTCTATAAGGGTGTGTTTGAAATTTTCACGATAAGTTATGCAAGCGTTTTTATCAAATTCATTTGCCCAAAGAAGGTCAAATCCTGAATTTTTAAATCCAAGGCAAATTCCGCCAATACCTGCATACAAACTACCTACCTTAAACTTTTCACTCATTATCATCATTCTTTTTTACGCCAATTATAGCACGCTGATTTGTACTTAATTTACAAAGATACATTTTTATCGTAATTACAATATCGAACAAATTGCACCAACAATAAAATTTAAGAAATCAACCTCTAATCAATTAAATCATAAAAAAGTTTTTATAACCGAAATCAGATAAAATTATAGCTAAATCTGAATTCGATTTTTAAATTAATTTCAAACATTTTTACTACTAAATCTCTCATTTTGTTTATGATAGAAGTCTGTAATATGATTATTAAACAATCTTTTTACTACTAATATTTTATTGAACACTAAAAATTCAAATCATCTTTAGATGTTCCAGCGTTAAACCGAATCTTTAAAAACTCAATAAATTCAACGTTTTGCAACATACATCTCAATAACTTCTTCACATTAAATAGTAATCTTTATTTATTTTATTAAAAAAACTTACAAAATACAAAAACCGTACTTGGTAAAATTTCGTTAATACTCTTAATACTATGTTATTAACCTTAATAAAAACCTATTATGAAAAACGAAGTTAAAATTCATGAAGTGGACCCTTCATTGGATAGCAGAAGGAGCTTTCTTAAGCTCAGTGGACTAACATTAGTTACCGCAGGTTTGGTTTTAGCTGGATGCAGCGACAATGATAATGATGACAATATGGAGGATACTTCCTTGCCTGGAGTCAGAAATGGTGTTTTTGACTTAGGTTCAGGAGACTTTGGCGTGCTAACGTACGCTTACGCCTTAGAACAATTAGAAGCTGATTTTTATACTAAAGTTGTAAACGCCTCAAATTTCAATACCGTATTTAGCACTACAGAACGTCAGGTTCTGACAGATTTATATCATCATGAAGTAATTCATAGAGATTTTTTCAAAGCAGCATTAACTGGAGCACTTCCTGATCCAAGTACACAGTTGCTTCCTTCTTTAGCCTTTAATTATGGTTCTTTAAATTTTAACAGCCGTACCGAAGTTTTAGCTACTGCAAAAGCACTTGAAGATACTGGGGTAGCCGCTTACAATGGTGCAGGAAGATTAATTAAAACCACAGATTATTTATTGTTGGCCGGAAAAATTGTTTCTGTAGAAGCCAGACATGCCGCTGCTATTCGAAGTCTGATCAATCCGAATTCTAAAGATTTTGCAGGAGATGATATCATTAGCACTTCAACTGGATTGGATGTTGCAAAAGATCCTTCTAAAATTCTGCCAGTTGCCGCTGGATTTATTACTACAAAATTCACAGCAAAATATTTGCCTTAATCTAACCAGCTAAAACTTAGAAATTATGAACATTTTAAAATTTATAGAGACATTAACTGACGACAGTGTAATGAAAAGCACTGGTTCAAGAAGAGACAGTTTTACTCATTTCGGAAATATCGGAAAGAATCTTGCCTTAGCATCGATTCCTTTTGGTTTATCTGCTTTAACAAATAAAGCATTTGCTAAAGATATTACTGCAACTCCCGCAACTCCAATTGGCGCTTTACAGTTTGCACTGACTTTAGAATATTTAGAAAACGAATTTTATGCCATGGCGCTGGACTCTGGAGTAATTCCAGCTTCTGAAAATGGCGGACGCGATTTAAAAGTCTTCCAACAAATAGCAGCACACGAATCTGATCATGTTGCTTTTTTAATTGCCGGATTGGGCGGTACAGCAAGTGCCAATTTTGTTCCAAAACCAACTTTTGATTTTACTGTTGGCGGCGCATTTAATCCTTTTAATGATTATCAAACCTTTTTGGCTTTGGCACAAGCATTTGAAGACACAGGAGTTCGAGCTTACAAAGGCCAGGCAGCCAATTTAATAACTACACCAGATTTGCTTACAGCAGCTTTACAAATTCATTCTGTTGAAGCTCGTCATGCTTCTGAAGTTAGAAGACTTCGAGGTTTAAAAGGATGGATTTCTAATGCAGAAAGAGGTGCAGGAATGCCAGCAGCAACACAAGCAGTTTATGACGGCGAAGGCGTTACTATACAAGCAGGATTTAATACTGCTGCAGCATTTGGAGCATCTGCAGGATCTGAAGCTTATGACGAACCTTTAACAACACAACAGGTTGTTGATATTGCAAATATCTTTATTGTTTAAAAAACAAAACCAAATATCAATCCGCCGTCACTATTTGTAACGGCGGATTTTTAATTTATAAATGTATTAGTTTTAGAAAATTAACTTTTACCTCAAGTTGCGTGCAATAACTTTTTGCCACTATAGGAAATAAAAAAAAGAGCCAAAAGGCTCTTTTTTTTATGAGATAAACTCGTTTATGTTTTTTGCTTTTTAGTAATAAACCGAAAGCATAATTTTAGAATCGCTGTGTTCTATAACTTTATCAAGTCTTTTAAAGAATGCTTCGCTAACCATTGGACAACCGTGGCTGTTGATGATGTAATATTCTTTTTCATCATCTGGCACTTCTTTGTAGCAATGCAATACGATCGATCTTTTGGTAGCATTATTGTTTGTTTGGTCCATTCCGCTTAATCTATAAGCTTTTCCGAAAACACCATTATAAGCCTTCTCTACTCCATAACGACCTAATGAAGTACAATTTGAATTTGGAGTATTACTAAACTGCAAAATATCTCCTTTTATTCCTGTTTCTGACCCTGAGCCATGTGCAACAAGTCCTTGATCGATAATTTTTTCGTTTTCAAGATCGTAAACAAAAAAACGATTTTTTCCAGATTTGATTTTCATATCAACAAGGAAAGCAATTTTTTTGTTGTATCCACGATTTGTAGAAACATATGATTTTACTTCACTTACATGTTCTGTTAGTCTAGCAAATTCAATTTCATTTAAAATTTCTTTTTTATCCGTTTTGTTGTAGGTTGTAAACGAACATAAAGAAAAAAGCAGTGCCACAAAAAATAGTCTCATATGCAGGCTGTAAATTAAAGTTAACAACAGATTTGGGTACTTGTCAAAAACATGTTTTATATCTGAACTTTGACTTTGCAAAATTATGTAGAATTTTTACACAATTCCCATGTTTCAGATGTTAAATATATTATAAATATTTGACTTGATGAACTTTAGAGCAACTTTTTTTTCTTTTGAGGTACTATTTTTTTATTATTAGCTTTATTTTCTTGCCACTTACTACTACAATAAACACAGAAAAAAAAGTCTTTAAAAGCAATTTTAAAGACTTTTCCCATTTAAATTTAATTCTTAAACAAAGACTTACATCATAGTATTGATCCTGATACTTGCTTTTATAAGTGCTAATGCCGATATTTTTGAAATATGAATATCTTTTGGCTGATGATGCGAATTCTGGCTGACCAATTTTACATATTCACTCCCTTGTTCCGACTTCTGGACATACTTTACTGTAATGTATTCTTCCCATTCATTTAGCTTGACACTTAAAAGATACATTTCTCCAAAAAAGATATTTTCGAACTCTGTTTCTTTATAAAGAATTATATCTCCCGACTTTAATAATGGATACATACTGTCTCCAGTTACAGAAATCGCTCCATCACATTTTGGAAGATTTGGAATCTTTATAGTATCCAGAATTCTTTGAGGTTCACCACTACTAAACAATTCTCTCAAACCTGCAACTGCTTCCAAATCATACAATGGTATTTCCTGACTTACATGCAAGGAATCTACTGTTTTTCTATCACTATTCATAATTACTATACTCGTATTATCTTCCTTAATCATTGATCCATTGCCAGTTAACAGCCACTCCGAATTTAGGTCTGGATAGTGATGTAAAATTTTACACGCCTTATCTGTTCCCATGTTGCTGCTATTATCCAAAAACTTATTAGAAAATCCTAAATCATTACAGAACTTATATTTACTAATCCCTTTATAATCAAGATATTCTCGCACTCTCTCCGTTGACCCCATAAAAAGACGTATTATTTTACGTTAAAAATTTGTTTTAATGTATTATTTTACATTATATTTGCAAAGTAAAGAAAAATAAAATTCAAAAACAAGCGGTTGTAGTAGAAAATATTGGGTTTAAGCATTTTAAGGTAATTTAGAATTGAATAAAAGATACTGATTATCAATATAATAAATCAAAAACAATTAATTAATAAAAATACTACCCTAAAAAGCAAAATAAATGTAAAATACTACGAATTTAAATCACAGAGTTAAAAAGGAATCTAAAACAGAAAAAATTATCACATAATTCAACTTAAAATGGAAAAAACAACAATCAAAGAAAAAATTCAGGAATTGGAAAATTGGCTGCTCGAAAATCCAAATAGTCCTGAAAGAAGTTTAATCGAATCTGACATTAAAAAATTAAAAAATCAATTAGAAAAAAATCATGAGTAACACACAAATCGAAGAACGTATTGCAACATTATATCTGGCACTTCAATATTGTTCTCAAAAAAGTAAAACTTTTACCGCCGGAGAAAGAATCTGTATCAACCAAGAACGTTTTCAATGGATTCACATTCTAGAAAATGAAGCTGCCACTCCCCGACCTGTTTCGGCAGAGCTTGAAAATAAGTTGAAAGAGGTTTCTCAACTTGCTTTCCAAAATAATTTTAAACCTTATTACGCAGATCCATTTAAAGAAGAAATTTTATTAAACGCCTAAAAATAATGATTATGAAAACTACAGTAACAAACAATTTCAAACCAGCAATGGATTTATCACAATTTTCTGCTCAAGAACTAAAAGAAGCTTTAAATAAAATTGAAAACAAAAAATTGGAAGAAAGAGATGCTTATAAAAAGTTAGTTGCAGAAACGATTCCGAAAGCGCTTTCGAGATTACGTGAGACTTCTGAAATGATAAGAAATGCCAAAACAGAAACTTTTCAGCTTTTTGAAACTATCCTAGATTTAAAAAATCAGGTGTATGGTTTTAAAGAGAAACAAATGTCTCATACTTTCTCTAACGAAAAGGAAGAAATTACGATTGGATATCGAATTAATGAAGGCTGGGACGATACTGTCACCATTGGAATCGAAAAAGTTCAGAACTACATTTCTTCTCTTTCTACCAGTAAAGAAACAGCATCTTTGGTCAAAATTGTTTTCAATCTCTTAAAAAAGGATGCGAAAGGAAATTTGAAAGGCTCAAGAGTTCTGGAACTTCAAAAACTAACAAAAGAGTTTAATAATGAAGAATTTACAGATGGTGTAGAAATTATTGCTTCTTCATTTAAACCAGTACGCTCGAGCTGGTTTATTGAAGCAAGCAGGATTGACGAAAATGGTGTGAGAACCAACATTCCGTTGTCGATGTCTTCTGTCGATTTTTTACAAGGATATGCTTTTAATTTCTTTAACGAACAAAATCATGCAGCTTAATACTATCCATTTAGCCTTGCTTTTAGCTTTTTTACTAATTGCAACCAATCTAAAACCAATATTTATTTTCAGAGAATGGTTTTATTTTAAATTAAAAACAACTTTTAAACAATACTTAAATGAGCGTAAAAATAAAGCCAATTACAGATCATGAAAGCTACAAAGTAAACGAGCATACGATCTTAAAAGACGGACTCGGAAATTGGAATTGCAATCATGACTTATCTCACAAAGAGCGTCGGGCGTTTAATCAATATGAAAGTATTGTTATTAAAAATCCGAGATTCAAAAAGCATACAACAGCCACCTATAAAGGCTGAAAAAGACCTTCTGACTTGTAGCCTAAAAAAAATTACAAGTAAATAAAATTGTTCCTGCTTTTTCTTCTTTTTGAAGAGAAACAGGAACCGGAAAACGGGCGATTTCTGCCCTTAAAACAAACAGCCAAAACTCATTCTTTCTATTGGAATCCAAACCAGCAATGGTTTTGGAAACAGGATTGTCATGCAGGTTTGCTGACCTAAATTGTTAAATAAATCTTTAACAAATAATACCTCAGAACGAGGTTTAATAGATAAATGGCTTTTGAGGAGTATAACCATTCATTAAAAATGATCAAATGGTTTTGGCTGTCTTAAATAGGATGCCTTTATCTTATTATTCAATAATTAACTCTTTTCAAAACTTCGTTCTCTCGAATCTTTTTCTTTTTTCTATCACTCAAAATATTATTTCTCATGCCTATATCCTCAAACAGAAGTCTCGGAATTCAAAAAAATAAATTAATGCGTTACAAACTCATTAAAGAACTGTATCAAAAACACAAAACAGAGGACATTCCTACTACTGTGGTGTGGCGTAAATACGTTTATCCGGTTTACCCGATTTCGAGAACTACCTTGTACGAAATACTTTGTACACCAATCACTTCAGAACTAAAAAAAATAGAAGAACTTATCAGTAATAAGGAAGGTCTTCGCAATCAATCATAAAAAAGAATCAATACTTTTCTACCTTCATAAAACTTCCTTTTGACAATGCAAAGATGGAGGATTTACTTCGTCTAAAACTTCTTCTGTTCGCTTTCCTTACAACTCTGTAAAGCCCTAGAATACAAATGTTCGCAGACCTTGCATTCATTTTTTTTAGGGCTTTTTTCACCCAATCTTTGCAATCTCAAAAGGAAACAACCGCAACTTAAGATCCACAAAAATGGACTTTATTTCTTTTCACAAAAACAACCAAAAGTTGTTTGTCAAAAACATTTTATACTGCACATCCTTCCAGCGAAACACTAGATTGGATTACAGATATAAATATATTAACTACAAAAAGTCTATTTGATAATAGGGTGGAAAGAGCTAAAAGAGGAGAAAAATCCTTTTAAAAATCCCTATTCCGCAGATATATTTCCGCAACGCGTACTGAAAAAAGTTTAGATTATCTTGTCCTAAAATAGGTTTACACAAAAGTGTAAAATATGGAGATATTACTTTTTGGAACTTTTTTTTGTAAAATTCCAGATATAACTTCTATAAATTAAAAAATAACAACTAAGCCTTTAAATTTAATTTTTCCTTAAAATGAAACTCCTTAAACCTGAAGAAGAAAGTTAAGATATTAAAATTGAATTAAAAAGAAAACCTCCAAAGTCATTGATTTTGGAGGTTTTCTTTTTTAAAATAGTTTATAATACAAACCACTCCTTCACCTCTTCCTCAATAGTTTCTTTAATAGAAAGATTATCAAACTCATTGGTTACTGGATTATATTGATACGCCTTCTGCCAATTTTCAATATTTGAGACAATTTCTTTTACCGAATTGATAATAAATAAAAGTTCTGCATTTGTCATTGTTGGATGAAGTGAAACCCTTACCCAGCCTGGTTTTTCAGTTAGATTTTTCTGAAGAATTCCATTGGTAATTGCGGTTGATTTTTCTTCATCAATATTTAACAGAAAGTGAGCGTAGGTACTTGCACAAGACCAGCCTCCACTGACTTGAATTCCGAAACGGTCGTTTAGCAAACGAACCAAAAGATTGTAATGAATGTTTTCTATTGTTAAAGAAACACAGCCAATTCGCTCCGTTTCTAAATCTCCTAAAAGAGTTAATCCTTCTATTTTTTGTAATTCTGAAAAGCAAAGATCAAGCAATTCTTTCTCTCGATTTTTCATGTTTTCAATTCCCATTTTAACTTTTAATTCCAAACACAAAGCTGTTCGCATCACTTGTAAAAAACCTGGAGTTCCACCGTCTTCTTTTACTTCTATAGCATCGCTGTAATAATAACCACCCCACGGATTGGTGCATTTTACATTTCCTCCGCCGGGATTATCTGGAAAATTGGATTTGTATAGTTTTTCATTAAAAACCAAAATCCCGCACGTTCCAGGTCCGCCGAGAAATTTATGAGGCGAAAAGAAAATTGCATCCAATTGTTGTTCTGGATCTTCGGGATGCATATCGATTTTGACATAGGGTGCCGAAGCAGCAAAATCTACAAAACAATAACCGCCGTTTTGATGCATGATTTTGGCTAATTCATGATAAGGAGTAATAATTCCAGTTACATTCGAACAAGCCGTAAACGAACCAATTTTAAGACTTCTATTTTTATATTTTTTAAGTTCTTCAGCAAGTATTCTCGGATCGACTAAATTGTTTTCTCCACAAGGTAAAACGATAACATCTGCAATAGTTTCATACCACGGAACTTGATTGGAATGGTGTTCCATATGTGTGATAAAAACGATTGGTCTTTCATCATCAAAATTCAGTTTTACGCTGTAGATATTATCCTCAGAACGCAAACCCATAATGCGCTGCAATTTATTTAAAGCTGCCGTCATTCCCGTTCCTGTGGCCACCAAACAATCAGAAGCTGATGCGTTGACGTGGTCTTTAATCAGCTTTCTCGCGTATTGATAGGCGTAAGTTGAAGCTTTTCCGGTCTGACTCGAAAAGGAATGCGTATTGGCAATCATTGGTCCAATTTTGCGAAGCATGATATCTTCAATCGGGAAATACAGTCTGCCGCTTGCAATCCAATCGGCGTATAATAGATCTTGAGTTCCGTAAATCGATTCGAAACTATGATTTACACCAATTGTATTTTCTCTGAATTCCGAAAAATAACGTTCTAATTCGCTTGTTTTCAAAGTAACTTCCATTTCATTTATCATTTAAAAAAACATTTTACTTTTTAAAGTTTTTAATCCCGCTTTGAAGCCAGTTGTAATATTCTTCAATATCTGGATTGTAAGCGGATGGTTCTGTTAAGTTTGCACTTTTGTGATCTACAATTACATAAAATGGCTGCGCATTTGCTTTGTAGGTTTTAATCTGTAAATCGCTCCATTTGTTTCCAATGGTTTTGATTTTTTTTCCAGTTGTTTCAGAAACGTATTGTTCAGTTTCTGGAAGCTCTTTTTTATCATCAACATATAACGAAATTAAAACAACATCATTATTGAGAACACCCAAAACTTTTGGATCTGACCAAACCAATTCTTCCATTTTTCTACAATTCACGCAGGCATATCCTGTAAAATCTAATAAAACTGGTTTCCCTTGTTTTTTGGCGTATTCCATTCCTTTTTCATAATCATGAAAAGTGATGATGTTCTGCGGTCCGTGTTCTGCTCCTTCTGGAAGTGAACCTGTAATTTTTAATTCTGAATTACCAGAAACTCCGAGTCCGTTTGGAGATTCGCTGTAATGCATTGGAGGAGGAAATCCGCTGATTAATTTTAACGGTGCACCCCAAAGTCCAGGAATCAAATAAATGGTAAAACTCAAAACCAGCAAACCAAAACCTAATCTTCCAACAGAAATATGATTTAATGGAGAATCATGCGGGAGCGTAATTTTTCCGAATAAATAAAAAGCCAGCATTCCGAAAACGGCAATCCAAATCGTCAAGAAAACTTCTCTTTCTAACCAATGCAATTGCAAAACTAAATCGGCGTTTGATAAAAATTTGAAAGCCAAGGCCAATTCTAAAAATCCTAAAACTACCTTTACAGTATTCAGCCATCCGCCCGATTTTGGCAAAGCATTTAGCCAGCCCGGGAAAGCTGCAAATAGTGAAAATGGTAAGGCGATTGCAATCGAAAATCCCAACATTCCAACAATTGGTGCAATGCCTCCTTTTGAAGCCGCTTCAACCAATAAAGTTCCTACAATAGGTCCTGTACAAGAAAAAGATACAATAGCTAATGCCAAAGCCATAAAGAAAATCCCGATTAGTCCTCCTCTATCGGCCTGTGAATCTACTTTATTTGCCAATGCGTTTGGAAGCATAATTTCGAAAGCGCCCAAAAATGAGCAAGCAAAAACGACCAATAAAACAAAGAAAATCAAGTTGAACCAAACATTTGTAGAAAGTGCATTTAAAGAATCTGCACCAAAAACCGCCGTTACAATTGAACCCAATAAAACATATATAATTACGATTGAGATTCCGTAAATCATAGCGTTTCTAATTCCTGCCGCTTTGGTTTTACTTTGTTTTGTAAAATAACTTACTGTCATTGGGATCATCGGGAAAACACAAGGTGTCAATAAAGCTGCGAAACCTGATAAAAAGGCCAAAATAAAAATCGTCAGTAATCCTCTGGATTCTGTTTTCTTTGGTGAATCGGGAACTGCGCCTTGTACTTTTTCTTCAGTTCCAGCAATTATTTTATCTTCCGAAGCTACAGAATCTTCTTTTGCGATCGAAGTTTCTTCGGCGGAAGCCAGTTTCTTTTCACTCGAAATTTTAAAAGTTAATTCTTCTGAAGTCGGCGGTAAGCAATTGCTGTCGTCACAAACCATAAATTCTACTTCTGCCGAAACATTTGAAACAGCATCTGACGTGAATTTTATCTTCTGCGTAAAAAGTGCTTTATCTTCAAAATACTTAATTTTCATATCGAAGATTTTATCGACTACTTCATGCCCTTTTTCTTCGGTTGTTTTTCCGATAAGCTCAAACTTTTTGTTAGAATTTTTGAAAGTGAAGGCCGTTCTAGAAGGTCCGCCTTCTTCAATATATTGTCCGTATAAATGCCAGCCGGATTGAATTACTGCCTGTGCTTTTAAAATATATTCTTTGTCTGATATTTTTTCTACTGATGTTGACCATTTTACTGGATTGTACATTTGCCCAAACATACTTAAAGAAAACAGCAGCAGTATTGTAATTGTGATATTTTTCATTGTTTTTTGGTTTATTATGAGATAAAAAAAGAGCTGTCCGTAAACAGCTCTTGCAGCCTTTCACAGAAACTTGCTTACTAATTCAGATTCTAAAATGAAATAATGAAAGACGGTTATTTAGTGTTCAGTTTTTAGTATTCAGTTTTCAGTCGCAGTCGCAGTCGCAGTCGCAGTCGCAGTCGCAGTCGCAGTCGCAGTCGCAGTCGC
>NZ_CAMLIX010000069.1 GCF_946479975.1 uncultured Flavobacterium sp.
GCATCTCCGTGATCGTGAATCGTTGTTCCGTCTACAAAATAGCTTTTTCCGTCAATACGAACGGCTAAATCACAGCTTTTGCCTTTCATCCCAAATTGGCATTCTCCGCATGAAGCTTCTACGATCGTTGGTTTATCAAATTTCTTTTTGCTTTGAGCTTGTATGGCGATTCCAATAAACAGGAAAGCTGCTAAAAATATATTTTTCATAGTTAAGAATTTACAGTTATTAATTTTGCCGTTTCTTTGGCGCGTTCTGTTACTTCGTTAATTGGAGTTGAAAGTGAATCGTGACTTAAAACAACACCCATTCTTCGGTAAAGTCTTGAAGTTGGTTTTCCGAAAATCCTGAAATCAGTTTTTGGTAAAGCGGCTACTTTTTCAATTCCGGTAAAAGTTGGATTTGCAGAATCTTCTGAAGCTAAAATTACAGCACTTGCTCCGGCTTTTTCTAAAGTAATTTCGAAAATAGGAAGACTTAAAATCGCACGTAAATGCAATTCAAATTCGTTGAAATTTTGTGTTCCTGCTAAAGTTACCATTCCCGTATCGTGCGGACGCGGAGAAAGTTCAGAGAAATAAACGCCTTCAATAGTCAGGAAAAATTCAACACCAAAAAGGCCGGCACCGCCAAGTGCTTCGGTAATTTTTTCGGCCATATCTTGCGCTTCATACAAATCTTTTTCTGAAACCAAAGCCGGCTGCCAGCTTTCCTGATAATCGCCTCGTTCTTGTCGGTGACCAATTGGCGCACAAAATAAAGTTGGATTGTTATTTTGAGTAATCGTTAAAAGTGTGATTTCAGAATTGAAATCTACGAAAGCTTCTACAATCACTTCTATAACATCGCCACGCGAACCTGCAACGGCATATTGCCAAGCTTTTTCGATATCACCTTCAGTTTTAATTGTTGATTGTCCTTTTCCTGATGAAGACATTAATGGTTTTACCACACACGGAATCCCTACTTCTTGAACGGCTTTCTGTAATTCTTCTGCCGATGTTGCATATTGGTATTTTGCCGTTTTTAATCCAAGTTCTTTAGATGCTAAATCACGGATTGCTTTACGGTTCATGGTAAAGTTGGCCGCTTTCGCTGAAGGAACAACGGTAATTCCTTGCTTTTCGTAATCGTAAAAACGTTCGGTACGAATGGCTTCTATTTCGGGAACGATAAAATCAGGTTTGTGTTTGGCTACGATTCGGTCAAGTGCTTCGCCGTCCAGCATATTGATAACTTCAAAGCCGTGTGCAACTTGCATGGCTGGTGCGTTTTCGTAACTGTCAACTGCGATTATGGTTTGTCCGATTCGTTGTGCTGCGATGACAAATTCTTTGCCTAATTCACCTGAACCTAGGAGTAATATTTTCATTTTGGAGTGTTGTATTGTTGGAGAAGTAAAAGTAGGGAAAAATGTTTTTAACCGCAAAGTTCGCAAAGATTTACGCAAAGAACGCTAAGTTTTTGTTTTTAAGTTAAAGTAAAGGATTGTAGATAGTTCTCTCGCAGATCTTGCAGATTCAACAGATTTTTTTAAGATTAATTGCCTCCAGCTTTAGCTGGAGGAATTGTGATGAAAATAGTTTAGGGATTTAGCCTAAAATAAAGTTTGGCTAAAGCCTTGTTGGGAATTATTATTTTACCTCCAGCTAAAGCTGGAGGCAATTCAATTTAGGATTGTCTATTTTGACTTGCTTTTACAATTATTAAACTACTTAAAAAAGTTAAAAACATTAATACAAATGATAGAAACAAAATCATTAGTAAAGAATATAAAATGACATATGGAATTTGTGATCTTAGCACAACAGAAATTCCATTCATAAATAGTCCAATTGTATAGATTGTAAAAAAGGCAATTATAATTTTTGAACTTACTCCAAAAGAAAATTGCGAGCAGGCTTTAAAATAAGAGATTTGATTTAATGGAAAGCTGATTTTTTTCGCGGTATTCCAAAAAAGAAAAATAATAAATAAAGGAAATAAAATACCCCAGAAAATCGGATTCCAAAACACACCAAAGTCACATATTTGAATACATAAATCGATGAAAAGACTTTTTGAAAAAGTAAGAAATGGAAAAAATGAACTTACAAAAATCCCGGCAATTATTGCGTATTTGTGAATGTTGTTTTTTGATTCCATTTAAATATTTTGAGAGTAAAGGTAAATAAAATAGGAATTATTCTCCCGCAGATTTTACAGATTTGGGAGATTTTATTTATTGTAATTTTATATTAAGTAACCACAAAGTATGTCATTTCGACGTAAGGAGAAATCACACTAGAAGCTCTACAAAGATTGGCACTTTACTTTGTAGAATCCCGCGTGGGATTTCTCGTTCCTCGAAATGACAAGATTGTGGAGAATTGTGTTGTGAATAATTGTTTATTAATAAACTAAAACTTATCGTTAATCCGTTTGCGTGAGGGATAGAAGTGGAAAGCCCGGAGCCTGACGGAGGAAGTGCGAGGACTTGTAACGGATAGCCCGACCCGGAGGGGCACGCCCAAAATAAAAAACCGATACTTCTTTTGAAAGTATCGGTTTGTATATTAATGATATTGATTTTCTTCAATTTCAAATTCGGCATCTTTTTCCCAGATTTCCATTTCGCAGGGTTTACAGTTGAATTTTAGTTTGTATTCTAATTCTCCCTGTTTTAGTACTAATGGTTCTTTTACCTTAACACCAACAATGTCTTTTTGGTGAATTGGACATTTTTTTAATTCGTATTTGATGCAATATTTGGTTGTCATTACACGAGATTTTCCTGGATCCCATTGTAATTCGAATGCTTTTTCGATTTCGGTTACACCGTGGCGTTCGTAGAATTTACGAGCGGTTTTGTTGGAAACGTTGTACATAAAATCCAGTTTGGTTTCTGGATAAGGATGTGACGTTTTTACCAATTGGTGTTCTTCACGTTTATAATTTGCCAAACGAATTTCCGATAATTGTTCGAAAACATTTCTTCTCATTTCGTTGATTTTTGAAATAGGAAGGAACCAGTTTTGAGAGAACATAATATTAATTTCATCGGCGCTGTAAGGTGTAAAACCTGTTTTTGCCAATTGAACTTTAATGTTTTCTTCTATTGATTCGCCAGTTTTAGTCTGCTCTTTTGCGTGCTCTAGTTTTACTTTGCTTACGTTTCCATCTTCGTCGGTTGCGATTAATTCAAAGCCGTTTTCGTTTTCGGTAAGCAATAAAGTTGTTCCGATTTTACGGATCGCACTGTCTTCTCTTTCAACAATTTTGATGAAAGCTATATCGTTGTTTCGATAAATGAAAGTTCCGTCTTTGATTTCTTTAAGAACGTTTGGATAAACTTTTCCGTTTTCAGCTTTGTTTACATAAATCCCGTCTGCTTCGTTGTTTTCGTTGATGAAGCAAAGTCCGTCACCGTTGTTTAGTAATTCACCGTTTTCTATTTCGTAAGCGCCTCCAATTGTTTGGATCAATTTACCAATATATTGCCCTTTTGATTTTGGACTTTCCCAAGAACCAATACTCGCATGTCTTTCGTTTACGAAATAATCCGTGTAACCACGGTTGAAAGTTCTGTTTAAAGTAGAATCGAAAGTATACGTACATTTTCCAGAAGAAGCTTTGGTGTATTTGTCGCTTCCTTCTAAATAACTGTCTAATTTTTGACGTAAATACGATACGTTGTTTTTAACATAAGCCACATCTTTTAATCTTCCTTCAATTTTGAAAGAAACAATTCCAGCTTCAATTAAATTTGGAATTTGATCTGAAACATCCAAATCTTTAATCGAAAGCAAGTGACTGTTTTTGATTAAAGTTTCTCCGTTTCCATCGATTAAGTTATACGGTAAACGGCAGTTTTGAGCGCAAGAACCACGGTTGGCGCTGCGTTCTCCGTTTGCCACACTCATATAACAGTTTCCGCTGAACGATACACAAAGTGCACCGGTTACGAAAAACTCTAATTCAACATCGGCTTCGTCGTAGATTGTTTTAATTTGGTGAAGGTTTAATTCACGTGCTAAAACCACACGTTTGATTCCGGCATCTTTAAGGAATTTGATTTTATCGGCGTCGCGGTTATTGGCTTGTGTGCTGGCGTGAAGTACGATAGGAGGTAAGTCCATTTCCATAATCGCCATATCCTGAATAATCAGGGCATCAACACCAATTCCGTATAATTCCCAAATCATGGCGCGACAGGTATCTAATTCGTTGTCGTACAAAATGGTATTCATTACCACAAAAACCTGAGCGTTAAATAAGTGCGCATATTTTACTAATGCTGCAACATCTTCAATAGAGTTGTTGGCATTAGAACGTGCTCCAAATTGTGGCGCACCAATATATACTGCATCTGCACCGCTGTTGATAGCTGCCATTCCACCAATTAAATCTCTGGCTGGAGCTAATATTTCAATCTTCTTCTTCATTTTTAAAACTTTAGGCTTTTGTGGTATTCACGAAAAAAAGTGTGCAAAGGTCTTATAAAATATTTGAGATTGCTAATGATGAAGCGATTTTTTTGAAATTGTTAACTTTAAGATGGTTAAGATCTTTATTTATTGATGTAATTTATAATATTTGTTTCTTTCTTCCTCAGAGAAATAAAATTTAAATCCAGTTTGTCGCACCTCTATATCAAAATTTCGTTTCACAGTAAAACTGGTTTCAAAAACGGTTGCTAATTATGCTTCGATTACAAATAGAACTATTGCTAATGTGTAAATGATAATGTCTAGTTTTTTATTTAAATTTATTTTAAGCCCAAATTTATCTATCAAAAATAATACTGTAAAAACGATTAAAAAATAGGTAAGAAAATCTATCACGAACTCCACTATAAAAAATTGCTGCGCTAGAGAAGTATAGAATGCTGGCGCTTTGTATATTAAAGGAAATCCATATGTTACACAATCAGAACCGTCAATGACATCTACAATCCACCACTTTGTAAAGAGGATAAATGAGATAAGAGTTAACGGCAGAGATAAAGTTAAAAGTCTTTTTTTGCTCATTATTATATTCTATTAATGAAGCTTCTAAAGTAATAAATATTTAACTATATTAAGATATTTTGTCTTTGCGTTAGAACCTGTTTCGATAAAGTTATTATAAACAAAAAAAACTACCCGATCCTAGAACCGAGTAGTTTTCAAAAAAAAAGCATGAATCGATCGATCGACTAATTAGCTCTCATTTTAATTTGTGATAAAGTATTTTGAATACTATTCAATTGTTTTGAAACTACTGAAACTTGACTGTGTTCCAAATTATTTTCTTCGAGTGCAGCTTTGTATTTTTCAATTGCAGCTTCTTCTCCTGTAACGCAGGCATTGATAATTGATTCTGTGTCTCCGCCAGTGAATGATGATTTAATATCTATCCAAGTTCTATGTAAAGCTCCAAGTGGTCCACCGCCAGAAGTATCTGTTGATTTTCCTAGTTTATTGATTTCGTCTTGTAGTTCAACAATAAATAAAGCTCTTTCTCTTGCATATTCAAGGAAATCAGTTTTCATTGCAGGATTTTCTACATGTTCTGCTGCATTTGTATATCCTAGTTTTCCATCTTCAAGAATTGAAATTAATCCTTCTAATGTTTTAACTGTTTCTTTGGTTTGATCTGTATTTGTCATGACCTGTAATTTTTTGAAATTAATATATTACAAAGTTGGTCATTTATAAGATGTTATGTTTTACAGGATTCCAATTGCTGTTTTATAATATTGTGGAATGGGAATTTTGTAACTGTTTTTTGTTTACCAAGAATTTCTCGAATTTCACTAATTTTAAATACGTTAAGTTTATTTTAAAAATGATATTTCTCGTGTACCGTTTGCGTGAGGGATAGGAGCGATATCCTTTTATGGCGGGGTTCGCCATAAAAGATATAGCGGATAGCCCGACCCAGAGGGGCACGCCCAAATTAATTTCCATAAAAAAACAGCTTAAAGTATAAAAGTGATGAAACTTTTGAACCTTAAGCCGTTTTAGTAAAACTTAGAATATTTTAAGCAGTCAAAGCTTCTTTGATTCTGCGTAGTGCTTCTTTTAAAATATCATTGCTTGTTGCGTAAGAGAAACGAATACAGTTTGGATTTCCGAAAGCGTCTCCAGTTACTGTTGCAACGTTTGCCTCAGCTAAAAGATACATAGAAACGTCGTTTGCATCTTTAATTTCTGTTCCTCTTAATGTTTTTCCGAAGAAAGATGAAACGTCTGGGAATACGTAGAATGCTCCTTCTGGAATGTTGATTTTTACGCCTGGAATTTCTTTTAATAATCCAACTACTAAATCTCTACGTCCGTGAAAAGCTTGAACCATTTCGTTTAATACGCTTGGATCAGCATCTACAGCCGTGATTGTAGCTCTTTGTGCCACAGAATTTGCACCAGATGTTACTTGTCCTTGAATTTTTGTACACGCTTTTGCGATAAATTCTGGAGCTCCAATGTAACCAATTCTGTATCCTGTCATTGCGAATGCTTTTGCAACTCCGTTTACAGTGATTGTTTTTTCTAACATTCCTGGAATAGATCCGATACTGCAGAAAGTTCCTGAGAAATTGATGTGTTCATAAATTTCGTCAGCAACTACATAAATATTTGGGTGTTTTTCTAAAACTTTAGCCAAAGCCGTCAATTCTTCTCTGCTGTAAACAGATCCTGAAGGATTACATGGAGAAGAGAACCACATCATTTTTGTTTTTGGTGTAATTGCTGCTTCTAATTGCTCTGGAGTGATTTTGAAATCTGTTTCTACAGAAGTTGGAACTTCTACTGGAACTCCGCCAGAAAGTTTTACGATTTCGAAATAAGAAACCCAGTACGGTGCTGGTAAAATTACTTCGTCACCGTCATTTAACATTACTTGAGCAATGTTGTATAATGATTGTTTTGCTCCTGTAGAAACTACAATTTGAGATGGTTTGTACTCTAAATCATTGTCTCTTTTGAATTTTCTGCAGATCGCTTCTTTTAAATCTTGGTATCCATCAACTGGAGAATATGTGCTGTAGTTGTCGTCGATTGCTTTTTTTGCAGCTTCTTTAATAAAGTCTGGTGTATTGAAATCTGGTTCACCTAAACTTAAACTGATAATGTCTTTTCCTTGTGCTTTTAATTCTCTTGCCAAAGCGGCCATTGCTAATGTTTGTGAAGTCGCAAGGTTGTTGATTCTGTCCGAAAGAATATGGTTCATTATAAAATTTTTGATGTCCTTAAATTGTTGTGTTGTTTTAAGGAAGGTTAATTATTAATAGATTTTTTTTAGTTTTTAAACAGATAATTCTGGTTTCATTCCTAGTTCACGTAAATGCTTAAAGTGAGCTACAATAGCGCTTCGCATTGTTTTGTATTCATAATAGGGTAAATTACATTCTTTTGCAGTTTCCTTTACGATTTTTGCAATTTTACCATAATGAATGTGACTAATATTTGGAAAAATATGATGTTCAATTTGGTGGTTTAATCCGCCAGTGTACCAGTTTACGATTGCATTTTTTGGAGCAAAATTAGTTGTAGTGTACAATTGGTGAATCGCCCAAGTATTGTCCATTTCTCCTAATTCGTTTGGTGTTGGATTTGTTGTATGTTCAACAACGTGAGCCAATTGGAATACAATACTAAGAATTAATCCTGCAGTGTAATGCATTAAGAAAAAACCTAAAAGTACTTTCCACCAAGTGATTCCTATAATAATTGGTAAAACGATCCAAATTGAAACATAGATAATTTTAGTGATAATTAAAGTTGTCCAAAGAATTTTCGGGTTTTTTGGTTCTCCATATGAAAGTTGTCTTTTTAAGTAACTACGCATTTGTTTGAAATCGGTCGTAATTGCCCAGTTGAAAGTCAGTAATCCATATAAGAAAACAGAATAATAATGCTGAAAACGATGAAAACTATGCCATTCTGCATGTTCAGTAAAACGAATAATTCTTCCTGCATCAAGATCTTCATCATGTCCCGGAATATTCGTGTAAGTATGGTGCAATACATTATGCTGTACCTGCCAGTTATAAACATTTCCAGCCAAAACATAAATTGTCCCTCCCATGAACTTGTTGATCCAGGTTTTATTTGAGTAAGACCCATGATTTCCATCATGCATTACATTCATTCCAATTCCGGCCATTCCGATTCCCATTACGATAGATAAAAGTAACATTACCCAAAAAGGCATGTTTAATGTAAGAATCAAAAAGTAAGGCGTAAGGAAAACAGCAAAAAGAATAATGGCCTTTAAATGTAATTTCCAGTTTCCAGTTTTTTGAATGTTATTCTCCTTGAAGTAATTGTTTACTCGAGAGTTAAGTGTTCTGAAAAATTTCAGATTGTCTTGCCTAGCAAAAATTGGAGCGTTGTTATTCATAATTAATTTAAATAGGTTTCAAAGGTAATTATTATAAATTTTCAATTTGCAAAATTGAGTTAAATATTTCAATCTTAAAGTAGTACTTTTGTTAAAAATTTACAGCAATGGATGAGATATTGAAATATTTTCCTAATTTGAGTGATCTTCAAATCGAACAATTTCAAAAATTAGACTTTTTATACCACGATTGGAATGAAAAAATCAATGTTATTTCTAGAAAAGATATTGATTCGTTATACACAAAACATATTTTGCATTCTTTAGGAATTGCAAAAATCATGAAATTCGAGCCAGGAGCAACAGTTTTAGACGTTGGAACTGGAGGTGGTTTTCCAGGAATTCCGTTAGCGATTCTTTTTCCAGAAACTCGTTTTTATTTGATCGATGTTATTGCAAAAAAAATAAAAGTGGTTCAAGGTGTTGCTGATGCATTAGAATTGAAAAACGTAAAAGCAGAACAAAAACGTGCGGAATTGGTAAAAGGAGATTTCGATTTTATCGTTAGCCGCGCTGTAACCAATATGCCTGATTTTGTTTCTTGGGTTAATGATAAAATTAAAAAACAGCACAAACACACTTTAAAGAATGGAATCTTATATTTAAAAGGTGGAGATTTGAGCGAAGAATTAAAAGATTTTCCGAAAGCAACTTTGTATGATTTGGCAGATTATTTTGAAGATGAGTTTTTTGAAACCAAAAAAGTAGTACATCTTCCTTTAAAATTTAAAGTTTAGAATTTATATAAAAACAAATAACCCGATCAGATTAACGATCGGGTTATTTTTTGAATTAAAAACAAACAACTGAATTAAGATGCTTTTTTAGAAAAATTCAAAAAAGCATTTGCTTTAAGATCTAAATTGTCAATAAAATTATGAATTGCATTTTCTGATGCTTCAGGAGAATAAGTAAATGCTTCATCAAAGAAAAACTCTCTTGAAATTAAAGGCTCATTTGAAGAATCATAAACAGCCTCATCTGTTTCGTCTAATTCACTATTTCTATACGGATTTGGATGCGTGTGCATTAAATCAGAAATAGTTTCGCTGAACCAATTATCAAATTTTTTCTTTTTAGGCGTAATATGTCTAGCTAATAAAACCAATCCAACAAGTTCATTTTGTAAGAAGTACGATCCTTTTCTATATCGCACATCGATCATTCTTACATTCATTAGTGCAATCCAAAGCGCACCATTTACAGATCCTGTAGCTGAAATTTCCAAGTCTGTGTCAAATAATAGAGGATTTGTTTGTTCTCTATTGTTTATAGAGCACCATAAGGCTTCGATGCGTTTTTGAGTATCATTTGTAACTTGTGTATAGCCTGTAAATCTCCAGTAAATCCATTCTAGTAATGCAGCACTTAAGCCAATACACCCTTTATGATTGATCTGCATTAAGGTACTTTCTAAGTTTTCATTTCCTTCAACAGGATCTAAGAGTTCATTAATTTTCTTTTTTGTCCATTTAAAGCTAATTGGCGCGCCAATGCTTTTTGATTCCATTATAACGTTAGGTACATTGTTTAGATTTCTCATTTCTTATATTTTTTAAGATTGGCCATTATTAATTAATTGTTGAGGGCAAAATTATAAGGACACACTTTTTTAGACAGGACCAAAAAGTTTTTAAAATATCAGAATAAGGTATTTTAATCTTTTAAATCGCTGATTTTTAAATATATAAGAAAAGTATTACAATTTTAATGAGTTATTTTGTAAGAGAAATTTAAAGCATAAAAGAAAAAGCCGATTCTTTTTGAGAATCGGCTTTATTATAGAGTCAGATTTGCAACTTCAAATCTTAAATTTGAATCAAATTATCCTAAGAAAGGGTATCTGTAATCTTCTGGAGTTACAAAAGTTTCTTTAATAGTTCTTGGAGATGCCCAACGTAATAAGTTTAATGCAGAACCTGCTTTGTCATTTGTTCCAGAAGCTCTTGCTCCACCAAATGGTTGCATTCCTACAACTGCTCCTGTTGGTTTATCATTAATATAGAAGTTACCTGCAGCGTTTTGCAATTTAGTTGTAGCAACTTCAATAGCATAACGATCTTGGCTGAAAACTGCTCCTGTTAAAGCATACTCAGAAGTAGTATCAACCAATTCTAAAGTTTCTTCCCATTTCGCATCTTCGTAAACATAAATGGTAATTACTGGTCCAAACAACTCAGTTTCCATTGTAGTATATTTTGGATTTGTAGTTACAATAACGGTTGGTTCAATAAAGTATCCAACAGATTTGTCATAATTTCCTCCAATGATAATTTCTGCGTCAGCATCTTTTTTAGCTTGGTCAATATAACTTGCTAATTTATCAAAAGAACCTTCGTGAATAACTGCTGTAATAAAGTTTCCAAAATCTTCTGGAGAACCCATTTTCATCGATTTAACATCTGCAATTAATTGTTCTTTTACAGCCGGCCATAAACTTTGCGGAATGTAAGCTCTAGATGCGGCAGAACATTTTTGTCCTTGAAATTCAAATGCTCCACGAGTAATTCCTGTAACCACTTGTTTTACGTTTGCGCTTGGGTGAGCAATGATAAAATCTTTACCTCCAGTTTCACCAACGATTCTTGGATATGTTTTGTAATTATGAATGTTTGCACCAATTTTAGCCCAAATATCTTTAAATACGTGAGTTGATCCTGTAAAGTGAACACCAGCAAAATCACGGCTTGCTAAAACAGTATCTGTAATCATTAAAGCATCTCCAAAAACGACATTGATAACTCCATCAGGAACTCCAGCTTCTTTGAAAACCTCTAAAATAATTTGTGTCGAAAATACTTGGCTGTCACTTGGTTTCCAAACTACAACGTTACCCATCATGGCAGCACTTGCAGGAAGGTTGGCAGCGATAGCAGTAAAGTTAAAAGGAGTAATTGCGTAAACAAAACCTTCTAGCGGTCTGTATTCTAAACGGTTCCAAACAGTAGAATCTGATTTTGGCTGATCGTTGTAGATTTGAGTCATAAACTCAACATTGTAACGTAAAAAGTCGATTAATTCGCAAGAAGCATCGATTTCTGCTTGGTGAATATTTTTAGATTGACCAATCATTGTTGCTGCATTGATGCGAGCTCTGTATGGTCCTGCAATAAGTTCTGCAGCTTTTAAGAAAATAGCAGCACGTTGTTCCCATGCCATGTTTGCCCATGCTTTTCTTGATTCAAGTGCATTTGCGATTGCTTTTTCAATATGTTGTTTTTCCGCTAAATGGTATTTTCCAACGATGTGTTTGTGATCGTGCGGTGCTGTAATGTTTCTTGTGTTTCCAGTTCTGATTTCTTCGCTTCCAATATGTAAAGGAACGTCAATTTGAGAATTCCACATTGTAGTGTAAGCGGCTTGAACAGCTGCTCTTTCTGGAGAGTTCGGTGCGTAGCTTTTTACCGGCTCGTTTACCGCTTTAGGTACATGAAAAAATCCTTTAAGCATGTTATTTAAAATTAGATTATTAGATAATTTACTGTTAGACAATTTGATTTGTTACGAATAATCTAACGCTGCACAAAAGTACAAAGGATAAATTAATAAATTGACAATTTTATGATTAAGATAACGATAAAAGAAATAGTTCTAAAACTAGGTCTTAATTTAAAGCAAAAGGAGCGCACATTCTAAAAGTAGGAACAATAACTTTGAATGTTTTTGTAGTAGTAAAATTGATCATATTAAAATGACCTTTCATTGCACCATAAGGAGATGATAACAAACAGCCTGAACTATACGTGTGATTTTCGCCTGGTTTTAAAACTGGTTTTTTACCAATTACACCTTCGCCGTCTACGACTTCTAAATCGTTTAGAGAATCAAAAATTTCCCAGTGACGAGAAGTTAACTGTACAGAATCTTTACTGTGATTTTCGATTGTAACTACGTAACTAAAAGCAAAATGAATCTTGTAGTTCTTGAAGTAAGTGCCTTCAAAACTAGTCAAAACAGATATTTTTATGCCTCGTGTAATCTGAGAAACCATACTAACGCAGTATATATGTGTGTGTTATAAAGGCAAAGCTACAAAAAAAAATCATTTAATCTAGAACCTTAACATTGTTTTAATTGACTATATTGATAGAGTTTGCATTTCCCTTTCCAATAACGCGCTGATAACGATCTGTTGCTTCTTTATAATACACCAAAATTGTATATTCATTTTCAGTCTGATAGAAGTTGCCGTCAATAGCATTTTCATAATCGATAATGCCTTTTTTGTCTGCAACAGTATATTGAAAATTTGTAAAACCTTGTTTGATCATAATGGCTTTTTCAAAAACGCCTTTGTCTGTATTGTAATCCATTTTATATTCTGGAGAAAGGCTGTAATTATTGAACATTCCGGTAATGTAAATGTCTTTGTTTAATCTAAAAGCTGGTGCAGAAAGTGTGAAATAAACCCATGAATAATCTGCTTCAATATCATTGTTGGAAGCATTAATGTTTTTAACAACAAAGTTTCCGTTTACATCTTCATAATTGGTATAAATCTGGTTTCCTCTTGCTTGATTGGTGTATAAAAAGGCATTATAAATATCACTGTTAGAACCTATTTTGGCAACATTGTTATTGGCCGCGCGAATGTCTTTATTTTCAAAATATAAAAATTCATTACCGCCCCAAAACTGAGTTTCTTTATCGTATTTATAAACCAGTTGATTTCCTATCGTATATTGAGGAACAATGTTTTTTATACCCGTATTAAAGTTTCCATTTTGAAGAAGAAGCACTTTTACATTTTGTAAAGGAGTTTGAAAAACAATATCATTCGACAAAATAGCAAAATCAAGATTTTGTTTGTACTCAATATTGCTAAGGTTTCTGCTTCTTTTAACCTGAGCTGTTACAGTCGATTGATTTTGGTACAAAATAAATTTCCTAGAAAATACGACCTCACGATCTTCATTAAGAATTCGAAGCATATAATTTCCAGAAAGTTTCAATTGAGTTGTAAACTGATTTGGAAAAGAAAGCCTGTAATGCGAATAAACCTGAAGTGTATTAAACGAATTAGAATAATCATTAATCCTTTGATTGTCTAAACCTCCAATATAATCTGTTTTTGGAATATCAGTTGGTTTCCAATTATAGTCGCAATGAATAACTTCAAAATAATAATTGGCCTCACTACCAAATAGATCGTCAAACTGAAAAGCAAACGAAGAACCCAATTCGAAAATAGGCACTACATTACTTCCATTTTGAACAAATGAAACGGTTTTAATATTGTAAGGAGGTACAACTTCGTTTTGTATTTCTTGTGCGGTTATTGAACCAGCGAAGAAAATAAACAAAAGACTTTTATATAAAAATTTTGACATCTTATTGTATTGTAAGCTTGTAAATATAACAATTTTACATAACGAAAAACAGACTCTTTTATTGGTTTAACGTATTAAGAATTTAAAATAAAATCCAAATTGGCTTCAATTTCATCGTTGATATAACTTTCTTCTAAAAGCGAATCAGACAATAGTTTTTTGTTTTCCTGCAATTTGATGATTTTTTCTTCCACGGTATTTTTCGAAATAAAACGAATCACATTTACTTTATTCATTTGCCCGATTCTGTGCGCTCGTCCAACGCCTTGTTTTTCTGCAAAAGGATTCCACCAAGGGTCTAAAAATAAAACATAAGAAGCCTTTGTAATATTCAAACCAACGCCTCCCGCTTTAAGCGAAATAAAAAACAGCAACGGATTTTCTTTTTCCTGAAACATTTTTACTTGCTGTTCTCTTTTGCTGGCTGGAGTTTCGCCTGTAATTTCGCAAAACGCAATTTTATTTTCGTTACACCAATCGGTATAGAAATGCAGATTCGTAACAAACGAACTAAAAATAATTACTTTCTGTTTTGCTTTTACTAAATTTTCAAGATGATTGGTAACGGCAATGAATTTTCCAGAATCGATTTCTGAATCTGCATCAACCATTTTTGGGTGATTGCTCAATTGGCGTAGCTTCATCAAAGTATTAATAATGCTGATTTTGTTGGGACCAGATCCGTCTGTTTTAAGAAGGAAATTACGAGCTTTAGATTTTTCTTTTTCGTATAATTTTTCCTGTTCAGGATCCATTTCGCAATAATAAATCTGCTCAGATAATTCAGGCAGATCTTTTAAAACCTGTTCTTTTGTTCGTCGTAAAATATAGGGCTGTACCAAATTTTTTAATTCTGATAAAACATTCTCGTCTTGTTTTTTCTCAATCGGAATTTTAAAATTTTCTGCGAAAAAATTGTAAGTCCCTAAAATATCTGGATTTATAAACTGCATTTGCGACCATAAATCGTCAAGCGAATTTTCGATCGGCGTACCACTCAAGGCAATTTTATGCCCTGTGCTGATCTTATTTATGGCTTTAAAAATCTTAGAATTTTTATTTTTAATATATTGACTTTCGTCCAAAATCAAATAACGGAAATCGTATTTTTCTAAAACAGAAATATCTCTGTGAATGATGCTGTAACTCGTAAAAATTAAATCGGTTGAATTGATCCTGCTCGCTAATAACTTTCGATCATTGCCCACATATTGCATTTTTGAAAAGTGAGGCGTAAACTTTCCAGCTTCATTAAACCAGTTAAAAACCAATGAAGAAGGTAAAACAATCAAAGCTTTTAGCGGTTCTCTTTCAATTGTCGTTTCGTTGGCGAACAAATCAAAATTGGTAGTTTTGGTAGTAAAACCCAATTGTTCCTGAACAGAAACCAAAACAGATAATGTCTGCAGCGTTTTTCCAAGTCCCATATCATCCGCAAGACATGCGCCCATATTCGAATTAAAATGTCCCAAAAGCCATTTTACACCATCAACTTGATACGGTCTCAAAGTCGCTTTTATTAAATCTGAACCTGTAAATTCTGCTTTATGAATTTGGTCTAAATCATTATCGATTTCTGAAATTCCGTCTAAAGCGGTAAAATTACTTTTACGTAAAAGTAATTCGCCATTTTCTGTCTTTGCCAATTTTGCCAGTGAACCATATTTGCTAAACCATTCTAGCGGAATCAAAAAGTAATTTCCGTCGGGCAATTGAAAAAGTCTTTCTTTGCTTTTGATGTTCGGAATAATTTCACTGAAATTGATTTTATAATTTCCAATCGTAATAATGATTTTTATATCAAACCAATCGGCTTTTGTCTCTTTTGCAATCGAAACCGTATTACTTTCTGTAATAATTTCTTTGCTTTCGACTTTCAGGTTTTCAATTGTAAAACCTAAATTTTTCAACTCTTCTTTATGATCAATAATAAATTGGATATTAAGAAAAGGATCGGAATTTTCAGCCTCAGAATTTAATCCGTAAAATTCGTTTTTGATTATGTCTAAACCAAGGTCAGCTAATTTGTCTGTATATAAGGTCTCGTCTGTACTTCTTTTAAATTGAATAATTTTAGGTTGATTGGCAATACTAAAATCTACAAACGAATGTGTTTTTTTTGTTTTGGATGCATCAAATGAATAACCATCATAGTCAAAATAAAGATTGAGATAATAACAGTTTTTAAAGAAATCATGAACCGGCTGAATGGTACATGAAATAATTGTATCACGATTTTCGACTTCAAAACCATTTGATTCAATATCTATTTTTTTTGCTATTTCTGGAATGAAACTTTTAAAATAATCATCAACTAATTTTGATGGAATCTCGATTGATTTTTTCTTTAAAAAAGGCATCAGCTTCTTTGCATTCAACTCTTTTAACTGACCTAATTTTTTATTGATAATCAGCCAGCCTGGCTCATCCAAAAGAATATCAACAGCATTGTCCATTGGAGAAAAAATAGTTTCATTTTCTTTTAAAGAAAGTGTATAGGTAATTCCTTCTGAATGTTTGTCGAATTGAATCTGCGGTTCAAAATAAAGCGGACTAACAGCAACTCGGGCGCGATAAAAGTCTTTTTCTGGTCCGATATTCAGAGACAATGGAAATTGTTCTTGTACAATTAAATTGTAAAAAGAACTAAGATGAAATTTTAAATGCTGGCGAATTGCAAAATCAATTTTAGAATCCTTCTGCAGATCGGCAATAGTTTTAGCCGACTTGATTTTGGCGCTGAATTTTTTAAAAATAAATTCAGGTTTTAAGGATTCGCAGGCAGAAAGTATCTTTTTGGTATTGGAATCTAAATTATCAAAACTGATTCCGAAGCTTTCTATAACTTCAGTAGTTGCTTTTTTATTTAAATATTTGATTTCGTCTGTATTCTCAACGATATAAGAAGTTGGAATATAGGTATTCAGGTTTTTTTCAAAACTGATATCAAAGCAAAATTGAAATGATTTTGTAGGTTCCAAGATTTAGAAATTTGGTTAGGTTTTTAATTTGGGATTTGGGCAAAAAAGAAAGCGTTTTCAAATTATTACTAATTTTAAAAACGCTTTTTTAAATGAACTTATATCACTTATTTGGTGAAAAATTAGTTTTCAGGTTTAAAACAAAGCGGAATAATTTCTCCTTTTGCTAAACAATATTTTTCAACCAATTCTGGTGCAATTTTGTTGGTGTAATCTTCTTCAATAACAATAAAACCGATACTTCTCAATTTGTCAAAATAATCGCGTCCGTAGATACGAACGTGATCGTACTGACCAAATATTTTAGCACGTTCTTTTTGATCTGTAATCGAATCGTCTGCAAAAGTAACTTCACGATTTAAATCCTGCGGAATCTGTAAAATCGCCATACCGCCTGGTTTTAAAACACGAAATAATTCCTGCATCGCTTTTGTGTCGTCTGGAATATGCTCTAAAACGTGATTGCATAAAATAACATCGTATTCATTGTCTTTAAAAGGAAGATTACAAATATCTGCTTTTACATCTGCCAAAGGCGAAAATAAATCGGTGGTAGTGTAATCCAGATTTTTCTGCTTGCGGAATAATTTATAAAAAGCCTGTTCCGGAGCAAAATGCAATACTTTTTTTGGCGCTGTAAAAAAATCAGTTTGATCGTTTAAATACAACCAAAGCAAACGGTGTCTTTCTAAAGAAAGCGTACTTGGCGAAAGCACATTGTTACGCTGTTTCCCGTATCCGTAAGGAAGAAAAGATTTAAAACTTCTTCCATCAATTGGATCTGTAAATTTATCTCCTCTCAAAGAGAAAGCTAAAATTGGACGCGCTACATAACTCAAACGAATTAATAAGGGACGCGGTATTGTATTTAAAACTAATTTGAAAAGTTTTTTCATGGGGTCGTTTCGCAGAGTTACACTAAGAAGACACGAAGTTTCACAAAGTGTTTATAAATCTTTTTATATTGTTTTTTAAAATTTTTGAATCAAAGTTAATTAGTAATCCTAAAGGATAATTTCCAAGTTTAAGATAAGTGAGAATTTGTGCAAAATGTACGTCAGTAAAAGCTTCAACAGTTTTGAGTTCAATAACGATTTTGTTTTCTATCAACAAATCAATTCTGTAACCATGTTCTAGTTTTATATCTTTATATATTATTGGAAGTGCTTTCTGTTTTTCAACAGTAAAACCAGAGTTTACAAGTTCATAATATAAACATTCCTGATAAGCAGATTCCAGTAAGCCTGGACCCAATTGTTTGTGAACTTCAATTGCTAAACCTATAATTTTATAAGAGATAGTATTAAGTTCATCCTGCGATATTTCATTTTCAAGATACATTAATAATCGGCATATAAATAAATTCTGCGAATCTCTGCGTACATCTTTGTGAATCTCTGTGGAATAGCTCTTACAATACTAAAGGAACTTGTCTAAACTCGTCTTCCTCATTACTTTCGATTCCTAACGCCTTATAGATATATTGGAACGTCGATAACAATTCTGGTTTTCCGTCAATTAAAGCGACATCATGTTCAAAATGTGCACTTGGTTTTCCGTCAGCAGTTAGAATTGTCCAGCCGTCTTTAAGTTGTTTGATGTTTTTTGTTCCCATGTTAATCATCGGTTCGATGGCAACTACCATTCCTTCAACAAAAAGTTTTCCTCTTCCTTTTTTACCATAATTTGGCATTTCAGGAGCTTCGTGCATTTTTTGTCCAACACCATGACCAACCAATTCACGAACTACGCCGTAACCATGAGATTCTGTATATTTTTGAATCGCATTTCCAACATCTTCAACGCGATTTCCAGCTTTAAATTCTCTAATTCCAACGTAAAGAGATTCTTTAGTAACTCTTAAAAGTTTTTTTACTTCTGGAGCCACTTCGCCAATCTCAAAACTGTAAGCGTGATCTCCGTGGAAACCATTTTTATAAGCACCGCAGTCAACCGAAATTACATCACCACTTTTTAGAGGCGTATTATTAGGAATACCGTGAACAACCTGAGCGTTTGGACTCATACAAAGCGAATTCGGGAAATCATACAATCCAAGGAAACTTGGTACTGCACCGTGATCACGAATAAATTCTTCGGCTAATTTGTCAAGATATAATGTAGTAACTCCTTCTTTAATTTCAGAAGCAATCATTCCTAATGTTTTTGATACGATTAAAGCACTTTCGCGCATTAATTCGATTTCTTCCCTAGTTTTTTGGATAATCATATTTTTCCCATTTTCAGTTGGCAAAAGTACAATTTTTATCTCATTTTTTGATTAAAATTTTTTGATCACGAATTGAGTTTTTTTCGCCACGAATTCACGAATTATCTCAAATAAAAACCTTTAAAAATCGAATTTCACAAACTTCACCAATGATAAGTTTTGAGATAAAAATTTAATCTAATTCGTGAATTCGTGGCTAATAACACACAACTTTTTCAGAAAAAAGCCTTAAATTAGTAGTAAAAACGTTTATAATCATGGAACCTATTACAGATCAAGATATTTTAAAAGTAAAGGCTTTAAAGAAAATGAAAAACAGCGCTTTGTCACTTTTAGGCATAGCAGTTTTGTTGTTTATTGTGGCCATTTATTATAAAATTCCGATACTGCAAGCTTTTAGCGAAGCTGCAATGGTGGGTGGAATCGCCGATTGGTTTGCGGTTGTAGCATTATTTCGCCATCCGCTTGGAATTCCTATTTGGCATACCGCAATTATTCCGACCAAGAAAAATGAAATTGGAGAAAACCTTGGGAGTTTTGTTTCGGAAGAATTTCTTAATCGCGAAAAATTGGAAATCAAATTGGATGAATTCAATTTTGCAACCAAAGCTTCAGATTGGCTTTCGCAGGAAGAAAATGCCAATAAAATTGCAGATGCTGTCGCAGTAAATATTATTCCTGGAATATTAAGAACTATAAAAGACGAAGATGTCAAGAGATTTATTCAAGTTCAGTTTGCAGCGAAAATGGAAGGAATAAATTTTGGAAATTGGGTTGCCGTTGCATTAGAACCTTTGCAAAAAGGAAATCTGAAAGATGAAATGCTAACCAATCTTCTGGAAGTAATGAGTACAGAACTTTATAATAACAAGGATTTAATAAGACAGAAAGTAAAAGCATCTACGCCATTATTAAGTTTTGGATTAGCCGATAAAAAGATTACTGAAGGCGTTTTTAATGGTTTGCAGGATTTTCTAGATGAAGCGAAAAAACCAGAAAGCGCGGTGCGATTAAAGATTGATGAATATATTTTTAATTTTCTGGAAAAGGTAAAACATTCAGAAGAAATGAGAGTTAAAATCAACGATATGATTTTAGGTTTTGTTGGAAAAAAAGAAGTTCAAGATTATATAAACGGAATTTGGGATGAAATAAAATTGTCTATAAACAATGATTTAAACAAAGGAGAGGAATCGTCTATTAAAAACAGCATTTCTAGTCTGATCCAAACTTTTGGAAACGGCATTCAAGAAGATCCCGTAATGATTGACAAAATCAATAATTTCATTAAAAACGATCTGCTGGCAATTCTACTGAATAACAAAAAAGTAATTGGAGATTTAATTTCATCAACTGTAAAAAGCTGGGACGGAAAAGAGGTTTCGGAGAAATTAGAACTAGAAATCGGAAAAGATCTTCAGTACATCAGGATCAACGGAACTTTGGTTGGTGGATTTATTGGACTTATAATTTATGGAGTTGAGCAATTATATCATTATTTTTTATAATATAAAAGTGAAATACCCTCAATCTTGTCATTTCGACGAAGGAGAAATCTTCGTTAGAAATTCTACAAAGATTGGTATTTTAGAAGCGTAGCTACTGGCGGAGATTTGCTTCGCCTATTCGCTGTCGCTCGGGTCTCCTTCGTCGAAATGACAAAAATGGCGATTTACTTTGCGGTTCTTCGACT
>NZ_CAMLIX010000070.1 GCF_946479975.1 uncultured Flavobacterium sp.
TAAAAGGTGACAACAATACTCCACGTGTGGATATTGACGGTCGTTTATACACTGCTCAAGAATTGTCTGCAATGACACTTCAAAAAATGAAAAAAACTGCTGAAGACTATTTGGGTCAAACTGTAACTGAAGCGGTTATTACTGTTCCTGCTTACTTTAACGATGCGCAACGTCAAGCTACTAAAGAAGCTGGAGAAATTGCTGGTCTTAAAGTTATGCGTATCATCAACGAGCCAACTGCAGCTGCACTTGCTTACGGATTAGATAAAAAAGGAACTGATCAAAAAATTGCTGTTTACGATTTAGGTGGAGGTACTTTTGATATCTCTGTTCTTGAATTAGGAGATGGTGTATTTGAAGTATTATCTACAAATGGTGATACTCACTTAGGTGGTGATGATTTTGACCAAGTTATTATTGACTGGTTAGCTGACGAATTCAAATCTGAAGAAGGTATTGACTTACGTTTAGATCCAATGTCATTACAACGTTTAAAAGAAGCTGCTGAGAAAGCTAAGATTGAATTATCATCTTCTGCTGAAACAGAAATCAATTTACCATACGTAACTGCTACTGCTTCTGGACCAAAACACTTAGTAAAAAAATTATCTAGAGCTAAATTTGAGCAATTATCTGATTCTTTAGTAAAACGTTCTATGGAGCCAGTTGCTAAAGCATTAAAAGATGCAGGTTTATCTACATCTGATATCGACGAAGTAATCCTTGTAGGAGGTTCTACTCGTATGCCAAGAATCGCTGACGAAGTAGAAAAATTCTTCGGTAAAAAAGCATCTAAAGGTGTTAACCCTGATGAGGTTGTTGCTATTGGAGCTGCTATTCAAGGTGGAGTTTTATCTGGAGATGTAAAAGATGTATTGTTACTTGACGTAACACCTCTTTCTTTAGGTATCGAAACTATGGGTGGTGTATTGACTAAATTAATCGAGTCTAACACAACTATCCCAACTAAAAAATCTCAAGTATTCTCTACT
Organism: uncultured Flavobacterium sp.; assembly: GCF_946479975.1. The sequence goes on from NZ_CAMLIX010000070.1 coordinate 993, forward strand.
GCTGCTGATTCTCAACCATCTGTTGAAATCCACGTATTACAAGGAGAAAGAGCAATGGCTGCTGATAACAAAACTATCGGTCGTTTCCACTTAGATGGTATTCCACCAGCACCAAGAGGAGTTCCTCAAATCGAAGTAACTTTCGATATTGATGCAAATGGTATCATCAAAGTTTCTGCAACTGACAAAGGAACAGGAAAATCTCACGATATCCGTATCGAAGCTTCTTCTGGATTAACAGCTGAAGAAATCGAAAAAATGAAAAAAGATGCTGAAGCTAACGCTGATGCTGATAAAATTGCAAAAGAAAGAGCTGAGAAATTAAACGAAGCTGACAGTACTATTTTCCAAACTGAATCTCAATTGAAAGAGTTAGGAGATAAATTGACAGATGAGCAAAAAACAGCTATCGAATATGCTTTAACTGAATTGAGAATGGCTCACCAATCTCAAGATCTTGATGCAATCCAAAAAGGATTAGACAATGTAAATGCAGCTTGGAAAACAGCTACAGAAGCAATGTACGCTCAAGGTGGTGAAGGACAACAAGCTGCTCCACAACAAGAGCAGTCTTCTGGAGATAACGTGGAAGACGTTGAATTCGAAGAAGTAAAATAATTCTTTTGTATTAAGCAATTAGTACAAAGTATTAAGATAGAAAACCGAGTCAGAAATGACTCGGTTTTTTTATGTGTTATTTTTTGTAGAGACGCACAGCAGCGCGTCTAACCGCAGTTTTTCTACAAACTGATAATTGTCATTTCCTGTTCGAATTCTTTTTCGTAATATTACTATTGTAAATTTTCATGAATGAGAAAGATCAAATATAAGAAAGGGCGCAAGCTCCAGCACATCACATTAGAATACACAGGTACACACAAAGGGCATGAAACCGAAATGCAGCTTTTTGTGTATGATGACAATGATGTTGTAGAATATGATAAGTTTACAGTGCAGGCTCTGGATTCTTGTTTTGATTACAGCAAAAATAACTGGCTCAATATTCATGGTTTAAATGATACTAATCTGATAAAAACGATTGGAGTTCATTTTAAACTCGACGATTTTCTTCTTGCTGATATTTTGAATACTACCAAAAGAACAAAATTAGAAGAACAGCAAGATGTTTTATTTTTCAATATAAAATCACTTTTACCTTCAGAGTATTCAGATAATATTAGCGTTGAGCAAATTAGTTTTATTCTGAAAGACGGCATCTTAATGTCTTTTCAAGAAAAGCGAAGTGACTTCTTTACACACATCCGCGAGCGTTTGCGTACGCATGCAGGAATTGTTAGGACCAAAAAGGTAGATTATCTCTTGTATTTACTTTTAGATGCTGTAATGGAAAACTTTTACATTACGCTGGAAGATGAAGAAGATAAAGTCGAAAATTTGATCAATTTAACTAAAAAAGATGCTAAACCCATAATTTTAGAAAAAATTGAAAACCACCGTGATAACCTGAATTTTTTAAAACGTTCTATTGTACCGCTTCGAGATTCATTGTATTATTTGAAAACTAAAAAAGACGATGACGATGATAACGGTTTAATTCAGAAAGAAACATTTAATTACTTTGTCAGACTTCACCAAAAGAGTTTAGAACTTTTAGAGCAAATAGAATCTGATATGAGTTCGCTGGAAAGTGCATCTAACTTTTATTTCTCGGAACAAAGTCGAAAAATGAACGAAATCATGAAAACCCTTACCATCATTTCAGCCATATTTATTCCCCTCACTTTTATTGTTGGAGTATACGGAATGAACTTTGAATACATGCCCGAACTTAAAATGAAGAACGGCTACTTTATGGTCATGGGGATAATGCTTTTTCTAGTCATTGCACTAATAGTTTATTTCAAAAAAAGACGTTGGTTTTAACGTTTGTTTGCCTTTAAAAAATTTGATTTTGTTTAAATTTAGTATTTAGAATAATATATAATTATGAGTAAAGCAATATATATAGCCACTAGTGATCACAACAGTGGTAAATCGATTATTACGCTTGGTTTAATGAGTATCTTGATTGGTAAAACAGCCAAAGTAGGATATTTTAGACCTATAATCGAAGATTTTGTTGATGGAGAAGTAGATAATCATATCGAGACGGTTTTGTCTTATTTTAACCTTGATATTCAATTTGAAGATGCTTATGCAATTACCAAAAGCAAACTGATTAAGAAAAAGAATAAAGGAAAAATAGGAGAGGTTTTAGATACTATTATCGAAAAATATAAAAAACTAGAAGAACGTTTTGATTTTGTTCTGGTTGAAGGAACAAGCTTTACCGGAGAAGGAACATCAATCGAATTAGATTTGAATGTTTTAATTGCAAAAAACCTTGGAATTCCTACGATTATTGTAGGTTCAGGAGTTGGAAAAACGTTAGAAGAATTGCTTGACAGTTTGTATTTGGTTTATGATTCTTTCAAAGTAAAAGAGGTTGAGGTTTTATCTGTTTTTGCTAATAAAGTACAGCCAGAAAATATTGAATTGGTTACAAATAGTCTGCAAAAGACCTTGCCATCAAACGTTCTGATTAATACAATTCCGCTGATTTCGAGTTTGAATAATCCAACGATGCAGGAAATTGTACATCTGTTGAATGCAAAAGTTTTGTTTGGAGAAAATTATCTGAACAATGAAATCGGACATTTTAGCGTAGGGGCAATGCAGCTTCATAACTACTTAGTTCATTTAAATGACAATGCTTTAGTAATAACTCCTGGAGATCGTTCAGATATTATTTTAGGCGCTTTACAGGCAAATGAATCAGCCAATTATCCAACCATTTCCGGAATTATCTTAACAGGAAATATTGTTCCAGAAGAAAGCATTTTAAAGCTTATTGAAGGACTTTCAGCAATTGTACCAATTATTGCCGTAGATGGCGGAACGTATCACATTACCAACAAAATTGGTTCGATAAAATCTGAGATTTATGCCAATAATACCCATAAGATTGAAACTTCAATAACAACCTTTGCAAAGTATGTTGATAACGACGCTTTATCCGAAAGATTAATCACTTTTGAAGCAGAAGGTATGACGCCGAAAATGTTTCAATACAACATGGTTAAAAGAGCCAAACAGCATAGAAAACATATCGTGCTTCCAGAAGGAAATGACGACAGAATTATTACAGCAGCTTCTAGATTGCTAGATATGGATGTGGTTGATATTTCGATAATTGGAGATAAAAAACAAATAGAAAGCAAAGTTCTGGAATTAGGAATTACATTTGATTTTTCAAAAGTAAATATCATTAATCCAAAAGAATCTGAGCTTTACGAAGATTATGCCAATACCTATTACGAGCTTAGAAAAGCTAAAAACGTAAGTATTACAATGGCACGAGATTTAATGGAAGATGTTTCGTATTTTGGAACGATGATGGTGTACAAAGGTCACGCAGACGGAATGGTTTCTGGAGCGGCACATACTACGCAGCATACGATTTTACCCGCATTACAATTCATTAAAACAAAACCAAATTCATCTGTAGTTTCTTCTGTATTTTTTATGTGTTTAGAAGATCGAGTTTCTGTTTTCGGAGATTGCGCCATTAATCCAAATCCAACGGCAGAACAATTGGCGGAAATTGCAATTTCTTCTGCAGAATCTAGTTTAGCATTCGGAATTGAACCAAAAATTGCAATGCTTTCTTATTCTTCTGGATCATCAGGAAAAGGTGATGAAGTAGACAAAGTAAGAACAGCAACAGCGATTGTAAAAGAGAAAAGACCTGATTTAAAAATCGAAGGACCAATTCAGTACGACGCTGCAGTTGATTTAAGCGTTGGAAAAAGCAAAATGCCAGATTCTGAAGTAGCAGGGCAGGCGAGTGTACTTATTTTTCCTGATTTAAATACAGGAAATAACACGTACAAAGCAGTTCAGAGAGAAACTGGAGCTTTGGCAATTGGACCAATGTTACAAGGTTTAAACAAACCAGTAAACGATTTAAGTCGTGGCTGTACGGTTGATGATATTATTAATACAGTAGTTATTACGGCGATTCAAGCGCAGGGAATGTAAATCAATTAAAAATTAAAAATTGAGAATTAAAAATTTTTGATTTTAAGTAAATAAAAAATAAACTTAGTGACTTAGCGCCTTTGTGGCAAAGAAAAAAAATGAAAATACTTATTATAAACTCAGGAAGTTCTTCAATTAAATATCAACTAATGGTCATGCCTGAAAACGAAGTAATTTGTTCGGGAATGATTGATAGAATTGGTTTAGAAACTTCAAATATTAGCTTTAAAACAGCAACTTCATCGCATGAAGAAACTTTGGCAATTCCGAATCACAAAGTCGGTTTACAAAAAGTAGCCAATATGCTTTTAGACGTTGAAAAAGGAGTTATTAAATCAACTTCAGAAATTTCAGCTGTTGGACATCGAGTTGTACATGGCGGAAGTGATTTTAGCGATACCGTAAAAATAGATGAGAAAGTAAAAGCAAAAATTAAACAACTTTTCGAATTAGCACCATTGCACAATCCTGCTAATTTAGAAGGAATTAATGTGGCAGAAGAAATTTTCAGCTCGGCAGAACAAATTGCGGTTTTTGATACTGCTTTTCATCAGACAATGCCAGAAGTCGCTTATAAATATGCGATTCCAAATTATCTTTTGACAGAAAATAAAGTTCGAGTTTACGGTTTTCACGGAACAAGTCATAAATATGTTTCTGAAAAAGCGATTGATTATTTAGAAAAGAATTCGAAAATAATTACCATTCACTTAGGAAACGGCTGCAGTATGGCGGCAATAAAAGACGGACAATGTATTGATACTTCAATGGGATTCTCGCCGTCAAATGGTTTGATTATGGGAACTCGTGCAGGAGATATAGACCAGTCTGTTGTATTTTATATGATTAAAAACTTAGGATATACTCCAGATGAAGTCAATGCAGTTCTTTTGAAACAAAGTGGTATGCTTGGACTTACAGGTTATAGCGATTTACGTGATATCGAATCGGAAGCAGAAAAAGGAAATAAAGAGTGTCTGCTGGCATTGCAGATGAATGCCTATAGAATTAGAAAAACAATTGGTGCTTACGCGGCAGCTTTAAATGGTTTGAATGCCATTATTTTTACAGCAGGAATTGGAGAGAATTCTTCTTTCATGCGTAATTTAATCTGTACAGATATGGATTATTTTGGTATTGAAATTGATCCAGCAAAAAATCAAATTCGTTCTAAAGAATTAAGAGAAATTAATAAAGAAAACGCTATTGTAAAAGTTCTGGTTGTTCCAACAGATGAAGAATACGAAATTGCAAATCAGGTTTATCAGTTGTTAGAGAATTAATTAGGAACTTTTTAAAGTATATGGCAGTAACAAAAACCGCGCTTACAAAACAGGATATTGTATTGGTCAAAAATAGAATTAAATCTAATTCTACTATCAGGCTTTTGGGATCGGGTTTTACTCTTATTGTTCTTTTAATTGTTTATTTGTCTGTTGGTTGTGATACTTCAAATGATACTTTTTATTTTTTCAGAGCTGCAGTTATTGTCATCAATTCATTTATTCTTTTGAGCTGGCTGAGAGATACTAATTTATATAATGATTTAAACGAAAAGCAAAAGTACGTCGGAACTGTAAAGGTGAAGAAGAAAGAATATTTTTATGATAATGAGAATAATTCTGAAAGCTATCAAGTTACCTTTGATGAATGGAGGATTGGAGACGTATCTTTTAAAGAAGAATTTTGGAAGAAGATTAATGAAGGTGATGAATTCTACGTTGAAAAAGCAGTTAATTCTGGCTTAATCCTAAAATTAGAAAAAGATAACGTAAATTTTAGGATAGGATTACTTTGGTAAAATACTTCTAACGGATTAATTTCTAGGTAATAATAACAAAAGCTTCCTCACTGGAAGCTTTTTGCTTTTCGGAATTAAATATTTGTCAGTATCTTTGAATATAAATCCGAATATCTTGAAATCGATACTTTTAAAATCAGTTTTCTTCTTTTTCATCGCTTTACAACTTCAAGCACAAGAATTACTTCCATTTGTCGAAAATTACAGCAAATCAGATTATCAGGGGGATAATCAAATCTGGAATGTCGCTCAAGGAAATGATGATGCTATGTATTTTGCAAATAATCATTATCTGCTTCGTTATGATGGTGTAAAATGGGAAAAATATACGCTTCCAAATAAAACCATCATTCGATCTATTTTGATTGAAGGAGATAAAATCTATTCAGGTTCTTATAAAGAATTTGGTTATTGGTATAGAAAAGATGGAACCATGCATTATGTTTCGATTACCAAAAATCTAAGATTATTTGACGAAAAGGACAACGAAGAGATTTGGAAAATTTTTAGGTTTAACGGTTCACTTTACTTTCAGTCTTTTAACGATGTATTTATTTACAACGAAAAAACGATTAAGAAAATTAAATTTCCATTTCTTATTTCGTACTGTTTTGCTGTAGATAAAAATCTTTATGTTGCTTCTGTGCAGGATGGGATTTTTAAAATGAATGATAAGTATATTTCAAATCCTAAAGGATGGAATATTCTTAAAAAAACAGTTGTTCATGCAATAGAAAAATACGAAAATAAGACTTACATCTTTACTCAGAAAAAAGGTGTTTTCACAGTTGAAAAAGAAGGTTTAAAAAGCTGGAACAATCCGATAAATGAAATTTTAAAATCGGCGACCATTAATGTTGCAAAATTTATAAAAGGAGAAAAGTTAGTTGTTGGAACAGGAAATAGAGGAATTTTTATTTTAGATTTAAAAACCAATTCCTTTAAAAACATCGAGCGCGACAATGTTTTAATGAATAACTCGGTTTTGAGTTTAGGATTTGATAAAGAAAATGATCTCTGGGTTGGTTTGGATAACGGTATTGCACATGTTGAGGTCAATTCTCCAATTTCTTTCTTCTATGATAATTCAGGACTTTTAGGTTCTGTTTATTCTGTGGCCACTATCGATAAAGGTTATCTTATTGCCTCAAATCACGGAATATTCGAATATAGTTCAGGAAAATTTAATATGATACCCAATACGCAGGGGCAGGGCTGGAATATTTCTCAAATAGGCGGTAAATATATTATAGGTCATAACGACGGAACTTTCTCGTATGAAAATAATTTACTGACGAAGATAAATGGAGTAAGCGGAGGCTGGAACATGTCAAAAAGTAGTATAAATGATACTTATTTTCAGTCAACTTACAGCGGTATTTTGGCGTATAATGACCCGTCAAATCTTTCTCATTATAAAATTATAAAAGGTCTTGCAAAACCAATAAAATATGTAGCTCAGAACAAAAAGAATGAAATTTGGGCTGCAGATAATTATCGTGGTTTGTATCGAGTTTTATTAGATGATAATTTCAATACTTTAAAAGTTGAAAATGTCACACAACAGAGTAAAATTCTAAATGATTTTGGTATTAAAATCTTCGAGTTTAGAAAAGAAATTCTTTTTCTCATTAATAATTCTTGGTACACCTATAATTCTATTTCAAACAAACTTGAAGATAATCAGTTATTCAATGAGAATTTTAAAAATGTAACAGATGTTATTTCTATAGACGAAGATCATTTTATGGTTCTACAGAATGGAATCTTATACCATATTTATGTACAAGGCAATAAATTCATTTGGAACATTATCCAGGAGAAGTATTATAAAGGTAAACTGATCAATGAAAATTTAAGAATCTTTAAAAAGGACAATTATTATCTTTTTAATCTTGATGACGGATTTATTTCGCTGAAACTTAAATATGAGAACAGACAAAATTCAAAAATCGAGATCGAAGCCTTTAGCAATGATGTTTTAGTTCCGAGTGAAGCAAAAATTAAATTCAATACCGAATTAAGAATTAATGCCATTTCTGGAATTTATGGAGCAAGCAAACCTAATTTATTTTATAAATTGGATAAAGAAAAAGATTTTGTTCCAATTTCCGACGGATTGATTATTCTCAACAACTTAAGCAGTGGTAATCATAATGTAGAAATTTTTAAACATGATGGCTCAAGCTATGATAAAGTATCTTTATATAAGTTTAAAGTAAATGAACCTTGGTATTTTTCGTTTTGGATGATTTTGCTGTATTTATTTATAATAGCAGCTGTTTTATTTTTCTATTACAAATGGAATAAATTTCGATACATGCAAAAGCTAAAACTTCAGGCTGAAGAATTAAAGCATCAAAGAGAAATTCTGGAAATGGAGCTCAAAAAAGAAAACGAGATTAATGTCCAAGAATACGAAAAGCACATTCTTGAACTTGAACTACAGACAAAATCTTCTGAAGTAGCAGGTAAATCTTTATCAATTGCGAAGCAAACGGAGATGATTGATAAAATTCAAGGAATTCTTGAAACGGAAAAGGATTTTTCTAAGCTGAAAAGCGAAATTAAAAAAGCAATAAAGATTAATGAAGTCAATAAACACGAATGGGAGATTTTTGAAAGCAATTTAAATCAAATCCATAATGAGTTTATCATAAATCTATCTAAAAAGTATCCACATTTAACTCCAAAGGATATTAAGCTTTGTATTTATCTTAAAATGAACCTTTCTTCAAAGGAAATTGCACCTATGATGAACATCTCTTTTAGAGGTGTTGAACTGCATAGATATCGTCTAAGAAAGAAATTAAACCTCACACAAGAAGAAAACCTGTCAAAGTTTTTATTAAGTCTGTAAGATTTGATTTTGTTTTTTACAGATATTATATTTTTAGATATCTATTTTTACATAATTCTAATACATCATTACTACATCATAACGTTATGTTAAGGTATTTTAATTAACAAATACAAGACTGACTATCAGTTGATTATTTGTTGATTTTAACACAATGATGTAGCTGTGTTGTAGTGGTGTATGATGTACTACAACGTTGTAATTGTGTAATTTGGCTCTACTAACTTAAACGATTACGTACTGTATGAAAAATTTTATTTTTAGCTTTTTAGCACTCTTGTTGCTGCCTACATATATGATGGGGCAAGCTCAAGCAATTAAAGGGAAAGTAGTAGACAGTAGTGGAATGGGAATTCCTGGAGCGATAATAGCTTCATCTGATGCCAGAGCAACTGCAGACGCAGATTTTGACGGAAACTTTACTATCAATGCAAAACCGGGAGACATTCTTAAAGTCTCTATGTTAGGTTTTGATTCAGTTTCTTTGCCAGCTACTGCCGCACCAATGACAATTACATTAAAAGAAGCAGGAGATACTGCGTTAAAAGAAGTAGTTGTAATTGGGTACGGTACAAGAAAGAAAATTGACAATACTTCGGCTGTAAGTTCTTTAAAATCTGAAGAAATTACAAAAATGAAGGTGTCAAATGCAACTCAAGCAATTCAAGGTAAAGCAGCTGGGGTTCAGGTTACTTCATCTAATACTCCTGGAGGAACACCTTCTGTTATTATTAGAGGTGTAGGTACTGCATTAGGAGGAAGAAATCCTTTGTATGTAGTTGATGGTATGCCAACGGATAACATCAACAACATTAACACAAATGATATTACTTCTTATGAGGTTTTAAAAGATGCATCTGCTCTTGCAATCTATGGTACTAGAGGTGCAAATGGTGTTATCATGATTACAACTAAAACAGGTAAAGGGAAAATGACTGTAGATGTTGATAGCTACAGCGGATTTAAAACCGCCTTGAAGAAAGTAAAAATGGCAAACAGTGATGAATATGCTCGTTATAGTAATGCTGCTTTTAATGATCCAACAAAATTTTCTTTGAATCAACCAATCAATACAAATTGGTATGACGAAATTACAAGAACAGGTACTTTTACAGAGAACAACATTGCAATTTCTGGTTCATCAGAAAATGTTAAGTATTTTTTAAGTGCTGCAAATTATCAAGAAAAAGGTATTTTAAATGGAACTGATTATTCTCGTACTACTATTAGAAATAATAATGAGTATAAGATTTCGGATAAACTTAAACTAAGTCAGAATTTCAGTGTTAGTTCTATTAAGAATACGCCACAACCACTATCTGCATTTACATCAGCATATAGACAATCTCCAATAATTCCAGTGCGTTATTCTAATGGAAAATATGGTGTTCCGTTTGTTAATGATGGAATCGCAGCCCAAACTGGTTCTCAATTTAATTCAGTTGGAAACCCTGTAGCTGCAATAGATTTGAACAATGAAAAACAACAAACTGTAATTTTGCAGGGAGGTTTGAAATTGGATTATGATATTTCAAAATCATTGAAATTTACATCTCAATTTAATGGAGAATTCTATACTTATAAGCAATATAATTATGTAGATAATTTAGCTTTATGGTTAGCAGCAGATCCAAACCGTATCGCATCAACTTATGATACATCTAGTTTGAATACTAATACTTTGACAAGAAATAGAGACCAATATTTCAATTGGAACTTATCTAACTATTTTACTTATAATAAAGTATTTGCAGAAATTCACGATGTTGAAGTTACAGCAGGTATCGAAACAAACGTTATTGGTACTAGAGAAAAACTTACAGTTACTAGAAAAAATGTGGAGTCTAATTCAAATTATTGGGCTTTAGATAATGTACCTTATGCAGCTGATGTTGTAGGTTATAATGATGTAGCATTAAATCAATCTAAATTATCATCATATTTTGCACGTTTCCAATATAAATTAATGGATAGATATTTATTTACAGGTACTGTAAGACGTGACGGATCTTCACAATTTTCTGAAGGCAACCGATGGGGAACTTTCCCATCATTCGGTGCTGGCTGGATTGTTACTAAAGAGAGCTTTTTAAGTGATGTTAAAAATCTTAATTTGTTAAAAATTAGAGGTTCTTGGGGTAGGTTAGGAAACCAAAAGGTGCCATTAAACAATCAAACTTTTACGTCTGGTTTAAATTACGGACAAAATTCAGGCTCAGGTATTACTGTTGATTCATCTGTGGATCCAAATTTATCATGGGAAATTGTAGAAGAACTTTCTGCAGGTTTTGATATCGAAATGTTCAATAACAGATTAAAAGGATCTTTTGATGTGTATGACAAGAATACAACAAACGCAATTTTATATGTTTTACCATATTCAACTTCTGGACTTATTCAAAGAACAGCTACACACGTAGGAGAAGTATCTAATAAAGGTTATGAAATTGCTTTACGTTGGGATGATAAAATAAATGAGAACTTAAGCTACTGGGTTGGAGGTAATTTCTCTCACAATCAAAATAGGTTAGCAAGTTTAAATAATCCATCTATTGCTCCAATTATTTCAGGTAACTTAGGAAACGGTCAAAATACTAAATTACTTGACTTTACATCTGTTGGACGACCTATCGGTAGTTTCTACATGTATGAATATGCAGGAGTTGATCCAGCAAACGGACAAATGTTGTACTACAATGCTAATGGTGATAAAGTTGCACAAGGAGCTTTAAACGAAGTTAACGATAAAAAATATGTAGGTTCAGTTTTACCAACTACTAACTACGGTGTTTCTTTAGGTTTAACTTACAAAGACATTGATTTTTCAGTTGATGGTTATGGTACTGGAGGAGCAAAAGTTTACAATGGTAAAAAAGCACAACGTTTTTCTGGTGAAAATATAGAAGCTTCTTTAACAAGAGATTTTTGGACTCCAACAAACACTACGGCTTCAAATCCTGCGCCTTTTAACCAAGTACCAGTTGCTTCAACATACTATTTAGAATCAGCAGATTTCTTTAGAATCAATAACATTACAGTAGGATATAAACTTCCTATTAGAGAAAATAGCTTTATCAACTATTGTAGAATTTATGTAAATGCCGTTAATCCATTTATTACGCAAAAATTCTCAGGATTATCACCAGAAGCATTAGGGGACAATGAATTAGTGACAGGTACTCAAGGAGTTGAGCTTGATGCTTACCCATCATTGAGATCATTTGTTATTGGAGCTAATTTAAAATTTTAATATTATGAAAAGAATATATATATCATTGTTTTTACTTTCTGGACTTTTCTTCGCAGGATGTTCAGATGACTTTTTGGATGTTGATCAAACGGATAAAATTCCAGTTGATATCAATTATCTAAATACAGATAGTAAAGCTACAGAATTGGTTACTTCAATTTACAACCAATTTTTATCTTGGGACATGTCATCTTTTGGATGGAATGCAGTAACAAGTATAATTTCTGATGATGCAGACAAAGGTTCTGACCCAGGAGATACAGGTACAGACAAAGATGTAATAGATGCATTGACTTACAATGCTTCAACACCATCATTTGAAAGTGTTTGGAAAGCAAATTATGCTGGAATTAACAGATGTAATCAGGCATTAACTTATTTGCCACAATTAGATAAAGTTACTCCTGCATTGAGAAACCGATTAATTGGAGAAGCAAAATTCATGAGAGCCTTTATGTACTTTACCTTAGTAAAAGGTTATGGAGCAGTTCCTATTGTTGATCGTTTAACAAATACACCTTTAACTGAAGAAGATAAAGCAATGCAGTTAACTCGTAAACCAGTTGCAGACGTTTATGCTTTAATTGTGAAAGATTTAACTGAAGCATCAGAATTACTTCCTGAAAAATCTACTTATTCAGGTAATGATAAACAAAGAGTTTCTAAAGGTTCAGCTTTTGCTTTATTAGCAAAAGTAAATTTATACGAAAAAAACTGGCAAAATGTAATTGACAATTGTGATAAAGTTACGGGTTACTCTTTAGTTTCAGATTATTCACTACAATTTAAAAAAGAAGGTGAATTCGGTTCTGAATCAATTTTCGAAATCAATGGTGTTGGTTCACCAACTTCAGATCAAAAACTAGGAATTGGTAATTATACAGTTTCTCAAGCACCAAGAGGTAATGGTGGATGGGGCTGGGGATTCAATACTCCGTCACAGGGTCTAGCAGATGCATATGAAGCAGGAGATGTTAGAAGAGCTGCTACAATTATTTTTAGAGGTTCGACTCTTTATGATGGTAGAGTAGTTGCTTCAACTGTAACTAACCCAATGTACAATTACAAAGCTTATTCTTCTGATTTTTACAATGTTGAATTTACAGATACAAATCTTAGATATTTAAGATATGCTGAAGTTTTATTAATGAAAGCTGAAGCTCTAAATGAATTAGGACAAACTGGAGCGGCAATTCCTTTGTTAAACCAAGTTAGACACAGAGCTAATTTAGGCGATACGCCAGCAGTATCTCAAGCAGATTTAAGAACTGCAATCTGGAAAGAGAGAAGAGTAGAACTTGCATTTGAACACGACAGATGGTTTGATCTTATAAGAACAGGTCAGGCTCCAGCAGCGATGGCTGCAAATGGTAAAACATTTGTTGTTGGAAAACATGAATTGTTCCCTATTCCAACATTTTTCATTAGAGAATCAGTTGGATATTCAAGTCAAAATCCTGGAGGATATTAATTTATAATTTTTAGAATCACTTCCTTCAATTTTTTGAAGGAAGTGATTATTTATATAAAATCTCAAAATTTTTATAATGATTAGAATTTCAGTTTTATTTTTAGCTTTTACTTTTTTTAGTTGTGGATCAAATGCAGAGAAATCAAAAGAAAATGCAGAAGAAAATACTTCTGGTGTTGTTGCATTAACAGACGAACAGCTTTTAGATGCTGTTCAAAAACAAACTTTTAAATATTTCTGGGATTACGCAGAACCAAATTCTGGTTTAGCCAGAGAGCGTTATCATCCTGATGGGAATTATCCTGAAAACGATTCAAATATCGTGACAACAGGTGGTTCTGGTTTCGGATTAATGGCTTTGGTTTCTGGAATGTCTCAAGGTTATATTACCAAAGAAAAAGGAGTAGAAAGACTTAACAAAATTGCAGATTTTTTAGGCAAAGCAGATCGTTTTCACGGAGCATGGTCGCATTGGATCGACGGAAATACAGGAAAAGTAAAACCTTTTGGAACCAAGGATAACGGTGGCGATTTAGTCGAAACTTCATTTTTGGTTGCAGGGATGATTACAGTTCGTGAATATCTTAAAGATGGTTCTGAAACTGAAAAAGCAGTTGCAAAAAAATACGATGAGCTTTGGAAAGGTGTCGAATGGAATTGGTATACAAATAATAAAAATGTTTTATACTGGCACTGGTCGCCAAACTATGCATGGGAAATGAATTTTCCTCTACAAGGTTATAACGAATGTTTGATTACTTATGTAATGGCAGCTTCATCGCCAACGCATTCAATTGATGCAAAAGCGTATCACGAAGGCTGGGCTAGAAGCGGTGATATAGTTTCTTCAAAAACAAAATATAATATTCCGCTTATTTTAAAACACAATGGCGCAGAAGAATTTGGAGGTCCGTTATTCTGGGCGCACTATTCTTATGTAGGTTTAGATCCGAACCAATTAAGCGATAAATATGCCAATTACTGGGATTTAAATACAAATCAGACCAAAATCAATTACCAATATTGCGTTGAAAATCCAAATAAAAATGCAGGTTACGGACCAGAATATTGGGGTTTAACAGCATCTTATTCTAGAAATCCTGACGGTTCAATTGGGTATAATGCACACATGCCAAGTAACGATCAAGGTGTTATTTCGCCAACTGCGGCAATCAGTTCTATTGTTTATACTCCAAAAGAATCTATGGCTGTCATTCGTAATTTATACGATAATCATAAAGAAGAAACTTGGGGAGACGCCGGTTTTTATGATGCTTTAAGCTTAGGAAATAAATGGGTGGCAAAACGCTATTTAGCAATTGATCAAGGACCAGAAGTGGTAATGCTTGAAAATTACAGAACAGGATTATTATGGAAATTATTCATGAATGCGCCTGAAGTAAAACAAGGTTTAACCAAACTTGGATTTAAATCTGGGAAATACGGAATTTAAAATTCTATGAAAAATAAAGCAGCATTTCTATTTCTGTTATTTTCTGTAATTGTTTTTGGGCAAACCGAAACAACCGGAAAAATTAATACAGTAATAATGTCTAAATACGAGTTGGGTTATGTTTTACATCGTCCAGCAAATGTGAAAGAGAAAAAGCCTTTAATAGTTTTTATTTCGGGAGATGGAGAAAAAGGAACTGATCTTGAAAAAGTAAAGATTAATGGTCCTTTAAAATATTTAAAAACACACCAATTAGACGCTTATGTTTTGGCACCACAGTGTAAAGAAGACGAAAATTGGGATATAGAATCAATTTATCAGCTGATTGTTAAAATTCAGAAAGAAAACAAAATTGATTCAGATAGAATTTATGTTACTGGTTTGAGCTCAGGAGGCTGGGCTTCTTGGAATTTGGCTTTTGCACATCCGGATCTATTTGCAGCAAACGTACCTGTCGCTGGTTTTGTAGATTTAATTCAGTTAGAGCACGCTTGTGAAATAGCCAATATTCCAACCAGAATTTTTCACGGATTACAAGATAATGTGGTAAACGTGAATTATGCGATTACGATTTATAATGAACTAAAAAAATGCAATGCTAAAGATGTAAAGCTGACCATTTTTGATGATGCAAATCATGACAGCTGGACACGAGTTTATGACAATAGAGAAATCTATGACTGGATGTTGCAGCAGAAAAAAACGAATACGAATACGAATAAATAAATTATATATAATGAAAAACAAATTAGTCTTACTTTTTTTAGGATGTGCTGTTTTGGGTTACGCTCAGAAAAAGACAACTAAAAGTACAGTGAAAATTAAACCAAAGTCTGAATTTGTGGCGGAGTTAATGTCAAAAATGACTTTAGACGAGAAATTGGGTCAGTTAAACTTGCCAACATCTGGTGATATTACCACAGGGCAGGCAAACAGCTCAAATGTGGCAAAAAATATTGCTGAAGGTAAAGTGGGTGGTTTGTTCAATATAAAATCAGTTCAAAAAATTAAAGAAGTACAGAAAATTGCGGTGGAGCAAAGCCGTTTAAAAATTCCGTTGCTTTTTGGTATGGATGTTATTCACGGTTACGAAACAACATTCCCAATTCCGCTAGGATTATCTTGTACTTGGGATATGGGATTAATTGAAAGAAGTGCTCAAATCGCTGCAAAAGAAGCGAGTGCAGACGGAATCAACTGGACATTTTCTCCAATGGTTGATGTTTCTCGCGATCCAAGATGGGGAAGAGTTTCTGAAGGTTCTGGAGAAGATCCATATTTAGGAAGCCAAATTGCAAAAGCAATGGTAAACGGTTACCAACAACATGATCTTTCTAAAAATAATTCAATTTTAGCTTGTGTGAAGCACTTCGCATTATACGGAGCTCCAGAAGGCGGACGTGATTATAACACGGTAGACATGAGTCATATCAGAATGTTTAATGATTATTTCCCTCCTTACAAAGCGGCTGTTGATGCTGGTGTAGGATCTGTAATGGCTTCTTTCAACGAAATTGACGGAATCCCTGCAACAGGAAACAAATGGTTAATGACAGATATTCTAAGAAAACAATGGGGTTTCAAAGGATTTGTAGTTACAGATTTTACAGGAATTCCTGAAATGATCGAGCACGGAATGGGAGATTTACAACAAGTTTCGGCTTTGTCATTAAACGCTGGAGTTGAAATGGATATGGTTGGAGAAGGTTTCTTAGGAACTTTGAAAAAATCATTAGACGAAGGAAAAGTAAAAATCGAAACAATCGACAATGCGGTTAAATTGATTTTGGAAGCAAAATACGATTTAGGATTATTCCAAGATCCATACAAATACTGTGATGAAAAAAGAGCTAAAACAGAGATTTTTACAAATGACAGTAGAAAAGAAGCTCGTGCAATTGCAGCACAATCTTTAGTTTTATTGAAAAACCAAAACCAACTTTTACCACTTAAAAAATCAGGTACAATTGGTTTAATCGGACCATTAGCAGATGCTAAAGAAAACATGCCGGGAACTTGGAGTGTGGCTACAAAAATGGAAAATGCAATATCACTATTAGCAGGAATCAAAGAAGTAGCAGGAAAAAACACGAAAGTTTTATACGCAAAAGGAAGTAATTTAGATTACGATGAAACTTTTGAAACAAATGCGACAATGTTTGGAAAAACATTACACCGTGACTCACGTTCAAAAGAAGATTTATTAGCAGAAGCTTTAAAAGTAGCAGAGCAGTCAGATGTAATTGTTGCTGCTTTAGGAGAATCTGCAGAAATGAGTGGAGAATCTAGCAGCCGTACGAATTTAGAAATTCCACAAGCGCAAAAAGATTTATTAAACGCTTTATTAAAAACAGGAAAACCAGTTGTTTTAGTTTTATTTGACGGCCGTCCTTTAGTAATTACGGATGAAGAAAAAACAGTTCCTGCAATCTTAAACGCTTGGTTTGCTGGTACAGAAGCAGGTTATGCTATCGCTGATGTTTTATTTGGAGATGTAAATCCTTCTGGAAAATTAACTTCAACTTTCCCAAGAAGTGTTGGACAATTGCCAATTTACTATGCACACAAAAATACAGGAAGACCGCTTTCTAACACCGAAGGAAAATTCGAAAAATTCAGATCAAACTATATTGACGAAAGAAACGAGCCATTATTCCCATTCGGATTTGGATTAAGCTATACGACTTTTGATTATTCAAACATCAAAATTTCTTCTGATAAAATGAATGCATCTGGCAAATTGAAAGTAACAGTTGATGTAACAAACACTGGAAAATTTGACGGAAAAGAAACGGTACAATTATACATTAGAGATTTGGTTGGTTCTGTAACAAGACCAGTTAGAGAATTAAAAGGTTTCCAAAAAATAGCACTTAAAAAAGGTGAAAAACAAACGGTAAGTTTCGACATTACTGTTGAAGATTTAAAATTTTATAACTCTGATTTACAATTCGTAGCAGAGCCTGGGCAGTTTGAAATTTTCATTGGAGGAAATTCAAATGCCGATAAGAAAGTTAGTTTTGAGTTAACTAAATAGTTGGTTTATTGATTAGTAATTAGCCCTTCGCGTGTTTGGTTAGCGAAGGGCTTTTTTTTAAACTTAATATTCCACTAGATGAAATTCTTTTAACACATAGAAACATAGTTTTTGTAAACTTAAAAAAGGCGTTTCACTAATTTCAATGCACATAGCTATGTGTGAAAGCTAGCTTTTTCAGTAATCTTTAAGAGAAGTAAAAAACTATGTTTCTATGTGTTAAAATTAAACTTTGTTCTATTATCACAATTAGTACTTAATACTATATTTTGTAATTATTTAACTACATCATTATGAGAGTTTTTAAAATGTTTAGTGTAGCATTTCTTATTGCTTTTTCATCTTGCAATGCACAAAAGAATGCAATTGTAGCACATCGCGGCGCATGGAAAAAAAACAATCTCCCAGAAAATTCAATAGCTTCATTACGACACGCTATTGATTTGAAATTGCCGGGTTCAGAATTTGATGTTTGGAGAACTGCAGATGATTCACTTGTAATCAATCACGACGCGCATTATAATAAATTGCTGATTGAAGAAACAAATTATGCTGATTTATTAAAATT
Source organism: uncultured Flavobacterium sp. (assembly GCF_946479975.1). Next base: position 19,474 of record NZ_CAMLIX010000070.1, read on the forward strand.
CAAACTTTCAAACGGAGAAAAGCTTCCAACATTACATGAATATATTTCAGAAGGAATTAAAAATAACAAGCAAACTCTTTTAGTCTGCGAAATAAAGCCTTCAGAAATTAGTAAAGAAAGAGGAAAGAAAACGGCACTGATGTCTGTTGAAGTAATCAAAAAATTGAAAGCAGATAAAAATACTTGCTACATCAGTTTTGATTATGAAATTCTAAAGCAAATTAGAGCAGTAGACTCTAAAACTTCTCTGCAATATTTAGAAGGAAATAAATCTCCAAAAGAAGTCAAAGCAGATAAAATTAATGGTGTTGATTATCATTATTCTGTTTTCCAGAAACATCCAGAATGGATTAAAGAGGCAAAAGATAATAAAATTCTTCTGAATGCTTGGACTGTAAATGACGCTAAAGATATGGATTGGATTATCGATCAGAAATTCAATTACATTACCACAAACGAACCCGAACTTTTAAAGGAAAGATTACAGGCAAAAAAATAATCTTTTAGACTTTATAAACTTAAAATCTGACCATGAAAAAAATATATAAAAAATTGATGCCAATTGTATTGTTTGCGATAGTTTTTGCGAACAATCTTTCGGCACAAAAATTAGGAAAAACAGAATGGTTTGATCCTAATAAACCAGCAACAACCTATTGTAATCCGATAAATATTGGATACAATTATACGACACACAATCATAACGGAATTCCAGAATCGCGTCGTTCTAGTGCCGATCCTGTTATTATTACTTACAAAGGAGAGTATTATTTATTTGCAACAAATCAGGCAGGTTTCTTTTGGAGTAAAGACATGTCAGATTGGAATTTTGTTTACGGAAGTTTCCAAAGACAGCCGGGCGATGACGATCAATGTGCTCCTGCGGCTTGGGTTGTAAATGATACTTTATTTTATGTTGGTTCAACTTGGAAAAGAGATCATCCAATTTGGAAAACTGCCGATCCGAAATCGGGAAGATGGACACGTCATGTAGACAAGGCAATGCTGCCAACTTGGGATCCGGCGATTTTTCAAGATGATGATAAAAAAGTCTACATGTATTACGGTTCAAGTGGAAAATTACCACTTGTTGGAGTAGAAGTAGATTATAACACCTGGCTT
>NZ_CAMLIX010000071.1 GCF_946479975.1 uncultured Flavobacterium sp.
TATTGTCAGTTTAGCTTAGTTTTTTTTTTGAGAACTATAATTTCTTCTGAGTTTATTTTTCTTTGAACTATTTTTATAACGCAGAGATCGCGGAGAATTTTTCGCAGAGATCGCTGGTGTTTTTTTGAGAAGACAAAGAGCACAGAGGAAATGGAACTTGGAACCCGATATTTGAAACTTGGAACTGGAAACATGGCGCAGGAAACATGGAACTTGAAACTTAAAACAAAAATTCTACCTCTTGTCTACTTTGACAGATTTAATGATGGCTTCTAACTCTAGCATTAGATCGCGTTCTTGATTGGAAGGTGAGTAACAAAACCCTTCAATAACCAAAAGACGGTTATAGGCTTTGTCTACTATGGCATAATTGATAAATGGGCCCGCCATAAAATCATTTTTGAGTTCCCACGTTCCTTTTGTTTCAAAAGCATCTTTTTTGTCTAAAACGACTCTTGAAAAATAGGGCGCGTAGGCTTCACTTGTAATCATGGGTGTATTGGGTTCACGTCCTTTGATGTAACGCCCAACGGAATCGCGCATGCGTACGATCGAATTGATGATGTCAGTTCTTTTTTGAAAATTATGAAGCGGGATTTGATATACTAATAAGCTTGTATTACCGCTTATTATTTCTTTTTTAAGCCAAATAAAATTCTTCTTATGCAGCATATATTCGTATCCTGTTGGAATTTGAATGCCCATGTGAAATTTATTCTTGATGATTGCGGGATTCAACAGTGATTTGCTGTTGTCTTCTTGTATTTTTTGAATTTCGGCATTTCGAATCTGGCGAATTATTTCACCCGAATTCAATTCGATACTGCAGATCAGATCATCTACAGATTTTCCGTAAATACGAAAAGTGTTGTGCGGTAAGTCTTTGCTATGAATGATTTCGAACTTTTCTGATGCTGCTTTTTTAACTACAATAATACTTCGGCTGTCGGTTACAAATCCTTCGAGCAAACGTGCAGGATATTGATTTATGGTAAAAAGTGGTTCTTCTTGGGTAAGTCCAAGAACTGGCGAAGCAAATTTATTTCGAATGCTGTCTCCCACTTCTCCATACCACAACTGATCGTCTATAATGATCGAAATAGTGTTGGTTTTTCCTGGAACAGTTTCGTTTTGTTTGTCTCGTTTAAAACACGAAATCAGGAAAAACGGAAGTACTAGTAATAAAAAATGGGTTTTATTCATTTTTTTAATTTATGAAATAAAACCCAAATTTAATAAGATTATTCTATTTATCCGTTGATTTTAAGTTTCATTCCCGGTTTTATATCTTCATCTTTAATACCATTCCATTTTTTAATATCTGAAATTGTTACTCCAGGATATTTTTTAGAAATGCTGTATAAAGAATCACCTTTTTTAACGTAATAATCTTCCTCAACGCTTTTAGAAATTGCTTTTTTCTTGAATGAATCAATCGAGTTTGAAGCAATTGCTGTTGTTGTAGCAGGTTCTTCAATAGTTATAGCTCCTTTAGAAATGATAAGGAATCTTCCTGCGCTGATACTATTTGAAGTTAAATTATTAAGTTCTTTTAACTCCGCAATAGTCGTACCGAATTTTTTTGCAATGCTGCCTAAATTGTCTCCAGCTGCAACAGTATAGTCCATATCAACTGCTGTTGGTTTTGTTTTTTCGCCAGCAGATGCAATAGCTTCTTCTCTTTTATCTATGATTGGAGTTGATTTAATTGGCGCTTCAACATCCGATTTAATTTTTAAACTTTTTCCAATTGCAACAGCATTTGTTTTTAAGTTGTTCCATTTTTTAATCTCGCTGATGCTTACATTGTATTTAGATGCGATTGCAGCAATGTTGTCTCCTTTTCTAACTCTGTAAAAATCGAAATTGCTATTATCAATAACAGCTGGTTTTGCAGCAGGTCTAACTTTTGGTGCATATTTTACAGCAAGTCTAGATGAAGTAGATTTCATTTCAGAATCGTGCTTTACATAGGCATAAATCTGTGGTTCATTTGAAACAAATGTCGCTACTTTATCTTTTGGAAGACGAATGAAATGTTGTTCTCCTTGGTAGAAAGGAACAACTCCCATTTTATAAGATGGATTTAAAAGCTGAATCTGAGATTGAGGCATGTCTAATAAATCGGCAATTTGTTTGAAAGACATTTGATTTTTTACACAAACAGTATCGGTTTCAAAGTTTTTTACCACTGCTCTTTCCGGATTAATACCGTGTTCTTTGTGATATTCGAAAAGATACATTGTTGCTAAGAAAGCGGGAACGTAACCTTGAGTTTCTTTTGGAAGATAATTACGAATGTCCCAGTATTTTGTTTTTCCGCCAGAGCGACGAATTGCTTTAGTTACATTTCCTGGTCCTGAATTGTAAGAAGCTAAAACCAGTTCCCAGTCGCCAAAAATATTGAACATTTTAGTCATGTATTCAGACGCTGCAGCTGTAGCTTTAAGCGGGTCGCTTCTTTCGTCGATATACGAATCGATTTTAAGAGCGTATTGTTTTCCGGTTCCGTACATAAACTGCCAAAGTCCCGTGGCGCCCATTTTAGAAACTGCTTTAGGATTTAAAGCAGATTCTACAACGGCTAAATATTTTATTTCCAAAGGAACGTTTTGTTTCGCAAAAGCGTCTTCAAACATTGGGAAATAATATTCTGATAAAGACATTAATCGAGAGAACGATTTTTTTCGATTCTTAAGAAACGACTTTATAACATTTTCTAATCCTTGATTGTATTCGATTTCAAATGGTGACTTCTGATTCATTGCCACTAAACGCTGTTTTAGCAATTCGGTTGGCAGTTCTTCATCAACAGTAACATCTTTATTGATGGTCTGAATATCTTTTGTTAAATCGTCATAGATATCGAGACTTACTAATTCATTCATCCAGAGACTATCTACTTTTGTAGCTAATTGGTCTTTTTTGAATGTGCTTTTAATAGAATCTAAATACGACAACTTAATGTCTTGCTTTATTTCTTTTGAGAATTCTGCAGATTCCTGCGCGAACATCGACAACGAGAACAAAGCTGTTACCACTAAGGATATTTTCTTTACAATCATATAACATTTTTTTAAAATTCTGTAATTCAAAGAATTATAGGAACTGTATTTTTGCAAATCTAAGCCCTTTATTGAAGAAAAGTGTTTAAAAAAATGTTAATTGTGATAATTTAGTCTAAAATCGCAGCAATTCCAGGCAAAACTTTTCCTTCTAACATTTCCAGCATTGCCCCACCACCAGTAGAAACATAGCTCATTTTATCTTCAAATCCGAACTGTTTTACAGCTGCAACAGAATCTCCACCTCCAACTAGTGAAAAGGCTCCTTTTTCTGTAGCTTCTGCAATATAATCTCCTAAAGCAATTGTTCCTTTTGAGAAAGTTTCCATTTCGAAAACTCCTAATGGACCATTCCATAAAATCGTTTTAGACTCTAAAATTACTTTTTTGAAGTTCTCTAAAGATTTTGGTCCTGCATCTAAACCTTGCCATCCGTCAGGAATTGCAGTTACATCTACAACTTGTGTATTTGCTGAATTCGAAAAATCATCAGCTGCAATGACATCAACAGGAATATGAATTTGAACGTTTTTCTCTTTTGCTAGTCTTAAAATTTCAAGTGCAAGATCTAATTTATCATCTTCGCAGATAGACTCACCAATTTTTCCGCCTTGTGCCTTAATGAAAGTAAAAGTCATTCCTCCACCAATAATCATATGATCTACTTTATCTAAGATATTTTCGATTACCGTGATTTTAGATGAAACTTTAGAACCTCCAAGAACAGCCGTTACAGGTTTTTCACTGTTTTTAAGGACTTTATTTAAACTGTCAATTTCTTTTGCTAATAATGTTCCAAAAGTTTTATCGTTTGGAAAAAACTGTGCAATAATTGTAGTCGATGCGTGCGCTCTGTGAGCTGTACCAAATGCATCGTTTACGTAGATATCTCCAAGAGAAGCTAATTCTTTAGCGAAAGCGACATCTCCAGCTTCTTCTTCAGCATGAAAACGTAAATTTTCTAATAAAAGAACTTCACCTGGTTTTAAATCTTTTGCTGCAGTCTGAGCTGGTTCTCCAACGCAGTTTTCAGCAAATTTAACCTCAACTCCTAAAATTTCAGAAGCTGTTTTTAGAATATGTTTTAGAGAGTATTTCTCTTCTGCTCCTTTTGGTCTTCCTAAATGTGACATTAAAATCACACTTCCACCTTGTGCTAAAATAGCATCAATTGTTGGTTTTGCTGCTTCGATACGTGTTGTATCTGTTACGTTAAAGTTCTCATCCAATGGTACGTTGAAGTCAACACGGATAATTGCTTTTTTATTTTTAAAATCGAAATCGTTTAAAGTTTTCATCTGCTATTTTTTTATAATTTTTTGAAAGAATAACAAATATAGAACTTTTACAGTACTCTAAATTTCAAATAAGTAAAAATAATCGATCAATAAAAACGAAAACGTTGTAAATTATGAAAACAAACAAATTAGTTATTAAAAAAGATAAAATTATTTGTTTAATCGTGAACCGGACTTTGTGTACAAGGACAGTTACTGATAGATTGTAAGAAATCGAACCCGATTGTAATTGAATGCGTTCCTGTATTGTATGTTCCAAGTCCGTTAAACATAAACTGGTACGAATAGGCAAAATAGAATTTTGATTTCATGAAACCAGCCATTGGACCTGCTGCCAAAGGTTTTGGAAATTGGTCGTTTAGGAAACGATATGAAACTCCAATCCAATAATAATCTTCGTAGCGGTTGTAACGTCTGTATTTGAAGTTGAAATCGGTTGTAGAACGCTGGTCACTCGCAAAGTACTGCAAGAAAACAGATGGTTCGTATTCGATACGTCTATTTTCTCCATCTCTAAATGTAAATCCAGAATATACCTGAAAGTTTGAAAGTAAGTCTGGCTCTACTCCTCTATACTTGTTTACGTTTTTCTTTAAAACGTTATTGGCATTGAAACTAAAGTAAAATCCTTTGTTACGATACAAAGCACTTATATCAAAGTTGTTGTTTGAGTTGTAACGATTGTCTGTAATTGAAGGATCTAATGCAACTGGAACTCCGTTTACATCTCCTGTAAAATTTCCTGTTTCTAGACGAAAGCTGTTAAAGTTGTACGAAATACCAAAAGATAGATATTGTTCTGAATAATAATCTAAAATAAGGTGATGAGCAAACGAAACCTTTGCTCCTGTTTGTCTTGTGTTTCCGTTGCTGTCATTATAAAATGAAATACCAACTCCAGAACGATCTAGAACTCGAAAATCTGCATACAATGATTGGTTATCTGGTGCATCCTTAATACCAACCCACTGCGTAAGACCATTGGCTCTAATACGGAGGTTGTCTCCAATACCAGCATAGGCAGGTGAAAGAATAAAAGGGTTATCAGCCAAATACTGAGTAAACACTGGTAGGTTTAACTCTTGGCTGTAACTTGTTGTTACAGCCATGAGTACTAAGGATAAAATAAACTTTTTCATTGTAATAATTTTTTTAGATAACATCATTGGGGCTATAATTTTGTTATCTGTATAAAGTGAAATGTCCGACAAACTCTCTTGGATCTTTAGGATCATTCAGTTTAAGAACATACCAGTAATCTCCTGTTGGTAATTCGTTTCCATGGTATCTACCATCCCATTTTCCTCCTACGCGATATTTACCAACTACACGACCGTATCTGTCGTAAACATCGAATGTAAGATCTTTGTAAGCCAATGCTCCACAATCTGGACCAATAGTCGTATTTGAACCTGTACCAATTGGTGTAAAGTAGTTTGGCATACAGAAATCATAGAATGTTCCTTCTACATCGATCGTCGCCTCACAACCATTTTTGTCTCTCACAATCACTTTATAAATTCCAGATTTATAGATTCTATAAGTGTTAGATGATGAGAACGGTTCTCCGTTGAAACTGTACTCGTAAGGAGCAACACCACCAGAAGCTTTAACTTCGATTGTGTTGATTTCTTTACTTTGTTTTGTTACATCGATTAAACTAAGTGCATTAACAGCATCTACAGTAAATGGTTCCGTTTCTTTTATACAACCATTAGTGTGTCTAGCCACTATAATGTGCTGTCCAGGAGCAACATTTGTAAAGATGTTACTTTCTTGGAACGTACCGTTGTTATCCAGAGAGTAATCTACATCTACAGGGTTGTTCGAAGGGTCAATAGTAACCACTACCATATTTGCTTGTGTATTGTTGACACAATCGTAATTCACCTTAGCAGTTGGGTTAAGAACTACTGGCAATGGTACACTAACTTCTACTTCCTGAGGACAGTTTCCACCATCTTTCACAAATACTGTGTAAACAGCTCCTGCAAGATTGTCGAATGTATGTTGTGTTCCGTTAACCAATTGATAAGGACCATTAATATTATTTAAACTAACCATATAAGGAAGCGTACCACCTGCAATGTCAATTGTAAATGCACCATTAAGTTCTCCTGCACATTCTTCAGGCATCGTCATTCCAGGAGTTTCAACAACTGAAAGGGGAGCCAAAGGTTGTTTTACCTCAACTATGTCCGTATCATAACATCCGTGTTCATCCGTTGCTATAACAGTATAGAAACCAGCTTTTAATTTCTCAAAAATGTTACTGTCGAAGTATTGATCATTTCTTGGTGAAATAGAGTATTTATAATTTCCTGTTCCACCTTTAGCAATTACTTCAATTCGTCCATCATTGCCACCAAAACATTTAACTGGAGTTGGGTTGAATTCAGCTGAGAATACTTCATCTGGCTGATCAATATTAACATCCTCAGCTGGAGTTTCACAATCGCCACTTTTCACAACTATTTTATAGTCACCCGCTAAAAGCTTATCAAATCTACCTTTTGATTGTGGTCCTTTTAGTATGTTTCCAGCACTATCTTGCAAGATGTATTGGTAGTTTCCTAATCCGCCTGAAGCATTTACAATAATTACTCCACTTGGATCTTCACGGCATAATACTACAGCGTGAGTTCTATCAATATTAGCCAATAATTGCTCAATAGGGTTTACTGTAATCGTATTAGAATCAAAATCAACACAACCGTTAGCATCCTTCACATAGTACTTGTAAACACCTGGTTCAACATCAAACGAAACAGAACTTGTGAATGGAGCTGTTGAATATGTTACATTATCACTACTATAAGTGTAAGGAGGTGTCCCGCCACTAGCGCTCAAAGTAAGTTGAGCTTTTGTAAGACATGTGTTGTTTCTAGTCTGAGCCAAACTTGGTTTAACTTCAGAAGGTTCTGTAATTGTTATTGGAGCAGACTCTGCTCTACAATTGTATCCATCAGTTACAGTTATCGTATAAGTTCCTGCACCTAAACCAGCAAATGACGGTGTAGTCTGAGGTCCTGTAGATCTCACAGGAGTAACTGAAGTAGTATTTAAAGTATATAAATAATTACTACCCTGTCCGCCTGTAACCGAAGTTGCAGTAATCGTTGCACTCATATCTCCATTACATAGTAATAATGTTTTGTCTGGTACAGCTGTAACAGCAATTGGTGTCGGAATATCTAATCTAATCTGATCAGTATCAATACAACCACCAGCATCTTTAACAGAAACTGTATATAATCCTGCTTTTAATCCTGAGAATATGTTTTGAGCAGAAAAATCTACTGTTACCGGACCATCTAATTTATATAAGTAATCACCAGACCATCCGCCTTGAGCGCTTATTCTTATCTCTCCGTCATCATTACCAGATACACAAGTAATGTCTTTTTTAGAAGGTTTAATTTCTAATTCTGCAGCTGGTCCTTCAATGCTAAATTCAGTTTTAACATCACAGAAAGGAGTATCAATTAATGTTGCAACAACTGTATACTTACCACTTTTTAGATTCGAAAGTTTCAATTCTGTTGTTGTCGTTACTCCATTCATAACTGTTCCAGATTCGTGTGTAATAACATAACTAAATCTACCAGCATTATCATCTGGAACTATATTATCAACTAATGTCAATGTTATTGCACCATCAGAATCTGAGAAACATGTTATGTTCTTAATGTTTGAAGAAACAAACTTAAATGTGTTTGGCTCGTTAACAGTATGATATCTTTCAATACTACATCCTGTTACCGGATTCGTGACAACTATTTTATAGTTACCTACTTTTAAGTTCGTCCACAAACCATCTACACTTGGCGTAAGAGGATATGTATTACCATCTATTCCAACAATAGTGTAAGTTAAAGTTGGTAAAGTTCCGCTTGCTGCAATTGCAGTTACCTGAATAGCTTCGTCGCTATTACAAGTAATTTGAGTAGCAACAATTTTCAGATCAGAAATTCCAAGATACGGATCGATTGTTACTGTAGCGTAAGTACCCTGACATCCTTTAGAATCAAATACGTTTACAATATAATCTCCACCTAAATAATCAGATTCTGTGTATGAGTTTCTATCGTCATTTTGTACTTGAACTCCATCTCTAACAAATTGATATCTGATATAATTATTTGAACCACCACTTACAGAACCCGGTGCTACTATAATTGTAGCATTACCCGCATTATTTGTTCCTGAAGAACAAATATATTGTGTAACTGTAGGCTTATTAACTACCATAACTGGTGGCTGACCTACTGTTGCTTGAGCTGTATCACTACATCCTCTGCCTGAAGTTACCGTTACAACATAATTACCAAATGGCAAATCATTGAAGAAAGGAGATTCCTGAGCCACTCTGCTTACTGGTCCAGCAAGACTGTACATGTAAACAGGATTATCATTTGATGCTGCAATTGTTACTGAGATTCTACCGTTAGATACACCATTACAAGATACATCTGTTGGTGTTGCAACAATTCCAGTAACTGGCGTTGGGTCAAAGATTGTTTCTTGTACTTCTTGCTCACATAATGTAGCAATGTCTCTAACTTTAAAAGTATAAGCACGTGGAGCTAATCCTGTAAATACAGGGTCAACCGTTGAAGTAGCCCAATTGTCTTTAGTGTATAAGTAGCTTGGAGGTGATACTGTTCCACCTTTAGCTTCTAAAGTTATTGTTCCGTCTGCTGCTTTACAAGTTGGCACTTTTGTAATCTTAGCACTCAAAGTAAGAGGATCTAAGATATGAAATGCAGTTGCTGCAGTTGTAGTACATTGATTTTTGTCTTGTACGGTTACAGTATAATTTCCTGGAGTATTTACTATAAAGAAATTATCATCTTGGAATTGTACTCCGTCCAAACTATATTTCAATGGAGCCACTCCATTTGCCGCTACGTTAATTCTATATCCTGTAGTACTTGCGCACTGACTTGCAACACTTACATTAGTAATTGAAGGCAATGGATCTAGAGAAATATTAACTGTTACATGTTGAGGACATCCGTTCTTATCTTTTACATAAACATCTATCTGGTCAAACAATGGCGCTATTTTAGTTGTTGCAATTGTTTTTGTTTTAGATGGATCGTAAACTGTTGGTGAACTTCCTACTGGCACAAAAGCATAAGTATATCCTCCTGAACCACCAACAATTTGTGTCTCGTCTATTGTAAGTACAGCTCCTGTGTTGTTACAGTTTTGATTTTTAACCGCAACTTTTAATCCGCTTAAATCAAGAACCGGTGGTTGAGTTATCTCAACATCACCTGAAGTTACTGTACAGAATGGATATGCTGTTTCTGTAATTTCAACGGTATACTTCTTGCTTGCATTAAGTCCGAATGGAATTTCAAACGGATTTGTTACTGAAGAATCTCCAGAACCAGAAACACCTGCAACCGCCACATTATTATTAAGTACTCTATACGTATAAGGTCCTGTATAATCAATAATATTAATTGTTATTTTTCCATCACTTAAACCATTACAAGATACAGAAGTAGATGCAGTTGCAACAACTTTAGCTGTATTATACAATGGCACGAAGTAAGATTCTGATAAAATAAAACATCCTGTCGTGTTATCTGTTATTTTAAACTGATAGTAATGACCTGCTACTTTAGCTTCATAATTAAATGAATTTGTTCCAGCTGTAACTGGTATTACAGGAAGACCAAAAGCTGCGCCATCTACAGAAACCTGATAATGGAAATTATATGGAGTTGCTCCGCCATTAATCTGAACAGTAATCACTTCACCTGTATTATTACAAGCAATTTGAGTTACTCTTGTAATTGTAGGTTTATCCAATTTCGGGAATGGATCTACTGTAATTTGATCACTGTCAATACATCCGTTAGCATCTTTAACATAATAGGTCAAAGTTTGAACTGATTGGTTATCAATCACATTAAATGTGTTTCCTGGTCTCCAATCTGTTCCATTTTCACTATATGTGTATGTACCTGTACCACCTTTACCTGTAACAGTTACAACTGTAGTGTTTAAGGTATTAGTACCAGAACAAGTAAATGGTGAAGCCTCTGCTTCAGCTTCCACAAGAGCTGGGTCTAAAATCGTAACTGTTGTTGGATTACCACAATTTCTTCCAGAAGTAACATTTACTTCATAAGTACCCGCAACTAAATCTGTAAATAATGGTGTATTTTGTGTAAACACAGCACCAACTGTTGGAATAGTACGTTGTATACTGTAATTATAATCCGGATTATCTTTAGATGTTAATGTAAACAAGATAGAACCGTTGCTTACATTTCCTTGTGAAGGCGCACAATAAGCTGATGTTGGTACCGCAGTAAACACAACTGGTTGTGGCGCAGTCATTGTGATTGCTGGTATCTTATATTCGCAGTTTTGTGAATCGTAAACTACAAATTCATATTTTCCATAACTTGCAGCATTCACTGTATAATCAGCGAAAGTGAAACCTGATCCGAATGGAATTTTAGCAGAAGGCGTTGCTCCATTGATAGCTACCGTATAGCTATAATCAGGGTAACCACCAATAGCTTTTATTCTAATTTTTCCGTCAACATTATTACAGAAAATTTCGTCCTCAACCTTAGCCGAAGCAAAAAGCTGTGGTTTGATTACTGTCGTTGTTGCAGCAGATTCACAACCATAATTATCTCTCACTTTTACCACATAGGTATTTGGAGATAAATTAGTGAATTCATTATTGGTTTCCCATTTTCCGCCGTTGTCAATAGAATACATGTAAGTCACAGGGAAAGTAGATGTACTTGCCGCAGTAATAACCAATTTAGTTGAATTTGTATTGTAATAACAGTAATCAGATGTTGTTGCAATTGTTAATGTCGGTTTAGGAGCAACAAGCAATTCGAATGAATCTGTTACTTTATCCGTACAATTGTTAGCATCTTTTACTTCAAGATCATAGAATCCAGGCTGAATAAGGTTTTCGAAAACACCGTCAGTATTTGTTAAAGTACTGTTGTCTGGTAGTGTTAACGTAAAGGTATAATCACCCCATCCGCCAGTCGCAGTTACTTTAACTGAACCAAAAGTAGTACATCCTAAAGTAGTAACCACAGGTGTTCCTAATACTAAGGCTGCAGGCGGAGCTGCAATATTGAACCCTATTTTCTTACTACAATTAGTTTCGTTATCGAATACCTCGATTTCATGTGCATCTTTTGTTAATCCAATCAGATTAATTACAGGATTTGAATGATTACCCGCAACTGCTATACCATCAACTTTATAGTGATACAATTTCACACCTGTATCATAATTAGATACATAGAAAGTTGCTTTTCCATCAGTTGCAGTCGAACAAGTAATTCCAGTTGTAGACTGTTCTATTATATCAATCTTGACAACGTTATCAATCTTAAGATTTCTCTCAAAAGTACAGTTGTTTGCATCTGTTACTTGGAATACATACTCAACGTCTGGCAATAGTCCTGCGAATGTTGCATTATTGAAATTGTTAACTATTGATGGAGAAATAATTTGGTATTTTAATGCAGCTGCACCTCCAGCACCACCTATAACTCCTGAAATAGTTACGCTAGTCGTAGGATTTGAACAAGTAATTGGACTGTATGCATCAAATTTAAAATCAGTAGGTGGAGTTAATTTTGCAATATTAACTGTGCTAGCCACCGTACAACCATTGACATCCTGAATTTCATAAGGAATATTTCTACCTGCATCACCTTCTTTAACTGTATATGTATCCTTATTCTCAAATGAACTTCCGTCAAAACTAAATTTATATGGAGATGATCCACTTCCTGGTTTAGCAATTAAAGTAACTGTTGCTGATTGCGCTGCATTTAGAGGACCACAGCTAAGCGGTACAATAGTTGGCGGGTCAAATGCTAAAGCAGTTGGCGTTCCTAAAGTTACAGAACTGCTCGTTTCGCAGCCTAAAGCATTACGAACGATATAGTTATATGTACCAGCCACAACAGGATATAGCGTTTGATCTGAAAATGCTAAACCATCAAACGAATATTTGAAAGGCCCTGTACCGCTAGTCACACCGATTTCAACAGAACCAAGTTCAGCTGGTCCAAAGCATGATGGCTCAATTTTTATTGGCGTAGCAAGAACGGTAGGTACAATTGCGTCTACAGCAACTTGAAGAGTTTCAATTGAACAAGTATTTGCATCTTTAATTCTGAATTGGTATACGTCAGCATCTGCCTCAGCAACTGTGTACGTAATTGTAGTAATGCCTGCTGTTACGTTAGTAGTTGTTGGGGTAAACGCAGCATATGTACCAGCTGTCCCTTTTTTAACTTCATAACTATAATTAGTAGTACCTTTTTCAATTGTTATTGTTATTGTAGCATCCGTCACGGCATTTAAAGCATTACAATTTAACACTTTGGTTACTTCTGCTTTTGCAAGAGGTGTTGGTGTAATTGTAATATTATCGTTATCCTGACAGTCATTAAAATCTTTAATTACAACATTAACTGGTCCTGAATTTAATCCTTTAATAGTATAAGGGAATGGTGTTGGATCGGTAATTTTTGTGAAATTACTTCCTCCATCTAAACTAATGTAATAAGGAGCTACACCTTGCGTTGTCATTGAAACCGTAACTTCAAAATTACCTTCAGCAGCACATTTGTTTACAATGTCCAATTTATCGATTACAGGAACTGGATCTGCGTTAACTGTAACAGTTGTAGATTTTATACAATTATAAGCATCTTTAACCCAAACATAGTAAGAACCAGCTTCTACATTAAAGATGTTATCATTGTCTGCTCCCCATGCAGCAGTTACTAATGGAGGCGTAGCAGATTGATTTATGATATACTTGAAAGGGCCTGTTCCTCCTTTTGGAGTTGCAACTACCTGACCAGCATCGTTTTTACAATTATCATTCTTAGGTGACTTTGCCGTTACAGATAAATCTACAGATGACTCTGTTACAACAAAAGGAAGTGATGCAGATGTACAACCCGGATTTGAACCATCTATTTCAGTGAATTTCACATAGTAAGTTCCAGGAATAAGACCTGTAACTTCTACAGGAACAGTTGTAGGCATTGTTATCGTACCACTAATACCTGAGCTCTTATCTGAATTATCAAAATAGATTTCATATTTTACTTGTGTAGCTGATGTACCATTAAGAGTAATAGATACTCCACCTGTTGATGTATTTTTACAAGCAACAGGAATTGCAGTAGCTACACTAGTTAAAGAAGTTATTGGGTCAACTGCACCAGTAGCTGTTTTAAAATAATAACAGTCAGTGATTGGATCATAAATAACAAAAGTATATTTCACACCTGGAGTCAAACCAGTAAAAGTATGTCTTAACGGGAATCCAGGATCTGATGGCAATAATACACTTGCAAATGGTATATCTGGAGTATCCGAAATTCCAAACCTATAATCAGGATTTGCAGGATAAACAAGTGGATTTAAATCAACAATAATAGTTGCTCCAGCAGCACATGTTGCTACAGTAGTTAAATCAATATTTAAATCGCTTGGCGGAGCAACAATTTTAACATCTTTTTTAACACTAGGACAACCATTACTATCATAAACTGTCAAAATGAAATCTCCATAATTTAATTTGTCAAATGTATATGGTGTAATTCCATCCTGATTATCGACAATTTTTGTACCTGTTACAATATTTCTCAATTCGTATGTATAAGGACCAACTCCATTGGTAACGGCACTAACCGTAACAGATCCTAAAGTTGGGCCAGGACATCTCATATCTACTGGAGTATATGTAAACTGAATTTCTGCTGGTTCAGTCACTACAGCATAAGCTATGTCAGATGTACAACCTTTAGCATCAGTAATAGTATATGGATATCCTAAACCTGTAGATGCATCTAAATTCGTAAACGTTGGGTTGCTCGTTGGAGTACCTCCATTAAAAGTAAAAGTAAACGGACCAACTCCGGCTGTAGGAACAAGTGTTACACTACCGTCTTTTGATTGATAACAGTTTAGGTTTGTAACATCAGTAGTTGCAACTGGTTTATCAGGAGTTGTCACCTCGAATGCAACTGTAGATTCTACAGAACATCCAGCAGATGTAACTCTAAAATAATAACTTCCTGTTGCTGTAGTCTCAAATACATTTCCTGCAGGAACTATTGGAGCATAAGTTCCACCAGTTCCATTTTTGAATTCATATGTGTAAGTACTGTTTCCACCTTGAGCACTCAAAGTAGCTTTCGCATCAATTTTTGTAAATGGAGGAACTACTGTACATGTTAAATCTTTTATTGGTGTAACTGTTAATTTTAATTGATCTGTAATAACTAAATCAAATGGATCAGAAATACAACCGTTATCATCTTTAACAGTTAATTTATAAATACCCGGACTAGTAATAGTTTTAGTTGCAATTGAACTGTAATTACCATCTACTCCATATAAAATTCCAGAACCTATGAAAACATTTCCAGACATCACAATCGAAATATTACTTCCTGAATAACAAGGAGCTGTCGTAATTGGATCAACTGTTGGTTTTGGATCTCTAGTAATTTGAGCAGTTGTTTGAGCAGGACATCCTTTAGCATCTCTCACATAAACATCATAATCTAAACCATCTGTAAGTGTATTTTTAGGGAAAGTTTTTGTTGTTGTATAATCTGCTGGGAAAGTTGGAGCTGTAGATGCAGCTTTAACCACAGCATAATACAATGTTCCTGTTCCGCCGTTGGCAGTTACAGTAATTGTTGAATTATTTCTGTCACAGAATACTTTAGGACCAGCTGCGCTTACAATGGTAACTCCAGTAGGATTAGCTAACACAATTGTTTCGTTAGCCTCACATTTTGTAAGGTTGTTTGTAACACTAAAAGTATACGAATCTGCTTTTAATCCTGAATACGTAATTACGTCTCCTGATTTAGAACCGGTAATTGTATTATTAAGAGCATCTACTAAACTATATGTATAACCTGTAGTTCCGTTAGTATTTCCAGAAACTGTGAAAATAAGTCTACCGTCATTAGCGTCTTTACAAGATACAGGATTATCAATTTTACCTGACTCCTCAATTGGAACTACAGCATCAATTTTTTTGGTGTCTTTTACTGTACATCCGTTAGCATCTGTAATTGTGAAATTATACGTTCCAGAAACTAAACCTGTAAAGGTGTAAGTATTAGAGTTTTCAGTTGTAACTAAAACTGCTGGAGCAGTTGCAGCAACATAACTTGTAATTTCATATTTCAATGGTAATTTACCACCTGTAACTGTAACTTCTAAATCTGTTTTTAACTTAGTAGCATCGCAAGTAATATCTGGAGCTGAAAAAGCTAAACCTGATGGCGGAGTTAATGCCACGACTTCTGCTGAAGTTGAAACCGTACAACCATTTGCATCTGTAACAATAATATTTACAACCCCTGAAGCATTGATTGTAAATGTATTTGATGTTGTTAAAGTTATAGTTGTAGCTGGATTTCCAGTATTATAAGTATATCTGTATTTGTTTGTACCTGAATAAGGTGTTCCTCCTAAGGCAGTGACTGTAATAATAGCCGCCTGAGAAGCATTGTTGGTTCCACATTTTAATTCAGTTGTAACTTTTGCATCGGCTTCAAATAATGAAGGACCATTTACTGTTATTGGTTTGCTAACAAAACATTTTGTATTAGTATCTCTAACGACAATATCGTAAGAACCCACTTCTAATCCTGCAAATTCATTAGAAGCCTGCCATGTAGATCCGTTATCATTACTGTACTCGTAAGTTCCTGAAGCTGGAGTAGCAGTAACCACAATTTTACCTGTTGCCGCTCCGAAACATTTAACATGAGTAATGCTTGGTGTAAAATCTGGTGTCACTTTTGCAGCAACATTTTCAGTAAATCCTGTTTTACAACCTTTACTGTCTAAAATTTCAAACACATACGATCCAGCAACAGATGCAGGATGTGTAAATGTTGTTTGTCCTGGTCCAACATCTGTATAAGTAGCTGGGAAACCGGCTCCGTTTACATTTACTCTGTACTTGTAATCAGGATATCCGTTAGCAATTGTAGCTTGAATTACAGCGTCTGTGCTTAAACTACAATCTAATTTTTTAGTTATTTTATGTTCTGAAACTACAACTGGAACAGCAACGATTTGTTTTGGCAAATCAATTGAACATCCTGTTGAAAGATCTTTTACCGTTATGATATAATCATCTGGTGCTAATCCCGTGAAAACTCCATTAGTTGTTGTTGTTCCTTTATTTATACTGTACACATAATTAGGAGCACTACTAGGATTAACTGTAATCGTTGCACCTGCGCCACCTGCACATAAATCAGTTGCAGTCGCATCTATAGAAGCAGTCGGAGCAACTTTATCATTGATTGTAAAAGTTGAACTAATTTTACAACCATAAGAATCTTCAACAAAGATACTGTAATCGCCCGCATCTAGATTCTTGAAAACATTACTGCTTGGTTGCGTAATATCTGATCCTACTATCGGCGCTGTTTGTTTAATAGTATAAGAGTAAATTCCTGAACCTCCAACTACATTAATCGTTGCAGTTCCTTTAGTATCACAAGTTACATGCGTTAAATCATGAGCATTAAATTTCAATTCTGCCGTTGGCGCCTCAATAGTAACATCTTCAGCATCTGAACAAGTTGTTGCTGTATTAGTTACCGTAATGGTGTGAAGTCCTCCACTTAAACCTGAAACTGGAATCTCAAAAGATGTTCCTGTAGCTGGAGATTTTCCTGTAACTGCTGTTCTGGTATCAACAACGTATGAATAATTAACATCATTACCCATTCCTGAAACGGTAAAAATTGCTTTACCATTAGCCTCTCCTAAACAAACAACTGGATTTTGAGATTTAACTGTTACTGCAATTACAGGTAATTCTGTAATAGTATAGCGCTTTTCATAAAGACATTTATTAGCATCTCTTACTTCAAAAACAAACTCAATTCCTGCTGGAATTCCTGCAAAAGTATTAGAAGTCTGATAAGTTGTAGTAGCATAAGCTGCCGGAAATTTTATTCTGTATTCTAATCCTGTAGTTGGTACAGCAACACCAGCACCATTCACAACATTTGAAATTGTAACTGTTGCTTTATTTGTTGGACATGTAACTGCAGAATTATTGATTGTCATTCCTTTTGGAGGATTCAATGCTGTAATTGTTCCAGCCGCAACTGTTTTAGAGCAGTTTTTGTTATCTGTAATTACAACTTCGTAATCACCTGCAATAGTAATATTATCAAATATTCCTGTAGTGTTTGTTCCTACAGAAGTATTATTTGTTTTATTTCTTAATTCAAAACTAAAACCACCATTTCCTTTAGAAGCGGTTGCTGTAATTTGACCATTTCCATCACAATTGTATGGCTTAGATATAGATGCATTCGCAACAATATCTTCTGGCTGGTAAACCTTGAATGCATAACTTTGAGTACAACCTTGACCATCTTTTACTATATAACTATAATCAGTACCAGCAACTGAACCAACTAAATTACCATAATGAGTTGTTGTAGTAAAGTTTCCTGTACTATTAAATTGATATGAAAATGGAGCTACACCTGTTTCTGGAGTAATATCAATATATCCATTTGCTGCATCGTAACAAGTAACATTTTCAACTTTGTGGGAAGCTGTAACTGCTACAAGTGATAATACTTCTTTTTCAACAGCGAAAGGGCAATTGTTTGTGTCTGTAATATCAAAAACATAGGTTCCTGCTGTAGTCGCATCATAAGTAAATAGAGGACCAGCTATAGAACCACTTGTAAACAAAACTGTAGTGCTTCCTTTTTTTCTAACTGTATATTTATATGGGCTAGTACCTCCAGTAATTTTAACTTGGATTGTTGCATCTTTACTACCTGTAAGGCAGCTTAGTGTCTTTGTAATATCTGCATCTGCAGTGATTTTATCATTAATTGTCTGACTTGCTGTAATAGCATCACATTTATTAGCATCTAAAATTAAAAATTGGTACTTACCCGTTGCTTTAGCAATATAATCAAAAGTAGGTCCGTCAAAAGTTGCGCTTGGATTACTGTATGTTGTACCTCCATCTGTACTTACCTGATAAGTATATGGCTTAACTCCGTTAGATATACTAACTCTAATAGTAGCATTGCTGCCATCAAAGCATAATCCTACATTAGACACTATAGATGCAGTTGGTTTAGTTGGCGCACTAATAACTAATTCTGTATCCATTGTATCACTACATCCAGCCGCGTCAGTACCTGAAACAATGTAAGTTCCCGCTGGAACTTCGTTTATCTTCCAGTCTGTAGTTGGGAATGTTTTAGTGTACGTTGAGTTTTTATCTTTAAGTGTAACAACATAATCTGCAGTTCCTCCTACAACGCTTGCTGTAACGGTAGCACCTTTACAAGTTGCAGCCGAAGCACTTGCATTAACTATAAATGCAGGTGGCGACTTAATTGTTGTTGGAATATCGAAATTACAAGAAGTTGCATTATTTGCATAACGAACTTTAATATTATATGTGCCTTCGGCTTTATCATTAAAGTTAACTGGAGAAGTCATTGACTTTACCCATGTCACTGGATTAGCATTTCCGTCAAGAGTATAATAGAAACCATTATCAGTATCAAAGTTTTTAACCACAATACTAAAAGTACCATTTGTATCTCCTTTACATTTAAGTCCGTTAACCCCTGTTACTTCAGCAGAAAAAGATTGTCCTGCATCAATTTTTAAGTTTAAAGTTTTAGCAGATAAACATGACTTTGGTAATTGATAAACTAAAATATCATCAATTGCTAAATCACTTCCATCAACAATTGCAATATTAGTTTTAATTACAAAATCAAGGTCTTTATTATTCCCTGGATTAATTGTAAGTTCAATTTTATTCCATTGTTCGTTCTGTGTAATTTTTGCTGTTTTTACAGAAGCTCCAGGAACTGCCGTTCCATTTTTACTCAACTCAATTGTTAAATCTGGTGCCGCTTTTGCATTTGAGCTTTTTAATAAATTTAAAGCATAAAAAGTAACTTTAACATCTTGGTCTGGGATAACGTCATGAATTGGCTTACTATAAATAACTGTTCCAACTGGAATACCTTCATTAACACCTCCAATATTAATTGCCAAATATCTACCATCTGTTATGTTAGGCGCATTAGTATGGTCTTTGGGTATGACCCATCCAAAATCTGGACCATGATCAGGAAGAAGACCTTTTGTAACTGTATATTCACCATCGTTCATTAACCATGGATGCCAAGCATTGAATTTATTACAATCAACAATAGCATCCTGTCTTTCGAAACAATAAACATTATTAATTCCAGGTGAAGTAGTATCATCTCCGTTTCCAAAATCCTCTGTCAATAAATTACTAAAAGTAGGAGCCGAAACTAAATTATATTCCACTTTAAGTTTATAATCTCCAACTGGAAGATCTTTAAAAATATTGGCTGGAACATTCGTATTTGCTGCATAGATATAATTTGTAGGATTCGCTGGATCTGGTTTTCCTAAATAATATTTATAAGTATATGTAATACCTGGATCAGTAATTACGGTTACGGTTGATGTTCCTTCTCCTTTACAATTATAAACCGGAGTAGTAACTTTAAAATCAGGTTCAGCTGGTTTAGGATCTAAAATAATTCCGTCAATAGCGAAAATACATCCTGCAGCATCTTTTACATATAAAGTATATGGAGTAGCTCTAGGGTCTACCCAAGCTTCATTTGGAATATCATACGTTTTTCCACCATCAAAACTGTATCTGTATAAATTTGGAGCCGGGAATGGCACACCTCCCTGAGGGTTTGTAATTCTAAGTAATCCCTGTTCTTCTTTAGTTGGTCCACAACCAGATAATGCACCAACACCTCCAGAAGCTGTTAACTTACTAGTTGGTCCTGTTATTTTAATTATTTGTTCCGGGTCTGTACATTCAACACCACCTATGGTATATTTTACAGTAACTTTATAATCACCTGCGGCTAATCCTGTT
>NZ_CAMLIX010000072.1 GCF_946479975.1 uncultured Flavobacterium sp.
TCATTCGATTTTAAACAACTTTTACTTTTTATATGCTTCGTACAATTTTGTTAAGCAATTTTACGTTTTAAATATTTAAGATGCGTTCTTAATTAAATAAGAAACGAAATACGAGATTTTCATTCTTCGAAAATCCTTTTAAAACCTGCCTTTTCTGCCTCAAAATTTACCTGTTTACTGTATACGTTACCCACAAAGTGTAAAATAATTACACACTCTTTTTTGGGTTCAATTTCTTAAATGGCTCTACACCAACTTTAAACTGTATTGGCACGACGCTTGCAAATTGTGTTTGTATCAAAATCTTAATGAATTTGTTTTTTGTTGCTTTCCATACGAGTAACATCAATCAAGAAAGAAGATTTTACTAAAAGCCATATTTAAAAAGCAAATCAAAAAAAGGAGTATAGCATGGAAAGCGAAACAATTATCTCAAAACAATTTTATGCGAACAATAGTTCAGCTATCAGCGAAAAAACATTAAACGGTTCTTTTTTTAGAACGAATGAAAAAGCAAAACAAATACACGTTAAAAGACCATCAAGCCCAATTGGATTAACCATTATTATTGCAACATTTTTATTGATGATTGCAGGTGTTTGTTCTGTGTTTTTATTACAAGACGAATTTGAACAATTTCATTTTGAAAGAATCGCTTCAACTTGGGGATTACCATTTTTGGTTTTCACAACACTATTATTTCTTTATCAAACGGGAGTTTTCTTGTACAGTTCTTATTTATATTTAAGATACAAACCAATCGAATCTGTATCTGACGAATTATTGCCGACTTGTACGATTATTGTTCCGGCTTATAATGAAGGAAAATTAGTTTGGGATACTTTATTGAGTCTTGCAGACAGCGATTATCCAGCCGAAAAATTACAGCTTTTAGCTATTGACGATGGAAGTAAAGATGATACTTGGTATTGGATGCAGGAAGCAAAAGCAAAATTAGGAGATCGTGTAACGATTTTTCAGCAGCCAAAAAACCAAGGAAAACGTCAAGCTTTATACAGAGGATTCAAATTAGGAACAGGAGAAATCTTTGTAACTGTAGATTCTGATTCTATTGTGAAAAAAGATACACTAAGAAACTTAGTTAGTCCGTTTGTGGTAAACGAAAAATGTGGAGCTGTTGCAGGAAACGTACAAGTTTTAAACAACAAATCGGCAATTTTACCAAAAATGCTGAACGTAAGTTTTGTAATGAGTTTTGAATTCCAACGTTCTGCAGAAAGCGAATTAGGTTCTGTTTTATGTACTCCTGGGGCTTTGGCAGCGTACAAAAGAGATGCTGTTTTCAATTGTCTTCCAGAATGGATCAACCAAACTTTTATGGGCGAACCATCAGATATTGGAGAAGATCGTGCTTTGACAAATATGATTTTAAAACAAGGTTTTGAAGTTAGATTTCAAAGAAATGCAGTAGTATTGACAAATGTTCCTGAAGAATATAAAGGATTGTACAAAATGTTCATCAGATGGGCGAGAAGTAACGTTCGTGAAAACTTGATGATGGCGAAATATGTTTTTACAGATTTTAGAAAAACATCAAAATTTGGTCCGAGAATGTTGTTCATAAACCAATTCTTTAAAATCGCAATGACATACCCATTTATCTTATTTATGTTTTATTTTATTGCAGTTCACCCGGTATTATTTTTAAGTTCAACCTTTTTAGGAATCTTAATTTTTTCAAGTTTCTCAATGATCTTTTATGCAAAAAGATACAACTTGTCTGAGTCATTCTGGGCTTATTCTTATAGTGTTTTCTACACTTTCAGTTTATTCTGGATTGCACCTTATGCAATAGCAACAGCCAACAAAAAAGGATGGCTGACAAGAGGTTTATAATTTAGTACACTATCATTCTATATAAAAACTCCAAAGAAAAACCCGCTGTATTTTACAGCGGGTTTTTCGATTATGTGAATGTGGAATGTTTCATTGAGAACAATTCGTTATATAAAGTCCCAAGAAAAGAGATGTGTTTTATAATGGTTTTTTCGATTCATATAACTGCATCAATGTTCCGTTAGGAACATTTCGTCGGTAGAAAAAAATAATGTCGTTTTGAGTTTGTGTCCTGTAGGGACACTTGATTTATGCAGAGAATATCTAAACCCATAATCAAACGTTCCTACGGAACGTATTATCGACGCCTTCAAATTTTGTTTCTACCGATGAGATGTTCCTAACGGAACATACAACTGGGTTGATAGAAGGTATTCAAAAAATTAATTTTCTAAGGAAGTTATGATTTGCTTTTTCATTGAAGTCACATAAACTCCACGTTATATTTTAAAGTGGTTTTTTCGATTACATGCAAATGTGTAATGTTCCGTTAGGAACATCTCGTCGGTAGAAAAAAATAATGTTGTTTTGAGTTTGTGTCCCGTAGGGACACTTGATTTAGGCAAAGAATATCTAAATCAATAATCAAACGTACCTACGGAACGTATTGTCACGTTTCAAATCTTGTTTCTACCGACGAAATGTTCCTAACGGAACATACAATTGGGATGATAGAAAGTATTCAAAAAATTTATTTTCTAACGAAGTTATGATTTGCTTTTTCATTGAGATTAATGCCGAACCTTCTGTTAGGAACGTTTTATCACATAAACTTCACTTTGTGTTTTTACACAGGATTTTTCGATTACACGCAAATGTGTAATGTTTTATGACAACAATTCGTCATATAAACTCCAAAGAAAAGAGTTGTGTTTTTATAACGGTTTTTTCGATTAAATGCAATGTGTAATGTTCCGTTAGGAACATCTCGTCGGTAGAAAAAAATAATATCGTTTTGAGTTTGTGTCTTGTAGGGACACTTGGATTTTATACAAAAGAATATCTAAACCAATATTCAAACGTTCCTACGGAACGTATTATCGACGCCTTCAAATTTTGTTTCTACCGACGAAATGTTCCTACGGAACATACACTTGGGTTGATAGAAGGAAGATGTTCAAAAATTAATTTTCTAACGAAGCTATGATTTGTTTTTTCATAGAAGTATGAATATAATCCAAAGCTTCAGAATAGGAAACATTATAACGTCTTTCGATGTTTTGAAATTGTTCGGGAAACTCACTTAAAATTTTATCGTAATAAATATCCAAATAACTTTCAGAAGGCATTTCATATTTCAAACGAAGCTGAAATCTTCTTAATAAAGCGCTGTCAATTATTTCGTAATGATTCGTTGCACAAATAACCAAACTATCTGAAGGAAAGTAATCAAAAAGCTGAATTAATGTATTGACCAATCGTCTCATTTCGCCAACATCTTTATCATCGCTGTCACGGCTTTTTCCGATTTGGTCAAATTCATCTAAAAATAAAACCGCTCTTTCACGAATCGCTTTATCAAAAATGGCTTTTAGATTTTTAGAAGTTTCACCAATTCGCGCGTCTATAACCGTGCTGAGGTTAATAATGATAATTTTTTTATTTAAACTATGAGCAATCGCTTTTGCTGTCGTCGTTTTACCACAGCCCGAACTTCCGTGCAGTAAAATTTTGTTGTCAACTTTAAGATTGTATTTTTTTAATTCGTCAATATATTGATGCTCTTTGATAATCTGAAGAAGCGATATTTTATTTTCTTCGCTAAAAAACAAATCGTCTAAAGCAATTTTTTCAGTATCAATTACAGTAAGATCATTCAGGTTCATCTGCGTTTTTATTTGGTGCAAAATTAAGTTTTATTCTGCAATGTTTTCGTTCCAGATTTCTTTTCCTAAAAAACGGTTTCCAAAGATCGAAGTTCCAATTCTGACCATATTTGAACCTTCTGCAATCGCAAGTTCCAAATCCTGAGACATTCCCATTGAAAGTTTTAAATCTTGTAAACCTTCAATTTCTTCGGCATAAATCTCATCGCGGACAGTTCGTAAAAGTCGAAGCGACGGAATCATTTTTTCTTTTTCAACATCTAGAAGTCCAATGCTCATTAAACCTTTAATATTCAAAGTTTCGTAGTTTTTTATTTTTTTAATGAAAGACAAAACGTTTTCTGGCGCCAATCCGAATTTACTTTCTTCGTAAGAAGTATTTACCTGAACAAAAACGTCTACTTTTCTGTTTTGATTTTGAAGCTGTTTGTGCAATTCATCAGCAAGACTTAAACGATCCAAAGATTGAATGCAAGTAACATATTTCAAAACATCTTTGACTTTATTCGTTTGAAGATGTCCAATAAAATGGCGTTCGACAGGAAGATATTTTAACTCAAAATCTTTATCCCGCAGTTCCTGCATTTTATTTTCACCCATTAACGTTTCACCAGCTTCAACCGCAATTCGTATTTGTTTTGCCGGAACAGTTTTGGTTGCCAGTAAAAGCTGTACTTCATCGGGATTTCGACCAGCACTTCGGCAGGCGTTTTCAATTCGCTGATGGACTTTAATCAAATTAAAAATAATGTCGTTTTTCATACTGCGAAATTAATAATAATCTGGAATGTAGTTAAATCCAGTTTTTTAAATTAAAAGTAGTCCAGGTGAATTAAATATTAATTAAATAGACAAATTTATTGCATAGCCCCTAGTTTCAACTAGGGGTTTTTAGAAGTGCACAAGAATGGCTTTAGCCAAATTGGTGTAGTTTAGGCTAAAGCCATTTTTAAGCGAATTTATAAACCTCCATCTAAAGATGGAGGCAATTGATGAGAAATATTAGTTAACTTAATGGACTCTGATAAAAAAGATTCGCTATTGCGAAAACGCTGATTGACGCAGATTTTAAAAATCAGTTTTTTTTCCGCGTCTTTGCGATAGCAAATTTGTAAAATCCGCGTCTCATTTTATTTACAGCAAGTTAGAAAGCGCTTTAATTCCTTCTTCAATTTGTTTTTCAGAAAGAGAAGCATAACCAAGACGGAAACCTTTAATCGTTTCATCAAAACTAAATCGATCAGGACTCATAATTTGAATTCCGTGAGATTTTAGTTTTTCATAAATTTCCAAAACATCGATTTCAGCTTTAGGAACAATCCAAAAAGCAAGTCCGCCTTCGGGTTTGGTAAAAGTGATTTTATCTTGAAGATATTGATTTAAAACACTTTCAAAATAATCTCGTTTACTTTTATAAATCAAATTGGCTTTTTTGAGATGACGCTTTATTTTTCCTTCATTGATGAGGCTTAAAATTGCTTCTTCCATAATATTATCCCCTTGAACATCAATGATTTTTCTATGAATTCCAATTTTCAGAATATTCTCAGTAGAACTAACTAAATAACCAATTCGCAGTGCGGGCGCAACCACTTTGCTGAAACTTCCAATATAAACGTAATTTTTCAAAGCCGAATAACTACAGATCGGCAGAATTGGCCGCTGTCCAAAATGAAACTCATTATCGTAATCATCTTCAATAATTGTAAAGTGATATTGATTAGAAAGTTCGATCAATTTTAATCTCTTTTTTAAAGACAAAGTAACCGTAGTCGGAAATTGATGATGAGGTGTGACATAAATCGCTTTTATATGTTTGTGCTGCAAGTATTTTTCGACTTGATCGATATCCAAACCATCTGCTTCTACATTTACAGGAAGGAGTTTTGCACCAGAATTTTCAAAAGTTTCCCACGCGGGTTTGTAGCCAGGGTTTTCGACCAAAACATAATCGCCCGATTTTAAAATGCAGTGCGAAGCCAAATACATCGCCATTTGACTCCCGCGCGTAATACAGATTTGATCCTGCGAAATGCTCATGCCTCGTTTAAAATTAAGCATTTGAGCAATCGATTTTCTAAACTCTGGATTTCCCAATTCGCTGCTGTAACCCATAATCTGCCAGCGCGATTTTCGGCTGAACAATTCACGATACGCTCTTGCAAGATCATTCATAGGTGCCAATCGGCTGTCGGGAAGTCCGTCATCAAAAACTAAAAAACTTTTAGGTTCTTCAATTTCAATTTTATGTTCTTTTTTATTTTCTAATGAATGCTTGATTTGCGGAAGTTCCTGCGTTACAAAAGTTCCTTTTCGGTCAATTGAAATCAACCATCCTTCGGCAATCAAAACATCTAAAGCTTCGACAACTGTATTCCGATTTACTTTTAATAATGCAGCCAATTGCCTGCTTCCGGGAAGTGCGTTACCGCTAATTAATTTTCCTGTTTTAATGGCATCAATTACAGCATCGGCGATTTGAAGGTAAATGGCTTTATCTGATTTTTTGTCAAGCTGAATCTCTAGTGGCCAAGGACGTAGCATCTGGACTGTTTTTTATTTGTAGAAGAAATAAATTTGCTAGTCCAAAAATACAATTTTCAACAGATGATATGAAATATGTTTGTGTTAAAAATAAAAAAGCGGTTATCTCAATGAGATAACCGCTTTTTTTAGAGTCCTAAGAATATTAAGAAAGTACTGCTTCTGGCAGGATAACAGTTTTTTGAGTAAAATTTAAAGTCAAAGGATCTAAATGTCCGTAGAAAAAAGTATCCAGAACTTCTTGAAATACCGGATCAGCATTTTCTACCTGAACAAATAAACTCATAGACGAATGCAGTTTTCTAGCGTCTAGTTCGCCCAAAATACCTTCGGCAGATTTCTTTTTAAAAGTTAGTAAAAGTTTCGAAATCTCAATTAGATGTCTCGCCAAAACCGGATGATTTAAAAATTCAGTTGCCTCTTTCAAATCTGCAACAGCATAATAATCAGAAAGAGCACTTTTTCCTAAGCCTTGAATCTGCGGGAAAATAAACCACATCCAATTGGTTTCTTTTTTGCCTTTTTTCAGTTCAGAATATGCTTTTAAATAAAGTTTGTTTTGAGCATCTAAAAATCGGGTCAAATCATTTTGTGCATAAATCATATTGAGATCACTTATTAAATGGTTTGTAAATCGGGTTTCTATATTGGGTAACACTTGTAAATTTTCTGTATTATAATTGGTCGAATTTTCGATACCCAAAAGTAGATTTAAGGTCCCTCAGGAAGTTATAGAATTACGGCAGGTTGTTATATAATTCCGATACAAAATGAAACTGTAAGAATGTCCTGTTAATTTAGTTTTAAAGTTTCCGCTGTCGTTAAATTCTAATGTTATTTTAATGTTATAAAAAAAAAATGGATTTAAATTGCGCGCTCAGAAAAATTAGGATAATTGCTCTAAATCACTGAGATATTCAACGAATTGAACGTGGTTTTTTAGACTAGAAAATAAATTTAGAGGCAAATAGAAGACAAAAAATTAGAATAGTACTCTTTGAAATGTCTTTTTAATAATGATTTAGAGGTGGTGAAACTTTTGTTTTTTAGATTATGATGAATAAAATTAGAAATAGCTTTTTTTGTAAATGCCTTCAGGTGTTACTAGTCGGCTATTTTTTAATCAGCAGTCTAAACATCTCAAATGGGGTAAGCAGAATCATCAATGATAATGCAGAAACCTATACTGTAAAAGGGATTACCTGTAATTTCTTAAAAAAAATCTTCAAATGTGACGGAATTCCAGAAGAACTGGATGACTACAAAACAAAAGAAACCAAAACAGCCAAATTAGCAAAGGGAATTCCTCCAATGGAATATCTGATTTCAGCAGAAGAATTCATGCCTAAAATGTATTTTCTAATCGAACAGAAAGGAAAAAAATATATTGATAATACAATCTTCTCGTTTGGTTTTCATGGTAAAATAGATATACCGCCTCCTCGGTTGAACTCATAGATGCTCGTTTTGTGGGATTTAGAATAAAAATCTAATCCTGCCTGCGGTTTTTGCCGTATATTTATTCTATGTATAATCTTGTATTTATATCTAAATTCATGACACCATTCAAACGATTTTACAACTTATTGCAGCTCGATAAACGCGATGTATATCAAATTATCTTTTATGCTGCTTTTGCAGGTTTAGTAAACCTTTCTCTGCCTTTAGGAATTCAGGCCATCATTAATTTTATTCAAAGCGGGCAACTTAGTGTTTCTTGGATTGTTCTTGTCATTCTGGTTACGGTTGGAGTTGGTTTTGGCGGTGTTCTGACAATTTTACAGCTGCGCATTGTAGAAAATCTGCAGCAGCGAATTTTTGTGCGTTCATCATTTGAATTTGCGTACAGAATGCCTTTAATTAAATTTAAAGAAATGTACTCAGAGTATGCTCCAGAAAAAGCCAATCGTTTTTTTGATACTTTGATGGTCCAGAAAGGAACAGCAAAACTGCTTCTTGACTTCTGTACAGCATTTCTTCAAGTTGGTCTTGGGATTATTTTATTGGTTCTTTACCATTCGTTCTTTATGGTAATCGGACTTTTATTCATTGTTATTTTATGGGTAATTTTTAAATTCTCTTATAAAGATGGTTTAGAAACCAGTTTAAACGAATCCAAGTTTAAATATAAAGTGGCAGCTTGGCTTCAGGAAATTGCTCGTAACCGAGAAAGTTTCCGCAGAAAAGGCGCTTTTGAATATGCTTTACAAAGAAACGACGGCTATGTTAGCAGTTACGTCAATTACCGTGAAAAGCACTTTCAGGTAATGAAAAAACAATATATACAGCTGACTATTTTTAAAGTAATTGTTACTGCTGCCTTATTATCGATCGGTGGTTTTCTGGTAATTCACCACCAAATGAACATAGGGCAGTTCGTAGCAGCTGAAATCGTAATTGTACTATTAATCAACTCGGTAGAAAAAATCATCTTCGGATTGGAATCTTTCTACGACGTTTTGACTTCTGTTGAAAAAATCGGACAAGTTACAGATATGGAAATTTCATGTATTCCGAATACTTCAGATAAAACGGAGAAAGGAATTAATATTGAAACAGAAAGCATCAATTACAATTATCCAAATCACACCAAAAAGTCACTTAAGAATATTAATTTGAAAATCTCTCAGGGAGAAAAAATCATTCTTACAGGAACAAACGGCGCAGGAAAAAGTACGTTGTTACGATTACTTTCGGGCGTTTTAGAACCAGAAAGCGGTGCCATGTATGTGACAGATAATTATATGAATCGCCTTAACGAAGATACTTACAGAGCGCAGGCAGGAACTTATTTGCAGGGTGATACGCTTTTTGCAGGAACAATTAGAGAAAATATTGTTTTTGGAAACGAGCAGTTAAATAGTGATGATTTAAAATGGGCTTTAGATAATGTTGGTTTAACTCCATACATTAAATCTTTTGAAAACGGACTGGAGAATCAAATTCATCCAGGCGGACGTGAACTTTCTGCTTCAGATGTGCAAAAAATTCTTTTGGCACGAAGCATTGTCGGAAAACCAAATATTTTATTCTTAGAAGATCCTGTTGATAAAATGGATGATTTGACTTCGGGTAAAATTGTTGATTTTTTACTTTCCGAAGAGAATGACTGGACTGTAATTGTTACTTCTAAAAGTGATGTTTGGAAAAACAAATGCAGTCGTATGATCACCATCGACGACGGAAAAATTATTAACGACATAAAGCTTTAATCATGCTCAACATATCTAAAGATAATAACGTACTTATAACTCCGGGCAAATACAAATCGATTACGAGCGTTGCCCGAAGACCACATTATAGAATTTTAAATAAAGTAATAATTGGGTTTTTAATCTTTTGTGTCGGCTGTCTTTTTCTGCCTTGGACACAAAATATTTCAGGAAGTGGTTCTGTTACGACTTTAAAACCAGATCAAAGACCTCAAACGGTACACAATGCAATTGCTGGACGAATTGATAAATGGTTTGTAAAAGAAGGAGATTATGTAAAAAAAGGAGATACGATTCTTTTTATTACAGAGATCAAAGAAGATTATTTAGATCCAAATTTGGTTGGAAATACCAAACAACAGGTCGATGCTAAAAAAATGGCTGTAGAATCATACGGCGATAAAGTAAATTCTCTTGATGTTCAAGCGCAGTCTTTGAATACCGAAAGACAATTAAAACTGGAACAAGCAGCAAATAAAATCAAACAAGCCCGGCTGAAAATAAAAAGTGACAGTATGGATCTTGTTGCAGTAAGAACACAGCTTCGAATTGCAACAACACAATTTGACCGTTCCACTGCCTTAAATAAAGAAGGCTTAAAGCCAATGACAGATGTTGAGCAGAAAAGACTAAAACTGCAAGAATCTGAAGCATATATTATTACGCAGGAAAATAAATTGTTAAGCAGCAGAAACGAATTGATTAATGCGAAAGTAGAAATCAACAGAATTACGGCAGAATATGCTGAAAAAATATCAAAATCTAGAAGTGATAAGTTTACAGCTTTAAGCACACAGTATGATACAGAAGCGCAGGTAAATAAGCTTGAAAATCAATACACAAATTACAGATTAAGAAGCGGTTTGTATTACATTACGGCACCTCAGAGCGGTTATGTAAACCGTGCATTATTGGCAGGTTTAGGAGAAACGATTAAAGAAGGAACTCCAGTTGTGAGCATTATGCCTTCTCAATATGATATTGCGGTTGAAACCTATGTTGACCCAATTGATTTACCATTGGTACATCGTGGTGCAAAAGTTCGTGTTTGGTTCGACGGATGGCCTAGAATTGTATTTTCTGGATGGCCTGGATTGTCTTACGGAACTTACGGCGGTAAAGTCGTAGCGATAGAAAACTTTATTAGCTCAAATGGAAAATACAGAATTTTAGTTTCACCTGATGGAGAAGACCGTCACTGGCCAAAAGAACTGAGTATTGGTGCTGGTGCGCAAAGTATTGCTTTGCTGGAAACCGTTTCGGTATGGTACGAGATTTGGCGAAACTTAAATGGTTTCCCTCCAAATTATTATAATTCTGGTGACAAAGAAGATAAAGGAAAGGAGAAAAAATAAAATGAGAAATCTTGTAAAATTGTTTTCTTTCTTATTGCTGCTTAGTTTTTCTTCGCTTCAAAGTCAGAACTTTAATCAAGAAGAATTGAGTTTCAGCGAGTATTTGGGATATGTAAAAAAATACCATCCGCTGGTAAAACAAGCCAATCTTGAAGTGTCAAATGCACAAGCCAGATTAATGGCAGCGCGTGGTGGTTTTGATCCAAAAATTGAAGTAGATTATAGTAAGAAAGAATTTAAAGGAACAGAATATTATTCGTTATTAAACAGCAGTTTCAAAATTCCGACTTGGTACGGAATTGATGTAAAAGCAGGTTTTGACGATACAGATGGAGAATATTACAACCCGCAGAACCGTACGCCGCAAGCTGGTTTGGCATCGCTTGGATTAACGGTTGCTTTGGGTCAGGGAATGTTCATCAATCAGCGAATGGCTGATGTGAGAGAAGGAAAACTGCAGATACGATTAAGCGACGCCGAACGAAAACTAAGAGCGATTGCCGTTTTAGCCAAAGCAAGTGAAGTGTATTTTGAATGGAGAAAAAGCTACAACGAAGCCGAACTTTACAAAAACTATTTAGGGTTTGCAAGCACCCGTTTTACTGGAGTTAAAAAATTAATTGAATCTGGTGATTCGCCTGCAATTGATAGTGTTGAAGCTAAAATTACCGTTAGAAACCGAGAATTAAATGTTGAAAACGGAAATCTAAAATTAGCCAAAGCAAAACTAAATTTAGCCAATTATTTATGGATTGAAAATGTTCCAGTTGAATTGGGAGAAATGGTAAAACCAGAGCAGAACTTAGCGCAGACAGTAGAACAAACGCTGAAAACAGATGCGATGATGGTGGATGTACAATCGTTAGAATCTCACCCGAAAATTCAGTCGTTAGAAACGAAAATGGATATTTTGGAAGTAAATCGACAGTTGAAAGCCAATTCGTTACTGCCAAAAATTAATGTAGGTTACAATTATATCTCAGATCCAAATTACTGGAATACTTTTAATGCCGACGATTATAAGTTTAATATCGATTTTAGTTTTCCAATTTTCTTAAGAAAAGAGAGAGGGAATTTAAAAATGGCAAAAATTAAAATCCAAGATTTACAGTTTGATATCGGACAGCAGCGATTGGAACTTAAAAATAAAATAAAAGCACAGCAGACAGAAATTGCATCTTTAAGAAGGCAAAAAGTGGTAATTGATAATTTGGTAAGCGATTATACAACGATGCTGAATTCAGAAGAAAAACTATTCTCATTTGGTGAGAGTTCGATTTTCTTAATCAATTCAAGAGAAAATAATCTGGTAAGTGCTAAGTTATCTCAGATAAGTTTAGAGAATCAATTTTATCTTTCGAATGCCGAATTGTATAAAATATTGGCAAATCCAGATTAAAAGAGGAATATACAGTTTGCGATAACTGTACTATATTAATTTTCAGATTTAATTTTAGAAAAGCTTTAGAGAAATCTAAAGCTTTTTTAATTAGAAAATAATTTAAATTTGAAAAAAACTTAAAATGAAAAAAGCAATCGCAAACGCCGTTATATATACAGGAGAAGAAATAATTGAAAATGGAGTTGTAATTGTAGAAAACGGAAAAGTAATTTCGGTGCAGAAAGAAATTCCAAACGATATTGAAATAATCAATTTAAAAGGAAGTCATATTTCGGCAGGTCTTATAGATATTCAGATTAATGGCGGAGAAAAATTGTATTTCAGCCAAACGCCAAACGAAGAAACTATTCAGGATATTTACGATGCAAGTATGAAATACGGTACAACGCATGTTTTACCTTGTTTGATATCTTCTTCAAAAGAAACTATTTTAAAAGGAATTGAAGCTGTTCGAGAATATAGAATAAAACACAATAACGGCGTGATGGGAATGCATTTAGAAGGTCCGTTTTTAAATCCGCTGCGACGAGGTGCACACAGCATTGACCAAGTTAGAAAACCAACCGATGAAGAACTTCAGGAAATCATCGAAAAAGGAAAAGACGTTATAAAAGTCATTACCATTGCTCCAGAATGTTTTACAGAAAAACAATTGAATATGCTGATCGAAAGCGGTATCAAGATCTCGATCGGACATTCGACAATAACGCACAAAGAAGCACAGCCTTATTTTGCAAAAGGAATAAATCTCGTAACCCATTTATTTAATGCAATGACACAATTTGGTCATCGCGAACCGGGTTTGGTTGGAGCTGTTTTTGAAAACGAAGACGTTTATGCTCCAGTAATTTTAGACGGAGTTCATTGCGATTATGCAGCAGCAAAAGTGGCGTACAAACTAAAAAAAGAAAAGTTTTTCCTAATCAGTGATGCGACATTTTTAGGTCGAAAAGTTGCCAATTTTAACTGGGATAATTTTGATGCCCATTTAGTAGATGGTTTTTATAGAAATGAAGACGGCAATTTGGCGGGAGCAACAATATCAATGACAGAAGCTGTTCAAAATGCATACAATTATTTGAATGTTTCTGTAGATGAAGCCATAAAAATGGCAACAACAAGAGTCGCTTCTGCAATTGGAATGCAAGATAAAATAGGAAAAATTAAAGTTGGATTTCCGGCAAGTTTTGTCAGATTCAACGCTGATTTAAGTGAGATGGAAACACTTAATTTATCTTAAAAGTAGTATTCCGTAGAAATCTTTCATCGGTAGAAAATAAAGATTGTGTTTTTTATCACATACGTAGATATCCATATAACTGCAACCGAGACAATATAGTGCTTATCAAATATTTCTACAGAATGACTGAAAATCATTAAAAAAAGCTTCAGACAAATCTAGAGCTTTTACTTTGATTAGCAATCGTTTTAGTAGTCTATCAATTTGATAGGTTAATAAAAGTTTTGATATTTTTTATATAAAAATTAAAATTTACTGCTTAAATTTGCAACCGCAATGAGAAAAAGTAACCAGAATATGAAGAATTATTATAACACCAGTACAATGTGCTGTGATGGGATAATGCTATTTATTGAACTGGCTTATATATAAAATGATATATTTATTTAAAAAGCCTTTCATAATTATGTTGAAAGGCTTTTTTGTTTTTAAATCTTAAATAAAGAATGATTGAATTAAAAAATGTAACCAAAACGTTTCATCAGAAGGACAGGATTGTTTCTGCTTTGTCTGATGTCTCGCTGAGCGTTCCTGCAGGGAAGATTTTTGGTGTAATTGGTACTTCGGGCGCAGGAAAAAGTACGCTGATTCGTTGTGTAAATTTACTGGAAAGACCAACTTCGGGCGAAATTATTGTAGACGGTAAAGCCTTGATGCAGTTATCAAATTCAGAATTAGCGATTGAAAGAAGACAAATCGGAATGATTTTTCAGCATTTTAACCTGCTTTCTTCAAGAACGGTTTTTGATAATGTTGCTTTTCCATTAGAATTGGCGGGAATTTCAAAAAACGAAATTAAAACTCGTGTTTTAGAATTACTGCAATTAGTTGGTTTGGCCGAAAAAGCAAATGATTATCCGGCAAGTCTTTCGGGCGGACAAAAACAAAGAGTTGCAATTGCGAGAACTTTGGCTAATAATCCAAAAGTTTTATTGTGTGATGAAGCTACAAGCGCACTGGATCCAGCAACAACAAGATCAATTTTGAATTTGTTGAAAGATATTAACAAACGCCTAAATATTACCATTTTGCTGATTACACACCAAATGGAAGTCGTAAAATCTATTTGCGATGAAGTTGCCGTAATCAGCCACGGAAAACTGATAGAGCAGGGAAGTGTCGGCGAAATTTTCGCAGATCCAAAACATGAATTGACAAGAGAATTTATTTCTTCTTCGCTTCATATTGAGGTTCCGTCTGTTTATCAGGAAAAATTACAAAAAGAAGATAATGGAAATCTGAATCCGTTATTGAAATTGGAAATGACAGGAAAATCGGTTAATGAACCTGTGATCTCAGAAGTTTCAAGACTTTTTGATACCGATTTCAAAATCGTGAGCGCACAGATGGATCAGGCAGGCGAAGTAAATTTTGGAGTAATGCTGATTGAACTTTCAGGAAAACGCGAAAATTACGACGCGGCAATTCAATATTTTAATTCGAAACATATTAAAACAGAAATTATAGGTTATGTCTGATTCACTTATAGATTTATTATTAAAAGGAACATGGGAAACCATTGTGATGACTTTTGTATCGGGCTTTTTTGGTTTTTTAATTGGTCTTCCAACAGGAATTTTATTATTTCTGACTCGTAAAAACCAGATTTTAGAACAGCCTGTTTTAAATAGAACATTATCAGTTTTGGTCAATGTTTTTCGTTCTATTCCATTCATTATTTTAATCGTTTGGATGATTCCGTTTACACGTGCAATTGTTGGAACTTCAATTGGTGTAAGCGCCGCTTTGGTTCCGCTAAGTATTGGCGCAGCGCCATTTATTGCCCGTTTGGTAGAAAATAGTTTACTGGGTCTTCCATCAGGATTAATTGAAGCCGCAAGAGCTTTGGGAGCAACACCTTTTCAAATTGTTTACAAAGTATTATTGCCAGAAGCGCTTCCTTCTTTAATCAACGCAGCATCGATTACATTAATTACTCTTGTGGGATATTCTGCAATGGGTGGAGCTGTTGGAGCAGGCGGTTTAGGGCAGGTTGGCTATCAATACGGTTACATTGGTTATGATGCCGTGACCATGAATTCGGTATTAGCGTTATTGGTAATCTTGGTTTTCATCATTCAGTTTGTGGGAGACAAATTATCAAAACGATTTGATCACAGATAATTATTAATTAGAAATTAGAATTAAAAATTAAAAAATATAAAATCAATATGAAACTAAATATTTTAAAAACGGCTGGAATTTTAGCTCTGGCACTTGTTTTATCGAATTGCGGAAAAAGTAAAAACAACGATCCTCATTTTATTAAAGTTGGAGTAGCTTCTGGTCCTGAATTAAAAGTGGCTGAAGCAGCAAAAAAAGTAGCAAAAGAAAAATTCGGATTAGAAGTAGAATTGGTTTCTTTTAACGATTATGTTATTCCAAACGAAGCTTTAAGTCAGGGAGATATCGATGCAAACGCTTTTCAGCACAAACCTTATTTAGACGAACAATCAAAACAACGTGGTTATAAATTGGCTATCATTGGGAAAACATTTGTGTACCCAATTGCTGGATATTCTAAAAAGATAAAATCGCTTGCTGAATTGAAAAACGAAAGCACGATTATTATTCCGAATGACCCAACAAACGGCGGCCGTTCTTTATTGCTTTTGCAGCAAAATGGTTTATTAAAGTTGAAAGATGGAGTTGGACTTCTTCCAAAAGTAACAGACATTGTCAGCAATCCTAAAAACTTAAAAATTTTAGAATTAGAAGCGCCTCAACTGCCTCGTGCTTTAGATGACGAAAATGTTTCTATCGCAATTATAAATAATACGTTTGCATCTGCAGCAGGATTGGTTCCTTCACGTGACGCTTTGTTTGTTGAAGACAAAGAATCGCCTTATGTGAATTTGGTGGTGAGCCGTGAAGACAATAAAAACGAAGAAAAAGTAAAACAGTTTTTACAAGCTTTTCAATCTCCAGAAGTAGAAAAAGTAGCCGCACAGGAATTTAAAGGCGGCGCTGTAAAAGGCTGGTAATTGTTATAATTAATTTTTAATAAAAAGACAGATAATTGCTTTAATTATCTGTCTTTTTTATTTTTTACTTATTACTTGAAACCACGGAATATCCAGCTTTCCTTTTTTAACATTAATTGTAATTTTACTATTAATGGCAAAATTTTGATATTCATTCTTTGATACCGTTATTTCATTGATTTCCTTTTTAGTTCCCCACGGAGATAATTTTATGTAATAGGTATTTCTATCTCCTTCAATCATTCTTTTATCTAAAACAGATACTTTAAACGATTTGGGTTGTGATTGATCAAAAGCGCAATTTAAAATAATACAGGTGCCGTAAGCATAACTTAAAGTGCAGATTATTATACTAAAGATGTTTGAAAAGCCAATGTTTTTTTCTGCATTTGTCTGCGGATTCCGAAATAAAAATACTATTAAGGAAATGACAAAGATTATCACAAACGGAAGCCAAACCTTATTGTAATCTACAATATTAAAATCAATAAAACTTCTTATAATAATTGCAGCTATGGGTGTAAAAAGTCCCACAGATATACTGGGATAAGTAGTTTTTTTGCGTTCGTCAATTCTAATTAAGCCATTAAAATATTTCAATATAAAAATATAAAGAACAGGAAATAGTACTGATGCTAAAAGAGAATATTGATAAGGTTTCGGAAAAAGCAATGTCCAAAGTCCAATGGCGACACCGGCCAAATTCATGATTTTAGCAATTTTAAACGCTTGGGTTAACTTTTGTTCTCGTTCTTTTTGAGAGATTCCAAATTCAAGGTTATTTAGAATTTCTTTTTTCTCCTCCAGGGCTTCTGCTACATCTAAATTTGGATATTGGTTTTGATTAAGCCATTCTATAATTTCATTTGTTTTATCAAAATAAGTAGTGATTTTAATTTGCTTTTTGAGTTTACTTTTACTTTCAATCAGAATAAATTTCTCCGTTTTTCGGTAACCTTTTATTTCATGAAAAAATAATTCTCTGTTTAAGAAAGCATTAGTGAAATAGACTCGGTTTTTATCAATTACAAATTTGTTTGTAATCATGGTTATAATTATAACTGCCGTTAATGCAAGCATTATGATAGAAATTAGGGCAATACCCCAGTAACCATCATTCTTAAATTCATTTTTTAATTCAGGGATAAAAGGCATTAGCAATAAGAAGCTAAAAAGAGAGATTGCAACCAAAGCAAAGAGATAGCATATAATGGCCCATACTTTGGCTGTTTTGTAAACTTTCATTTATTGAAGAATTAAAATCGTATTTATTCTGAACAAATATAAATAAATTAACTTTTTGATTTTCTGATAAAAGATGTACTGATTTATAAAAATAATATTCTTCGTATACGTTTAAAAATGTAAAACTATCTGTATATTCTATAAGTTTCAAGTTGTTCATTTACTTTAATTTAGAGTTCAATTTAAAATACAAAAGTCATGAGATCAATTTGGACAGGTTCAGTAAGTTTTGGATTAATTAATATTCCGATAAAAATTTTTTCTGCAGTTGAAGAAAGCAGTCTAGATATGGATATGCTGGATAAAAAAGATCATGCACACATTAAGTTTAAACGTGTAAATGAAGATACGGGCAAAGAAGTTGATTTTGCTAATATCGTAAAAGGCTATAAAATTGAAGACAAATATGTAATCTTAGACGATGCCGATTTTGAAGCTGCAGACGCCATAAAAACTAAAACGATCGATATTGAAAGTTTTGTTCTCGAAAAAGAAATTCAAAGTATTTATTACGAACAACCGTATTATTTAGAACCAGACAAAGGCGCTATGAATGCGTACGGATTGCTTCGTGATGCGCTTCAAGCTTCGGGAAAAGTAGGGGTAACCAGATTTGTTTTACGAAACAAGGAAAGTCTTGCGATTTTAAAACCCTACAATGATGTAATTGTTTTAAACCGAATTCGATTTGAGCAGGAAATTAGAAGTACAAGCGAATTAAAACTACCGCCTTTATCTAAAAAAGCCACAAAAGAAATGGATATGGCCGAAAAGCTAATCGATCAGCTGACGGAAAAATTTGATATTGCCGGTTTTAAAGACGAATATACTGCCAAACTTTTGGACATTATTAAAAAGAAAGCCAAAGGAAAACCACAAAAAGCTTCTCCGAAACTTAAAGTGGTACACAAACAAAGCGACGATTTGATGGCAATGCTGAAAGCAAGTTTAGAGACGAAATCAAAAAGCAAGAAATCGTCTTAAGCTTCGTGTGGTTTTTCTTCGAGTTTCAAAATAATCTTTTTAATGTTCGCTCCTTTTGATAAAACAGGTTTCCATAAGTCACCTTTTTTCTCAAAACGAGGCAATACATTGTTAATGGTAAATTGAGATGGATGCAATTTTTCGTTGACTTCATTCCATTCCAACGGTGTCGAAACTGTAGCTCCAGGTTTTGGACGGACAGAATACGGTGCTGCCAAAGTTTGTCCGCGTCGGTTTTGAAGAAAATCAATGTATAATTTATTGTTTCTTTTTTTGATACTTCTTTCAATAGAAGTAATATCTGGAATTCTTGAATGTACTTCCTGAGCGATTAATTCCCCTAAAATTTTTATAGAATCATAATCGTACTGCGCTCCAAGCGGAATGTAAATATGCAGTCCAGAAGCTCCAGAAGTTTTACATAAACATTCTGTTTCCAGCTCGTCTAAAACTTCTTTTACTACCAAAGCGGTGGTTATTACAGGAGTAAAATCACTGCCGGCAGGATCTAAATCAATTACCAGCCAGTCTGGATTTTGAATATGTTTTACGGTTGAATTCCACGGATTCATTTCGATACAGCCCAAATTTGCCATGTAAAGTAAGGTTTCCTTATCGTTACAAATTAGATAATCAATTTCGGCATCATTCGATTCAGAGTAGATTTTTTTTGTTTTCAGCCATTTTGGAACTTTGTCAACGTCGACATCTTTTTGGTAAAAACTTGGACCGTCAATTCCGTTAGGAAAACGATTCATAGATTCCGGACGATCTTTTAAATAAGGCAGCATCAAAGCAGCAACTTCATTGTAATATTGCACCACATCGCCTTTCGTAATTCCGTCCTTCGGAAAATAAATTTTATTCTGATTCGTTAAATGCAAAGTCGTTTTGCCAACCTTTAAATCGTAATCATTTTCGGTTTTCTGTTCTTTTGAGTTTTTCATTTCGTTTAGATTAGATTTTTCATTTTCAGTGCTATTTTCGTTTTCATTAAAATTATCATCATCATCGCCATCGGCATTGATATTGATATTGTCATTGACATTGCCATTGATTTTACCATTAAACGTAACTTCAGAAGCTTTTTTATCAATTCGTAAACCAAGATAAACGGGATGTCTCAAATGGTTGTCCTGCGTCCATTCTGAATATTTAACCTGACAAACCAGCTTCGGTTTTACCCATTGAATTTTATCTCGCAAAGGCACTTTTTCCTTCACAGGAGATTTCTCAACAAACAACGGTTTTAATTTGGCATGAAGTTCCTTTAGAACAGATTCTGTAAAACCAGTACCGCATTTTCCAATAAATTTCAAATCCTTTCCGACATATTGCCCGAGCAGAATCGCACCAAAATATTTTCGTGAATTTTTAGGTTCTGTAATTCCGATAATAATGGCTTCTTCTTCGTTCGAAATTTTAATTTTCTGCCAATTACTACTGCGGTTTCCAATGGTATAAGAACTGTTTGCTTTTTTTGCTATAATGCCCTCGCTCTTGTTTTTTCCAGCATTTTCAAATTGTTTAATTCCGTCTCCAACGGTATGTTCAGAATAGAAAACATTCGAAAAAGAATATTTGTTGAATAAGATTTTCAAGAGTTCTTTTCTTTCCAGCAATGACAATTCGGTGATGTCGTTTCCATCCAAATTCAATAAATCAAAAACATAATATTTTAGATTTCCAATTC
>NZ_CAMLIX010000073.1 GCF_946479975.1 uncultured Flavobacterium sp.
TCATGACAAATGAAAAACAAGTGCAACGCTCAATTGGATATTTGCCAGAACATAATCCGTTGTATTTGGATTTGTATGTTCGTGAGTATTTGGCTTTTAATGCCGATGTTTATAAAGTGCCAAAAGCAAGAATTGAAGAAGTGATTCAACTGACAGGACTGACACCAGAAAGTCATAAAAAAATAGGTCAGCTTTCTAAAGGATACCGTCAGCGTGTTGGATTAGCAAATGCTTTGCTTCACGATCCAGAAGTTTTAATTTTAGACGAACCAACTACAGGTCTGGATCCGAATCAGTTAATGGAAATTCGTAATGTAATTAAAAATGCAGGAAAAAATAAAACTGTTTTTTTATCTACACACATTATGCAGGAAGTTGAAGCAATCTGCGATCGTGTCATAATTATCGACAAAGGAAATATTGTTGCAGACAATAAATTAGACCATTTGGTTGCCACAGACAAAGAGCAAGTTATTGAAGTTGAGTTTGATTACAAAGTTGAAGAACAGCTTTTGGCGAAACTAGAAAACATTTCTTCGTACATTAATACACATGACATGACTTGGGAACTTACTTTTATTACAGAAAAAGATATGCGTCCTGCCATTTTTGATTTTGCAAATGCAAATGGACTTAGAACTTTACAATTAAATCAAAAAAATAAAAATCTAGAAGCTGTTTTTAGAGAAATTACGAAGTAAGGTTTCAGTCCCAGTCCCAGTTTTCAGGTAGAGAAAGCGGTTTGTTTTACTTAAAACAAACCGCTTTCTCTTTTTTATTACTTCTTGTTTACTACAAATCAACAGGTTAATACATTTCCATCAAAATAGTTTTTATTTTTATTTAGACTTGATATAAATAGTTTTATATTTGGCAAATCAAATTCTAAATGCCACGGTATGTTACTTACACTCCAAACCCTAAAAAAATCAATTTCTGTTGTTTTAAATCAAGCAATAAATCTTCAACAAAGGTTTTCGGATAAACTAGAACAAATTGTCTTACAATAAATTCTGATTCGAAAAATTACAAAGATTGCATTCTAAACAAAATTTAGAATTTGCCAAATTAAGAAACAACATGAAAAATATTATAACCTCCTTTATGCTTGCTTTTTCGGTATATGGATTTTCACAAGAAAAAGAAAAAACAGACAGTATTGTTGAAACAGCTGTAAACGCACTGGATGAAATCGTGATTACAAAAAAGAAAGTTTTATATACTCAAAAATCAGATCGATTGGTATTTAACGTCGAAAACAGTATTGTGTCTGAAGGCGGAACTGCTCTTGATGTTTTATCGCGTGCGCCTGGCGTTGTCGTTTCTCAAGATGGCGATTTGTCTATTCGCGGACAGCAAGGTGTGGCTGTAATGATAAATGGTAAATTGACACAACTTTCTCAAAAAGAATTAGCCAATTATTTAAAAGCAACTACTACATCTAATATTAAACAAATAGAGGTAATTACAAATCCTCCTTCAAAATATGATGCCGCCGGAAAAGCTGGAATTATTAATATTATTCTAAAAAAGCCAAATGCTGCTGGTTTAAAAGGA
Source organism: uncultured Flavobacterium sp. (assembly GCF_946479975.1). The sequence continues at coordinate 1,558 of NZ_CAMLIX010000073.1, forward strand.
ACTGTTTTTTCAAGCTACGGAAGAGGCAGAAAAAACAGAACGAATTCTGGTTTCAATTTAAATTATAACAAAGATAAATGGGGCGTTTTCGGAAATTACAGTTACACTTTCCGTGGAGAAGAAGAGCGTAAAGAATTCAATCAAACGCAATATACAGATCTTACGCGTCAGGAAATTGCGAGCAAGAATCACCAAACTTCGATTACAGATGAGCCATTAACTTCTAACAATTTTAAAATTGGAACCCAATATGAAGTTTCACCAAAAACAAATTTAGAAGTTTATGTCGATGCCAAAATAGGACGTTATCAGAATATGGCGGACGGAACAAATACGGTTTTCAATATTTCAAACCAGCGCATTTTTGATGCTTTGACTTATAATGACAGTAAAGAAAAATGGTTCGACTATACATACGCTTTTTCTGGAGTGCATAAATTTAATACCGAAGGAAAGAACGTGTCTTTCGACTTTGAATATGAAACCTCAAAATTTAGATCCAATCAATTTCAAAGTGCCAATAATACAGCAAATGCTACAACTGTAGAAGATCGCCGTGGTTTTATTCCGTCTCAGCTAAAAGTTTTTACTGGAAAAGTTGATTTTGTAAATCCGTTTAAAGAAAAACAATTTATCGAATGGGGTTTTAAAGCAAATATCAAAAACAATGATAATCCTTCTGTTTACGAATATTTCGAAAACGATCAATGGTTAATCGACGCCAATTCGACCAATCATTTTGAATACAATGAGCAGATTTATGCCGCGTATGTAAACTATAAATATCAGCTGGAAAAATTAAACATTCAAGCTGGTTTAAGAACCGAATATACTGCTCTAAATATCGATCAGAAAACCTTAAACGAAGAGCATAAAGACGATTATTTGAAATGGTTTCCCAGTCTTTCTTTAAAATATGAATTTACAAGCAATCATTCGGCTCATGCTTCTTACAGTAAAAGAATCAACAGACCAAGTCAGTTTGATTTGAATCCGTTTCGTTTCTATGATGATTCATTCAATTATTCACAGGGAAATCCAAATTTGATTCCTGAGATTACAAATGCCATGGAAATTGGTTACGCATGGAAAAGCAATTTTATGGCTTCTGTTTATTTCAACAGTACAAAAGATGTTTTCACAGAAGTGTACAACTATAATCCAGACACGAATACGACAATCACAACTCAGATCAACGTGGACAAATCTTATAATTACGGAGTTAATATTACAAATACCTCCGAGTTTTATAAATGGTGGTCTGTAAATACTTTGTTGAATGTTTTTGAAAATAAATTTATGGGGAATGTTGTAAACAGTTCTACCATTGATCCTATAATGACTTTGAATCTAAGTATTCAAAATTCATTTACGATTAGCGATACTTGGAAAGCGGAAGGAAATGCACAATTTCAATCGAAATCAAATCTTGGAGTTTACCAAAGAGATGCGTTTTTTGATTTAAGTATTGGAATTTCAAGACAAGTTTTAGCAAAAAAAGGAAACATCAAATTGAATTTTACTGATGTTTTCAATACCAATAATTTCTACATCAAATCTGTAGTTGCGCAGACGAGTATCGACAAAAGATATGATCTCGACAATCGCATTGCGACAATTGCATTTACATACCGCATTTAAAATTCGTTCTTTAAATACCTTGTTTTTTGTTTTTTTTGTGTTAGTTAAGAGCCTGTTCCTTCAAACAGGCTCTTCTGTTTTTATCCGATTATAGGTCCTCAAAAACTTCTTTCATTTCCTGAATTACAATTTTCACATCATTTTCTGTAGTTCTCCAGTTGACAAACGAAGCTCGTATTCCTTTTTTATTTTGATACACTGTTGGAGTCATAAAGACTTTTCCGCCCTCATTTAATTTGTTTAAGAACTGTGCAACTTTATCCTGATTTTCATTTCCTTTTAAAGTAAAACAAACATTATTCAATCGAATAGGCGCCAATAACTCAAAATTATTATCTTCAATAAGTGCATTGGCAAAATGCAGTGCCAGTGAAGTACTTTTTTCAATAATATCGCAAAAACCTTCTTTTCCATAAGCCACTAAAGAAAACCAAACCGGCAAAGCTCTCATACGACGCGAATTTTCTGGAAGCACATTCAAATAATTAAAATTCTCTAGCGCATTTCCTAAATATGGCGCATTTGAGTTTTGAAACGTTTCTATCTGCAGATTAATATGTTCTTTTTTAACTAAATAAAAAGCACTTTCATAAGGCACATTCAGCCATTTATGACAATCAATTGTGATACTGTCTGCTCCTTCCCAGCCTTTTACGTAATGTTTGTATTTATCCGAAACTGCTGCAAATCCGCCAAAAGCTCCATCAATATGCCACCAGAAATTGTATTTTTCTTTTAATTCTGAAATCGCTTCAAAATCATCAAAATCGGCTGTGTTTACCGTTCCTGCACTCGAAATTAAAATGAAAGGCTTTCCATCTAAAACTTTAATTTTCTCTTCTAAGTCGGCAAGATCCAATGCTTCTCGATTGCCCTCGATCGTTTTTACAACTGTATAATTCTGGCTTCCAATTCCTAACATTGATAATGATTTTATGGAAGAAGAATGTGGGGTTGCTGTTAGAATATGTATGGTTTCTGAAATTCCGTTTTTAGCAAAATCTTTCCCAAATTGTTTCCCAAACCATTGTCTGGCAACGCCCAATGAAGTAAAATTTGACATTGTTGCTCCCGTTACAAAACCGCCCATAAATGAATCTGGAAGTTCTAATAATTGAAGCAGTAAATTAATGGTTTCAAATTCGATTAGAGCCGAATTTCCGCCTTGCGATGCTACTGATTGTGTATTTTGATCGTAAACAGAGGCAAGCCAGTCGCCCACAATAGAAGCTGGTGTTGATCCGCCGGTTACAAATCCCCAATATCTTGGTCCAGGAGAAGAAACCAATAAAGGCGCTAATCTTTCATTAAATTCTTTTAAAGCTTTTTCTGAACCTAAACCCAGTTCGTTTAAAGTACGTTTTGGATCAATTTTATTAGGATTTGAAGTTGGAATATTTTCGAGATTATTTAGAAAATCAACTCCTTGCTGTTTTGCTTTTTCTAAGATATTTTCTAAATTGTTAAGGTCTTGTTCTAATATTGAATTCATAATTAATAGTATGAGCTTATCCCATGCAAATTGCATGGATAAAGGAGATTAAAAAGATTTTTATTTTTTAATTGAGAAAAACTACCACTTTGTTTTCTCTGAGAATCTTGAGACGAGCATGGAAGAAATTACATCTCCATTTGCATTTAATAAAGTCGCGATTGGGTCAACCAAAGTTCCTAAAATCATCGCAACGGGCAAAGCCTGCTCCATTGGAAAACCATAAACCGTAATGGCTAAAACTTCTCCAATATAACCGCCGTTTGGAATGCCACCTTCGACAATAGAAACAATTATCGTAATTCCTAACGCCAAAAGAATAGTGGAAGGTTCTGTGAAATCTTTTCCAAACATGGCAAATAGAAAAGTAATTTTTAAGATGGACGACATACTCGAACCGTCTTTATGCAATGGCGCGCCAAGCGGAATTACAAGATTTCGAACATGCGCCGGAATTCCCATTTTTTGTGCAGCATCTAGATTTGCGGGAATTGTTGCGATACTGCTGCAAGTTCCTATTGCCGTTAAAGAAGGTGTAATATTATTGCTCCAAAAAACTTTGAAAGCTCTTTTTCCACCAGCAATTATAGCATATAAACTAAAAAATGTAAAAAAGTAGAAAACACAAGCAGCGTAATAAACGGCCATAGGTTTTGCATACACTCCGAATAACTGTGGTCCGAAAATACCAACTTGATAAGCAAAATATGCTCCTAAACCAATTGGTGCAAATTTCATTATAATATTCAAAAGCTGTTTCATAACCTCGTTTCCTGAATCCAGAAAACTCTTGAAAGTGTTTCCTTTTTCGCCTGACTGCAAAGTGGCAAAACCTATTAAAAACGAAAATATAATTAGTGCCAACATGCTTTTTCGGGAAAGTAATTCAGAAAAATCATTTACAGTAACCAATTTTGCAATTTGATCGCCCACAGATCCGGATTTAATTTCTTCAAAAGGAACTTTAGTAATCGCTATATCCTGATGAATCGGGAAAAGATAAACTGCAAAAATCATGACGATCGCAGAAATCAGAAGAGTTGAAAGAAAAACCAAAATCATGATCACAAATAGTTTTCCGAGTTTTTCCGTCTGTTCCAAATTTGCAATGGAAGAACCAATCGTAAAAAAAATCAATGGAATAATTGCTGTGAAAAGTAAGTTTAGAAAAATATCTCCAAATGGTTTTATAACCAAAACTTTTTCTCCGAAAACTAAACCAAAAACACTTCCCACTATAATGCCGCTAAGAAGCAAAAGTATACTGCTGTAGCTTTGTAGAAAATTGATTTTTTTAGTTTCCATAATTATAAAAGGATTTTAAAGCGCAGTAACATTAAGTTTTTTAAACACATAGAAACATAGCTTTACTTTGTGGAAAAAAGGCATTTCATTTTTTTAAACAAACATAGCTATGTGTGAAAAATATATTTTTCTTTTAGTTCTTTTTTATTAAAACTAAAACCTATGTTTCTATGTGTTTAAATAATTTTATGCATTCCTATTTTTCCAAAACAATTGTTGTAAAAGCTCTATCAACCAATTCGCCTGTTTTGCTTTTTACTTTTTCGGTTTGAGTTTCGGTGTAAAAAATTGTAAAAGCTGTTTTCTCAATCAATTTTTGTGCTTTCTCAGTACTGTAAAGCTCAAATTCAAATTGAGTAAACGGAAGCGTTTTCATAAAATCTTCTTCGGCAAATGTAATACAAAAATTACCCTTTTGTAATAAAACCCTGTAGATTTCTGAAAGCAATTCTTCTGGCTTCTGCCAAAAATAAATGGTATTTACAGTAAATATTTTATCGAAAGATTCGTCTTCAAACGGAATTTTAATTCCGTCATAAATCGAAAAGAAAGCCTGTTTTTGAGAAACAAAATTTCTATTGATCTGGCGCGCTTCCTGAAACATTAATTCCGACATTTCAAGTCCGTAATATTTTAGGTTTTCTGCCTGTTCGAAAAGAAATTCAACATGACCAGCGTTTCCGTGACCTAATTCTAGAATTTTATTTTCCTTTGAAATATTTAGATTTTGAATGGAATGTTTGGTCATATTGATGTTCGTTTCGTTCATCATATTTCCCATTTCGATTCCTTTTTCTCCTGATGGCTGTTTTAATTGAGAGGCGATGGCTTGTAGTTCTTCTTGTTTCATGATGTCTAAATTAATACAAATTTGAAAATAAAACTCCTGATGCCCTAGCCCAGATGGGAACGGCATCCTTTTGTGGCGGGGTTCGCCACAAAAGATACAGTGGACAGCTGGAATTAGCTCCTAAAACTTTTTATTCTTAACCATCAAGAAGCAAGTTTATTTTTTTTATCATTAAGAGAATTAAGCTAAACTTTATGAACTAAACGCTAAAAGAATTAAGGCTCGCTTTATGAACTTAATCTCTTAATGGTAAAAAAATTAAAAAACCTGACTAGCAATCTGACGAATATTCTCAGATTTTCCCATTGAATAATAATGCAAAAACGGAACTCCCGCTGCCTTCAATTCTAATGACTGCTGAATCGCCCATTCGATTCCGACTTGTTTGATTTCAGCATTATTTTTGCATTTATCAACAGCATCTATTAAATCTTCTGGCAAATCGATTCTGAAGATTTGTGGCAAAACTTGTAAATGTCTTTGAACCGCAATTGGTTTAATTCCAGGAATAATCGGAATTGTGATGCCCATTTCTCTTGCTTTTTCTACGAAAGCGAAATATTTAGAATTGTCAAAAAACATTTGTGTTACTACGTAATCAGCTCCGGCATCCACTTTTTCTTTTAATCTTTTTAAATCCGATTGTAAAGATGGAGATTCCAAATGTTTTTCCGGATAACCGGCAACACCAATACAGAAATCCGCTCTATTATCTGTATCCATTAATTCATGCAGATATTTTCCGCAATTCAAGTCGTTGATTTGACGAACCAAATCAATTGCATAATGATTTCCACCAGCTTTTGGCACAAAAGACTGTTCGTCTTTCATAGCGTCACCACGAAGTGCCATTACATTATTGATTCCTAAATAATGACAGTCGACCAGCACGTACTCCGTTTCTTCTTTGGTAAAACCGCCGCATAGCAAATGCGGCACCGTGTCAACATTATATTTGTGTTTTATAGAAGCGCAAATTCCAAGCGTTCCTGGACGCATACGAGTTAATTTTTTATCCAAAAGTCCGTTACCTCGATCAATGTAAATATACTCTTCGCGAGAAGTTGTTACATCAATAAACGGCGGTTTAAACTCCATCAACGGATCGATATTATCGTATAATTCCTGAATACTTTTCCCCTTTTGAGGCGGAATAATTTCAAATGAGAATAATGTTTTTCCTTTGGCGTTTTCTATATGTTCTGTTACTTTCATTATTTGAGTTATGAGTTATGAATTAAGAGTTTTGAGTTTGTTTGTGTAAAAAATCTGAAATCAAAAACTTAAATCAATTGTCTGCTTTAATAAATTACGATTTAGAGTTAAATCTAAAATCTGAACTCTAAAATCATAAATTAAATTAGTCTGCTATATTAGGGTTCAACCATTTCATTGCGTAATCAAGCGGTACATTTCGGCGTTTGGCGTAATCTGTAACCTGATCTTCTTTTATTTTTCCGAGTCCGAAATAACGGCATTTTGGGTTTCCAAAATAATATCCAGAAACTGAAGAAGCCGGCCACATTGCCATACTTTCTGTCAATTTCACTCCTGTTTGTTTTTCAACATCTAAAAGTTTCCAAATTGTTGGTTTTTCCAAGTGATCTGGACAAGCCGGATATCCTGGCGCAGGACGAATTCCTTTATAAGATTCTTTAATCAATTCTTCGTTAGTTAAAGCTTCATCTGCATCATATCCCCAGAAATCTTTACGCACTCTCTCGTGAAGATATTCGGCGAAAGCCTCTGCAAAACGATCTGCTAGTGCTTTAACCATAATCGAATTATAATCGTCTAATGCTGCTTCATATTCTGCAGCCCATTCGTCTACACCAAAACCAGTTGTTACACAGAAAGCGCCAATATAATCATCGATTCCGCTTTCTTTTGGCAGAATAAAATCGGCTAAAGCGATGTTTGGTGCGCCTTTCGTTTTTTGTGACTGCTGACGAAGCGTTAAGAATTTCTCTAAAACTTTTCCGTTTTCATCACGCAATTCGATATCGTCATCATTCACCTGATTACAAGGGAAAATTCCGTAAATACCTTTTGTTTTAAGCTTTTTCTCTTCTAAAATTACTTTCAGCATCGCCTGAGCATCTGCAAAAAGAGAAGTCGCTTGTTCGCCCACAACCTCATCTGTTAAAATTGCTGGATATTTTCCATGCAATTCCCAAGTTTGAAAAAATGGTGTCCAGTCAATATACGGAACCAAAACATCAAGCTCTACTTCGATCGTTTGTACGCCGATAACTTTTGGTTTAACTGGCGTATATTCAGCCCAATCTATTGGGAATTTATTTTTACGCGCATCTTCAATCGTCAAGAAGTTTTTATCTCTCGAACGATTCAAAAATGTTTCTCTAAAAGCATCATATTCTGCACGAATATCGCTTGCATATATTTTTCGGTTATGATCCAACAAGTTTCCTGCAACCGTAACAGCTCTGGAAGCATCGTTTACGTGAATTACAGTTTCTCTATATTGAGGCGCAATTTTCACGGCGGTATGCGCGCGTGAAGTCGTTGCCCCGCCAATCATAATCGGGATTTTAATTCCTTGTTTGTCCAGTTCTTTGGCCAAATAAACCATTTCGTCAAGCGAAGGAGTGATCAGTCCGCTTAATCCAATAATGTCTACTTCATGTTCAATCGCCGCTGCAATGATTTTCTCCGGAGGAACCATTACACCCAAATCTACAATCTCGTAATTATTACAAGCCAAAACAACCGAAACGATGTTTTTTCCAATATCGTGAACGTCTCCTTTTACAGTTGCCATCAGGATTTTTCCGTTTCCGGATTTGTCTCCGGCTTGTTTGCTGGCTTCAATATAAGGCAATAAATACGCCACGGCTTTTTTCATTACACGAGCCGATTTTACAACCTGAGGCAGGAACATTTTTCCGCTTCCGAATAAATCTCCAACCACGTTCATTCCCGTCATCAAATTGATTTCGATAACTTCAATTGGTTTTACTGCTGCCAAACGGGCTTCTTCTACATCTTCTTCAATAAAAGCGTCAATTCCTTTTACCAATGAATGTGTAATACGCTCCTGAACAGTTCCGAAACGCCATTCTTGAACGGCTTTTTCATCGCTTTTTACTTCGCCTTTTACATTTTCTGCAAAATCCAAAAGTCGTTCTGTAGCATCGTCGCGTCTATCCAGAATAACGTCTTCTACGTGTTCTAATAAATCTTTCTCAATATCATCGTAAATTGTCAGCATTTCCGGATTTACGATTCCCATCGTCATTCCGTTTTTGATTGCATGATATAAGAAAACAGAGTGCATCGCTTCACGAACATGATCATTTCCTCTAAACGAAAATGAAACGTTACTTACACCACCGCTGATATGTGCGTGTGGCAAGTTTTCGCGAACCCATTTTGTTCCTCTAAAAAAGTCAATAGCATTCAGGCGGTGTTCTTCCATTCCTGTTGCAACTGGAAAAATGTTCAAATCGAAAATAATATCCTGTGGAGGAAACCCAACTTTGTTCACCAAAATATCGTACGAACGCTGACAGATTTCCACACGACGATCGTAATTATCTGCCTGACCTACTTCGTCAAAAGCCATCACGATAGCCGCCGCTCCATAACGCTTAATCAATTTAGCATGGTGAATAAAAGCTTCTTCGCCTTCTTTTAACGAAATCGAGTTGACAACACTTTTTCCTTGTACTACTTTCAGACCTGCTTCGATAATTTCCCATTTCGAACTGTCGATCATAATCGGCACTCTCGAAATATCCGGTTCTGCAGCAATTAAGTTTAGGAATTTGGTCATAGCATTTACACCGTCCAACATTCCTTCATCCATATTAATATCGATGATTTGTGCTCCTCCTTCTACCTGCTGTCTTGCAATATCAAGCGCCTCGTCATATTTCTCTTCCTTGATTAAGCGAAGGAATTTTCGCGAACCCGTCACATTCGTACGCTCTCCAATGTTTACAAAAACACTTTCTGGCGTAATAATCAAAGGTTCTAATCCTGCTAATACAAGGTCTCTTCTTTTTTCAGTCATTTTCTTTAAAGTTGCTAAGCTTCTGAGCTGCTTAGGTTCTAAGTTTTTTATTTTTATTTCTTTCCTGCGAGGTTTTAAAACCTTTTAGGTGTTTATTATTATCTTAATTTAAGTTCAATCTTTTTTAAAGACTTCCTTTAATATTAAAGAGTTATTTCATTTAATGATTGAAGCAACTCTTTTATATTGTTTTTTGCCGAAACTTCATTAGCCAATCGTAATCTTTTCCCACCAATGAGAGCATCTGACATTGTAGCACTACCTGATTGTTTAATATTCTTATCAAACATCAATTTATTTTTGTAATACAACTTATATTCTATTGTAGTTTTAACTGTAAAAGTTGTACCAAAAAAAGGTCGATCAACAGAAATCAAATTAATTTCTAAAACCCAATCATCATCATTTGTAATCGAATCTATTCTAGAGAATACTTCAGATTCGACAACAGATTTTTTAAATGCTTCTTCAAAATTTTTATTAGAAATTGTAGAAACCCATAATGGATTTGTTTTTTTTCCGCCTGTTACAGATTTAATAAAAATTTTATCTCCTACTTTTTTTTCAGCTTTATAATCTTTAACCGTCATTCCTTCAATGCTTGCTGTTGAAACACATTGTACAAATAAGGTTGAAAGCAAAAATAATAAGCCTAAATGCCTAAACTTCATATTTATTTTAATTTTATTTTGGGCGTGTCCCTCCGGGTCGGGCTATCCGCTATTAGTCCTCGCTCTTCCTTCGTCAAGCTGTGGGCTAACCGCTTCTATCCCTCACGCAAACTCGGTTTCATAAGATGTTTTTTATGTTTTCCGAGATCTCAATTTTCATTTCTATTTTCAACGGAATAAATTCCGTTGCTACAAAATGTTTCGTTCCTCCGGAACTTTATTTTCAATTCAACCTGCAAGGTTTTCGAAACCTTGCAGGTTTAGCTTTTCTATATGCCACCAATTATATACCTACAAGGTTTTGAAAACCTTGCAGGAAACCGAAAAACGTTACTCAAAAACAGGCGCCACTCTCGGCTTATAATCCTTCGCAACTTCAGCCATTAATCGAATATGATCCGGCGTTGTTCCGCAACAACCGCCAATGATATTGATTAAATTATCCTCTAAATATTCTTTGATGAATGCCTGAGTCTGTTCTGGCGTTTCATCGTATTGTCCGAAAGCGTTTGGCAATCCCGCATTTGGATGCGCCGAAACGTTGAACTGTGTATGTTGTGCTAATGTTTTTAAATACGGTTTCAACAAATCGGCTCCTAAAGCGCAATTGAAACCTACACTTAACAACGGAATGTGCGAAACTGAAATCAAAAACGCTTCAACCGTTTGTCCAGAAAGTGTTCTTCCTGAAGCATCGGTAATTGTTCCTGAAACCATGATTGGTACATCAATATTACGTTCGTCTTTTACTTCTTCGATTGCAAAAAGAGCTGCTTTTGCGTTTAAAGTATCGAAAATTGTTTCTACTAAAAGTAAGTCGCAGCCACCGTCCATTAAAGCTTCAACTTGTTGTTTGTATGCAATTCGTAAATCATCGAACGTTACGGCTCTGTAACCTGGATCGTTTACGTCTGGCGACATACTTGCCGTACGGTTTGTAGGTCCGATTGAACCTGCTACAAAACGTGGTTTTTCTGGATTTTTTGCTGTGAATTCATCCGCAACTTGTCGCGCAATTTTAGCGGATTCGTAGTTTAATTCGTAAACCAAATCTTCCATGAAATAATCGGCCATACCGATTGTTGTTCCGGAGAATGTATTGGTTTCTACGATATCTGCGCCTGCTTCGTAATACGCAGCGTGCACGTCGCGAATTGCCTGTGGCTGTGTCAGGGATAACAAATCGTTGTTTCCTTTTAACGGATGCGGAAAATCTTTGAAACGTTCGCCACGGAAATCTTCTTCTGAAAAGTTGTAGCGTTGTAACATGGTTCCCATTGCTCCGTCAAGGATTAGGATATTTTTCTTTATTGCTTCTTGAATTGTAATTGACATATCTTTTTTGTTTTAGCGGCTAAGACAGTAAGGTTCTAAGATGCTAAGTTTTTTATTCTCATTATTTAAAATATACCTAACAGGTTTTGAAAATCTGTTAGGATACGCGTTTGATTCACATTAATTCCAAAAGTGCACTATTGCTGGCTCATTAGCCCCGATTGAAGTGGAAATCCTTTTGCTTTTTTCTTTAAAAAGTAAAAGATTGCAACGAAAAGCGGGAACTATTGACTGCAAAAATGCGCCAATGATTCGCTCCTGATACAGAATCTGTTTCAGTAAATTATTTGTATGTTGTCTGGAAAAGTTTTGAGAAATACGAGAATGTATTTGTGTTATCTATCTTAAATACTGCGTTTTTGCAGTAAAAAGTAGAATTTAGCACCTTCTTTATAGTAAAGGGTTGCTAAGGTTTCATTGGGTCTATCCCTCCGCCTTTCGTGATAACGAACAATAATTTTAAGAACAGTGCAAAGGTATGAAATGACAATGCTATTTGCAAATGTTTTTTTCAAGTTGCTAAGATGCTAAGATGCTGAGTTTCTAAGCTTTTTCTTTTAAGTTGCTAAGTTTTTTTCTTTTCTGGAATACAGCTTTAATAGTCGAGCTCCAGCGGAGCTTAATATTTATAGAAAAACAATAGCCAAATCAACAAAGCTCCAGTGGAGCGAAATATATGTCGCTCCGCTGGAGCTCTTTTGTGAACGTATGATTTACTTTCTATAAATATTTCATCCCTCTGGGATTCTTCATGATGAAACAAAAAAAGCCCAAACTTTTTAAAGTTTGGGCTTTACTATATAAAAAACTTAGAAACTTAGTATCTCAGTCCCGAAGCTTCGGGATAGCAACTTAAACTATCGCTTTAACAACCGCCTTAGGCGCTTCTTTACGAGTTCCGTCGAAACCGTCTACTCCAGAAACTGTTGTATATTTCAATACGTATTTTTTACCTGGGTTGATGATTCCGTAAGCTGCCTGACACATTAAAGTTGCTTCATGGAAACCACAAAGGATTAATTTTAATTTTCCAGGGTATGTGTTGATGTCTCCAATGGCGAAGATTCCAGGAATGTTCGTTTGGTAATCTAATGCATTATTCACTTTGATTGCATTTTTCTCGATTTCTAATCCCCAGTCTCCAATTGGACCTAATTTTGGTGTTAATCCGAAAAGCGGAATAAAATAGTCACATTCGATTTTGCGGTGTGCTCCGTTTTCTTCGATATCTAAAGACTCAACATGCTCAGCACCGTTAATTCCGATAACTTCTGCCGGAGTTACTAATTTGATTTTTCCAGCTGATTTTAGTTCCTGTACTTTTTCTACAGAATCTAAAGCGCCTCTAAATTCGTTTCTTCTATGAATTAAAGTTACTTCTGAAGCTACGTTTGCCAAGAAAATTGACCAGTCTAATGCTGAATCTCCTCCTCCTGCAATAACAACTCTTTTGTCTCTGAATTTTTCGGGATTTTTGATGAAGTATTTTACTCCTTTATCTTCATAAAACTCAATATCTTCTATAAGCGGTTTACGAGGCTCGAAACTTCCTAAACCTCCAGCGATAGCAATAACCGGCGCGTGGAATTTGGTTCCTTTGTTTGATGTTACGATAAAACTTCCGTCTTCTTGTTTGTCGATTGTTTCTGCACGTTCTCCTAAAGTAAAACCTGGCTCAAATTGTTTAATTTGTTCCATTAATCCGTCTACTAGATCTCCGGCTAAAACTTCTGGGAATCCAGGAATATCATAAATTGGCTTTTTAGGATATAATTCTGAAAGCTGTCCGCCTGGCTGTGGTAAAGCATCCAAAATGTGACATTTCAATTTTAATAATCCTGCCTCGAAAACGGCAAATAAACCTGTTGGTCCTGCTCCAATTATAAGTATATCTGTTTTAATCATTATGTTGTTGTTTATAATCATTCTTAATAATACAAAGAAACGAATAATTTATTCTAATGACAATGATTTTTATCATTCATTTCTTTGCCTAATTTTCCATCGGGTTAATCCCGAAGCTTCGGGACGACGCTACAATATGAATCGTTCCTACGGAACTGGATTATTGAACCGATTATCTTTGACGTCATCGGATTGAAACCCGACGCTACAAAATCGGTCGTTCCTAGAACTTTTACAATTCTTTATTTTTTAATGAAGAGGTTATCTCATTCATTCTTTTGACCTTTTCTTCGAAATCGCCTTTGAGCGTTCTTCGGTATTCATTCAGATTTTCAACCATTTGATTGATGTCCTCCGGAATTACTTCTTCGAAAAATTCTCGAAGTCTTTTTGCCGTTGTTGGCGATTTTCCGTTGGTCGAAATGGCAATTTTTACATTTCCCTTTGTTACAATTCCGCCCAAATAATAATCACATAAATCTGGCGTATCGGCGATATTGCAAATCAAATAACGCTTTCTGGACAAGTCATATACTCTTTTATTGACTTCAAGATTATCTGTACAAGCGATTACCATGTGACGCTTTTTTAGCATTCTCTTTTTGAACTTCGATTTTGTCAATGTTACCGAAGGATGTTTTTCTGCTAAAACCTGAATTTCTAAATGAAAATTCGGTGCTACTACCTCAACATTTGCATTCGGACTTGACTTCAACAAGAAAGAAAGCTTTTCCAGACCTACATTTCCTCCGCCTACAATTAGTACATTTAAATTGTGAAGCTTTAGAAATATTGGATATAATTCGTTTTGTTCCATTTTAATCTTTTTATTGGATAAAAAATCCAATTTACATATAATTTCGAATTGAATCCGATTTTCTATGTTGATATTCTATACGTACATCGGGTTGAAACCCGACGCTACAATATAAATCGTTCCTTCGCATTCATCGGGTTGAAACCCGACGCTACAATATGAATCGTTCCTTCGGAACTATCTTGTGATTTCTTTTGATAGAAATTCTTCGTAAAATCCTTTTAGCTTGTGGCTTTCTTTTACAACTTCGCCTAAAACGATGATTGCTGGTGAACCTAATTCTTTTTCTTTTACGATTTCCAAAATCGAATCGACTGTTCCTACGCCAACTTTTTCTTCCTCTGTTGTTCCGTTTTGGATTATCGCAACGGGCAGATTTCCTTTGTTTTCTTTTTGAAACAAATCGATAATTTGAGGCAGTTTGTGCATTCCCATCAAAATAACAACTGTTGCTGATGACTGAGCTGCCAAAGCTACATCTGAAGATAATTTTCTGTCTGATGTTGTTCCGGTAATCGCACAGAAACTTTCTGAAACGCCTCTTTTTGTAATCGAAATTCCCTGACTTGCGGGAACGGCAACTACTGATGAAATTCCGGGAACGACAATCGTTTCAATTCCGAAACTTTCTGCGTATTCTATTTCTTCGCTTCCTCTTCCAAAAATAAACGGGTCTCCACCTTTTAGTCTCACTACATGTCCATACGTCAAGGCATTATCAACAATCAATTGATTGATTTGTTCTTGCGTGTAAGCATGATTTCCAATTCTTTTTCCAACAAAAATTTTGATGGCATTTTTTGGTGCGTAATCCAGAATTTCTTCGTTGGCTAAGGCGTCGTATAAAACCACATTTGCTTCAGCCAATGCTTTTACAGCTTTGAGCGTCAGTAAATCGGGATCGCCCGGACCTGCACCAACTAAAGTTATTTTTGGTTTTATATTATGCATTTGCTAATTCTTGTGCTCTGTATTTTTCTATAATTGCAAAAAATGCAATTCCTTCTTCAATATATTGTTTTGCAAAAGCTTCAGTTGGTTCGTTTTGATTGATCTGATAAACCAATTCTCTAAATGTTGTCGGCAAACCAATTTTAGCGCTTTCAACAAAAACTTTATCAAATAAATCTACGATTCCGGCGTGATTGTTTGTTTTTTCGTTTTCAGAAAGTAACAATGCTTTTGCACCGTTTACAAATCCTGCGTAAGCATGATAAATGGCATCTGCCCATTTTCCTTCGTCGAAAGATTCTTGTGCGAAAGTCAATTTGTCTTTTGCTTCTAATAATAAAGTAGCAACCAAATCAATTACAACTCCTGCACATTCTCCAACTCCAACTGCTTTTACGTAGTTATCGGCATTACCCCAATCTACAAAATCTGCTTCGGTTAAATTGGTTACATCTGCGAAAGGTTTTAAAATTTCGTAGAAATATTTCTCTCCTTTTGCATCATAATAATTAAGGAATTTTTCTCCATTCGCATTAGCGTCAAAATCATTTAAGATGGTACGTAATGCATCTGGGCCTCTTCTACTTGGAATTTTAATTACTTTATCAGCAAAACGTCCTTCTCCGTTTCCTAATCTTCCTCCACCCAACAAAACTTGCAACGCTGGCGCTACTAATTTTCCTGAGTTGATAGACATTCCCTGGAATCCAATTGCAGACATATTATGCTGTCCGCAGGCATTCATACAACCTGAAATTTTGATTTCGATTTCGCGGTTGTTTAAATACTGAGGATATTCTGCACTTATCACTCTTTCTAATTCTTCGGCAATACCAGTACTGCTTGCAATCCCCAAATTACAAGTATCGGTTCCTGGACATGCCGTAATATCTACGGTAGAATTATATCCTAAATGAACAAAATTCAGTTTGGCTAATTCCTGATAAAAGAAAGGAAGATTTTCCTCTTTTACATGACGTATTACAATATTTTGACGCAATGAAAAACGTAATTCGTTTGCTGCGTAATTTTTAATTAAATCGGCTAATAATCTGGCTTTATCTGTGTAAAAATCTCCTAATAAAACTTTGATTCCAATAGCATAATATCCCGCTTGTTTTTGTGCAATTACATTCGATTTTTTCCATGCTTCATAAGCTGCAGAATCTTCAATTGTAACTTGTGGCACTTCTAACAAAGGTTCTGGAATTGCACCTTCAAAAGCAGTTGTATCAATTTCGTAGGTTTCAAAAGCGATTGCTTTTTTCTCTTTTTCAACCAAATCAAGGAAAACATCTCTTCCCATTTCTTTGATTAAGAATTTCATACGCGCTTTCATTCTTTTTGCACGCTCTCCGTAACGGTCAAAAATTCTGATAATTCCTTCTGCTGTTGGAATGATTTCGTTAACCGGAACAAATTCAGAAAGTAATTCAGCATGTGCTGGCTGAGATCCTAAACCTCCACCAAACATAATTTTAAATCCTTTTTGTCCGTCTTTGATTTTCGGAATAAATCCTAAATCGTGCAAATAACTCAAAGCTGTATCTTCGTCTGAAGAAGAGAACGAAATTTTGAATTTACGTCCCATTTCCTGACAAATTGGGTTTCTTAACAGATATTGAAAAAGTCCGTGTGCATAAGGCGAAACGTCAAATGGTTCGTTTACATCTACACCAGCCAATTCGCTTCCTGTGATATTTCTAACGGTATTTCCGCACGCTTCACGCAAAGTAATATCGTCTTTTGCCAATTCTGACCAAAGTTCTGGCGTTCTATCCAAACTTACGTAGTGAATCTGGATATCCTGACGGGTTGTAATATGCAAACGTCCTGTAGAATATTTATCGGATACTTCGGTAATTCTTCTCAATTGCTCGCTGGTCACTTTTCCATAAGGCAATTTGATACGAATCATCTGAACGCCTTCCTGACGCTGACCGTAGATACCGCGTGCTAAACGAAGACTACGAAAACGCTCATCATCAATTTTTCCTCCACGGAATAAATGAATCTTTTTTTCTAATTCGATAATCTCTCTCTGAACTACCGGATTTTCTATTTCTGTTCTAAAACTTTCCATTTCTCTTTTAGTTTGTAGTTTATTGTTGGTTGTTTATCGTTAGTTGTTGACAGCAGAACTACCAACCAAAAACCATAAACTATCAACTATCTAATGAATCCTACTCCTGCTGTTGTGTTTGTCGCTGTATCAATTAAGATAAAAGCTCCGTTTGATTTGTTGTCGTTGTAAGCGTCGAAATACAAAGGCTTGCTTAATTTGATGCTCACTTCTCCAATTTCGTTTATCGCTAATTGTGAAGCTTCTTTCGTTCCTGAATAATCCGTTGAGATGGTATTTTTAATACTTTCTACTTTTGCCAATACACTATTTGTGTTGTGCTGAACGATATATTTTGTTCCTGCAACCAGTTTTTTACTGTCCATCCAGCAAACTGTTGTCGTGATTTCTTTTTCAATTTTTGGAAGCTCGTCAGATTTTACAATCATGTCACCTCTTGTTACATTGATATCATTTTCTAATTCGATTGTAATTGAAGAACCTGCTGAAGCTTCGTCAAATGTTTTATCAAAGAAGTGAATTTTTGAAACTTTTGATTCTGTTAAAGAAGGAAGAACCGTTACAGCATCTCCAACTTTAATTGAATTTCCGTATAATTTTCCGGCATAACCTCTAAAATCGTGGTATTCTTCAGTTTTCGGACGAATGACAGTCTGAACCGGGAAACGTGCTTTTCCTGCTTCGTAAACATCATGAGAATGTAATCCTTCTAAATGTTCTAAAACGGTTTGTCCGTCGTACCAAGGCATGTTTTCTGATTTGTCAACTACGTTTCCACCGTTGATTGCACTTAACGGAATATAACTTACGTTTTGTTCTTTGAAAGTACTTTTTGCGTTTAATGCCTGAAAATCTGCTTTGATTTTATTGAAAACTTCTTCTGAATAATCAACCAAATCCATTTTGTTGATGGCAACAATTACTTCTTTTACTCTCAATAAATTATTGATAAAAAAGTGACGATACGTCTGCTCAATAACGCCTTTTCTGGCATCAATCAAAATAATAGAAACCTGAGAAGTTGAAGCTCCTGTAACCATGTTTCTGGTATATTCTACGTGACCTGGAGTATCGGCAATAATGTAACTTTTCTTGGCAGTCGAAAAATAAATATGCGCAACATCAATCGTGATTCCCTGCTCTCTTTCTGCTACTAATCCGTCAGTTGCCAAAGAGAAATCTAAATAATCGTATCCTTTTTGTTTACTGCTTTTTTCGATTGCTTCGATTTTATCTGTAGTCAATGATTTTGTATCGTACAACAATCTTCCGATCAAAGTACTTTTTCCGTCATCTACACTTCCTGCTGTTGCTATTTTTAAAACGTCCATCTTATATATTGTTTCAGGTTTAAAGTTTCAGGTTTCATGTTCACTCGAAACTTAAATCTGTATGTTTTTGTTTTTTTAATTCTAACTTTTAATTTTTAATTCTTAATTTTTAATTGAATTAAAAGTACCCTTGTTGTTTTCTTTTCTCCATTGCAGCTTCAGAACGTTTGTCGTCGATTCTGGCTCCTCTTTC
>NZ_CAMLIX010000074.1 GCF_946479975.1 uncultured Flavobacterium sp.
ATGTCATGGTGGTAAGACAAAGCAAAAATAAAGACAACAGCATTTTAAATTTCTTCATTTTAATATATTTTTCTGATTAGGGTTTGTAAATATACCTTTTTCAAAATAAAATATATGAAAAATCCGACCAGTATTTCACCAATCGGATTTTTGAATATTGCCATAATTTTCTTTTGCCACGAATTACACTAATTAACACAAATAATTCGCGAAAATTTGTGTAATTCGTGGCAAATAGAAGTTACTAGCTAATTATAATCTTATGTTCATGTCGGTATTGCGAAGCGCTTTTACCTGTATATTGTTTAAATGATTTACTAAAGTGACTGAAATTATTAAATCCACTTTCGTAACACACTTCATTTATACTCATTGGCTGTTCTGCCAAAAGTTTTGAGGCGTGAACCAAACGGTATTCATTTACAAATTCTGTAAATGTTTTATTGGAAATCTTTTTAAAATAACGGCAAAACGAAGGCGTTGTCATACTTACTAGACTCGAAACCTCATCTATAGAAATCGATTCTTGAAAATTATCTTTCACAAAATTAAAAACTACATTAATACGATCATTATCCTGTGTCTGTAATTCGAGTGAAAAGCCATCAGCATTTAAGATCGTATATTCATCAGCCGATTCTAATTCGTCTAAAACACTTAAAAGTGTCATAAGACGCTGTAATGGCGACTCGTTTTCCATCATTTCTATTTTATGTCCAAGACGATTTTTTGTTTCACCGCCAAAAGCGATGCCGCCTTTAGCCTGATTCAAAATGTTTTGGATCTTTTTCATTTCTGGAGCGCCTAAAAAATCACCTCCTAAAAATTCGGGTTTAATATGAATAACAGTTTCTGTTGTATTTCCTGTCTGCTCATTTGTAAAACCGCAATGTGGCAAATTGGCTCCTATTAAAAGTAAACTACCATTGGTATAATAAGAAACGTGGCTTCCTATTTGTCTCTTCCCTGCCCCGCCATTTATATAAACCAACTCAATCTCTGGATGATAATGCCATAAATGAGCTTTACTATTGGTCTTTTCGGCGTGTTTGGTGTAGGTAAAAGAACTTCCGTATGAGTTAGTTATCACTTCAAGAGCTGGGGCAATTGTCTTCATGATAATTTCTTTAAAAAATAATAGCAAAATTAACAAAATCACCTAAAATAATTTAAATTTTAACCTATAACGGTTTCGTAAATGCGAATTTTACATTAAAACAACGTTCTTAATACTGCGGATTTTATATCAAAATCGGCTTTTTTTTCAGGTCTCATTTTTTTTCTCTATATTTTTTTAAAGAATCTCATTTAAAACAGGAAATATTACCAATATAGTAATTTTTGTAAGAAAAATAGAAATTTTAAGATGTATTCAATTTTTAAAAAACTTTGAAGAATAACAATCAAATTAACAAAAACATAAGATTTAAATCAAATTTTAACCTATAACGGTTTCGTAAATGAGAATACAGCATAGAAATTGGAAAATATAGTTGTTAAAATAACACACATGCTGCTATAACTTTGCCTCAGAGAAATGAACTAAAAATTTAAATACCACGAATATGAAAAAGATAATGAGATTAAGTTTAGTATGCGCAGTACTTTTAACTGGAATGAGTACTTACGCAATTGATGGAAATGAAGCTTTAAATCTTCATGTTTTAAAAGCAAATGGCAAGGTTATTGCTTTTGGTATTAATCAACTTCAAAAAGCAGTTATCAGTATTTACGATACAAATGGTAATTTAATTTACACTGAAAATGCTTCTGGAAAAAACGGAATTTTAAGAACTTTCAGTTTAGAAGAGTTTCCACAAGGAGCTTACGTTTTAGAAGTTGCTGATAATTTTAAAAAAGTAAAATACGATATTACTGTAAATTCAAATAATTCAGTTTTATCTTCAAAAGGAACTACTTCTAACTAAGAAGTAAATATTATAAAGGTTAAGTGCTACTTCACGGCACTTAAAATTTTTATACTCTAATACAGTATAAAAAGTGAGGTTAGATAGTTAGTAAGTTAAAAACTTTCAAAAGTTTTAAAAACAGCTCTTTGTGGTTACTGAGCTGTTTTTTTTTGCTCTATACTTTTTTGTTTACCGTAACGTTTTTATCGCAAAGAGCGCAAAGATTTTTTAATCAAATATTAAATATAAACGCAAAGTTCGCAAAGCTACATCCATATCGCTTTGCGAACTTTTTATTAATTTACTAAAAAAGACCTAGTGTGCTTTGCGTAAACCTTTATGCTCTTTGCGGTAAAATCAACATTACTACATTCCTACATTTTTTAAAGAAATCATTACCTCATTGTTAATTGAAAATTATGAAAAACGTTGAAAAATAAAAGGCGTTTAAGCCAAAATGGTAAATATAATTCAAATTTTAACCTATAACGGTTTCGTAAATGAGAATATAGCATAGAAATAGGAAAATATAGTTGTTTAATACTACTTACATCCGAAGTAATTTAGCATCAGAGAATTAGAACTATTAATTTAAAACTAAATACCATGAAAAAGATTATCAGAATGAGTTTAGTAGCTGCGTTGCTTTTCACAGGAATAAGCACTTACGCAATTGATGGCACTGCAGAGTTTAATCTTCACGTTATAAAAGCTAACGGCAAATTAATTAGTTTTGGTCTTAACCAAACTCAGAAAGCAAATTTGACAATTTATGCTAAAGATGGATCTGTGATCTATTCTGAAAAAGCTTCTGGAAAAGATGGCATCTTAAGAACGTTCAGCCTGGAAGAATTTCCAGAAGGAATTTATTTTTTAGAAATTGAAGACAATACAAAAAAAGCAAAATACGAAATCTCTGTAACTGATACTGTTACTGTTTTATCTCAAAAAGCAGTTTCTTCGGTTTACAAATCAGATTCTGCTAAAAATACTAGCGTTGCAGTACGCTAAAAAAGTTTTTATACTATACAGTATAAAAAGTGAGGTTAGATAGTTAGTAAGTTAAAAAACTTTCAAAAGTTTTAAAAACAGCTCTTTGTGGTTACTGAGCTGTTTTTTTTTGCTCTATATTTTTTTGTTTAATCGTAAAGTTTTACCGCAAAGAGCACAAAGCTATATTTAGACGTAAAGTTTTTTTACCGCAAAGAGCGCAAAGATTTTTTAATTTAAGATTACGCGTATAAAACGCAAAGTTCGCAAAGCTTTACCAACATAGCTTTGCGAACTTTTTTATTCTTTAAATTTTACTCGAAAATACTTAGCGCACTTTGCGTAAACCTTTGCGTTCTTTGCGTTAAAATCTTCTTTAAAAAACTTAAAGTTCTAAAAAGTTATATTTTCACGGCTTTGCGAACTTTTTTAATCTATAAAACTTACTTCAAAAAACTTAGCGTGCTTTGCGTAAACCTTTGCGTTCTCTGCGGTTAAATATTTTTCATTTTCGTAAATAAATTCTTAACCCATTGTAAAGTTAAAATCAATAAAAAGCTTAAACAATAATAAGCGAATTAACAAAAACATTAAAAATAATTCAGTTTTAACCTATAACGGTTTCGTAAATGAGAATATAGCATAGAAATTGGAAAATACAGTTGTCTTTTACCTTGTAATACATAAGTAATTTAGCATCAGAGAATTAGAACTAATAATTTAAAAACTAAGTACCATGAAAAAGATTGCAAAATTGAGTTTAGTAGCAGCGTTGCTTTTCACAGGAATAAGCACTTACGCAATTGATGGAAATGGAGAATTCAATCTTCATGTATTAAAAGCTAATGGAAAACTGATCACTTTCGCACTTAACAAATTACAGAAAGCCAATTTAGCTATTTATGATAAAGACGGAACTTTAATTTATTCTGAAGTCGCTTCTGGCAAAGAAGGAATTTTAAGAACTTTTAATTTAGAACAATTTCCTGAGGGAACGTATATATTAGAAGTAGAAGATACTATGAAAAAATCAAAATACGAAATCACAATTGACGATCATGCGTCATTATCAAGAAGTGCAGTTTCGTCTGTTTACAAATCAGGATTTGGTAAAAGTACAAGTGTTGCTGCACGTTAAAAATTTATACTTTTTAAAGGTATAAAAGAAGGTTAAAAAAAATAACTTTTATTTATTGTTTGAAGAAAAGAACAGCTCTTGATGACTCAACGAGCTGTTTTTTTTACCCCAAAATTAAATGTAAACTTTACACTAAACTTGTTTCTGAAAAGATATTCTTATAAATACAACTTGTTGATTTTTAAGCTTTAAAAAAATATTAGAAAAAAAATAAAAAATCCAATCCAGAACTCCAGTAAATACGTACATAGTTCAAACAAAATGCAGAAATAGTTTTAATTCAACAACTTAAGTGTTTAAAAAACCGAATTTATTGCTAAAAATTAAATTTGTATTTGTAGTTTTACGCGTTCCACATTTAGTAATTAACATTAAAAAAAACATGACAAAATTTACCAAAGCAGGTTTAGTTGCTGCCTTTTTTTTAGCGACTGTTTTTACCTATGCCATTGATGGAAAAGGTGATTACGTTCTAAACATTAAAACAGGAAACGGAAAAGTAGTTAGCTTTACTTTAGACACTGTTGAAAATTCATCTTTCTCAATTTATGATGAAAGCCACAATTTACTTTATGCAGGAAACGCTGCAGCAAACAATTTAGAAGTTTCTAAAACAATTAGTTTAGAGAGTTTTCCAGCAGGAACTTACGTTCTTGAAGTGAAAGCAAACGACAAAATTTCGAAACACGAGATTAAAGTTGCTGCAAAAAAAGTAAAAGCAGTAAAGTTAGACGAAACTGTTAATCAGAGTCCGTCTTTCCGTCGCTAAGCTTTTTTTTTTCAACGAAAAATTCTAGAAAGCAGTTCTTTTACCAGAAGAACTGCTTTTTTTTATTTGACTCTTTTTAATAGATATTAAAGATAAATTCAATTATCACTATATTGTCATTTCGACGTAAGGAGAAATCTCCACAAGAAACTCTATAAAGATTGACGACAAACTATGCGTTGGATGTATTCATCCCTGCAAAAAACCTTTGCGCTGAATGGATTAAAATCCATCCCTACAATATGATTCGTTCCTTCGGAACTTTTATAAAACTAGTTCAGAAAAAACCCCAATATTCTCATTTCGACTGAGGAGAAATCTCCGTAAACAACTCTACAAAGATTGGCGACAAACTATGCGTTGAATGGATTAAAATCCATCCCTACAATATGGTTCGTTCCTTCGGAACTTTTATGAAATTCTTATGAGAAATTATCACAATATTGTCATTTCGACAAAGGAGAAATCTTCGCAAGAAACTCTACAAAGATTGACGACAAACTATGCGTTGAATGGATTAAAATCCATCCCTACAATATGGTTCGTTCCTTCGGAACTTTTTATAGAACTCGTTAAAGAACCCACAATCTTGTCATTTCGACGGAGGAGAAATCTTCGCGAGAAACTCTGCAAAGATTGACGACATTCTATACGGAGCTATTTACGGAGACTTCTCCTGACGTCGAAATAACAAACTATATGAAATTTTATTCTTTTACTGGTACAAGTAATGATTTTCAAAACAAAAAACCTCTCATTCACATGAGAGGCCTTCCATAAATCTATTAAGCAAATAATTACATATTCCTTCTATACTGCCCACCAACCTCAAACAACGCCGAAGTAATCTGCCCTAAAGAGCAAACTTTTGTAGCTTCCATTAAATAATCGAATAAATTTTCGTTTTTAATTGCGGCTTCTTGCAGTTTGTTTAAATGCTCGTTTACTTTTGCTTCGTGGAAATTATGCAGGTTGTCCAGCATTGTAATCTGGTATTGCTTTTCTTCTTCTGTGGCACGAATTACCTCAGCTGGAATTACCGTTGGCGAACCTTTTGAACTCAAGAAAGTATTTACACCCACAATTGGGAAATCTCCGTTGTGTTTTAAAGTTTCATAATACAAACTTTCTTCCTGAATTTTAGAACGCTGGTACATCGTTTCCATAGCACCAAGAACGCCGCCTCTTTCTGTGATTCTGTCGAATTCTTGTAAAACGGCAGCTTCAACTAAATCGGTTAATTCTTCGATGATGAATGAACCTTGAATTGGGTTTTCGTTTTTGGCTAAACCTAATTCTTTATTAATAATCAGCTGAATCGCCATGGCACGACGAACTGACTCTTCTGTTGGAGTTGTAATCGCTTCGTCGTAAGCGTTGGTGTGCAATGAATTACAGTTATCGTAAATCGCATACAAAGCTTGTAATGTTGTTCTAATATCGTTGAAATCTATTTCCTGCGCGTGCAACGAACGTCCGGATGTCTGAATATGATATTTCAGCATTTGTGCTCTTTCGTTGGCTCCGTATTTCAATTTCATCGCTTTTGCCCAAATTTTACGCGCCACACGTCCAATAACTGAATATTCTGGATCTACTCCGTTGGAGAAGAAGAACGATAAGTTTGGTCCAAAATCGTTGATGTTCATGCCACGGCTCAAATAATATTCCACGTAAGTGAAACCATTTGAAAGTGTAAAGGCTAATTGCGTAATTGGATTTGCTCCCGCCTCGGCAATATGATATCCTGAAATCGAAACCGAATAAAAATTACGAACGTTTTTGGTAATAAAATATTCCTGAACGTCACCCATTAATCGTAACGCAAATTCGGTTGAGAAAATACAGGTATTTTGTGCCTGATCTTCTTTTAAAATATCAGCCTGAACCGTTCCACGGACTTGAGATAATGTTTTTACTTTGATTTCATTATAAACCTCCAAAGGCAAAACCTGATCTCCGGTAACGCCCAAAAGCATTAATCCCAAACCGTTGTTTCCTGCTGGAAGTTCGCCTTGGTATTTCGGTCTTTCGATTCCTTTTTCCTTATATATATTGTTGATTTTAGCTTCAACTTCATTTTCTAAATCATTTGCTTTGATGTAAATCTCGCATTGCTGATCGATTGCCGCATTCATAAAGAATCCTAAAAGCATTGGCGCAGGCCCATTGATCGTCATACTTACAGATGTCAAAGCATGAACCAAATCAAAACCTGAATATAGCTTTTTGGCATCGTCCAAACAACAAATCGAAACTCCGGCATTTCCGATTTTGCCGTAAATATCCGGACGCACATCTGGATCATTTCCGTATAAAGTTACACTATCAAAAGCCGTAGAAAGACGTTTTGCAGGCATTCCCGAACTCACATAATGAAAACGTTTATTGGTTCTTTCCGGTCCGCCCTCGCCCGCAAACATTCTCGAAGGATCTTCGCCCTCACGTTTAAACGGATACAATCCCGAAGCAAACGGAAATTCTCCTGGAACATTCTCTTGTAAATTCCAACGCAGGATATCGCCCCACGCTTCATATTTAGGTAAAGCAATTTTCGGAATTTGTAAATGTGATAAACTTTCAGAATGTGTCGCGATTTTGATTTCTTTATCACGAACTTTAAACGAGTAAACTGGATTTTTGTATTTCGCTACTTTATCAGCCCAACTCAGAATAATTTCCCAATTGTATGGATCTAAATCCATTTTTACTTTATCAAATTGATTTAGTAAAAGGTTTAAGAAGATTCTGTTTTCATTAAGTCCTTCGACTTCATTCCCGATGACAGTCGAATCATCGATTCCAGCTTTTGTAATTTGTGGCAATTTACCAGAAACAGATTCTATAGTTTTGAAGATTCCGTATAATTTTTGTGCTACTTTTTGCTGCGAAATTGCCGTTTCATCATAACTTCTGTTATTCTCTGCAATTTCAGATAAATAACGTGTTCGGTGTGGCGGAATCACAAATATTTTCTCGCTCATTTCTTTGGTGATTTCAAAAGTCGATTTCAAATCTGAATCGGTTTTTTCTACCACTTTATCCATGATTGCTTTGTAAAGCGTGTTCATTCCAGGATCGTTAAACTGCGAAGCAATGGTTCCGAAAACCGGCATTTCATCTGGATTTTTATCCCAAAGATTATGATTGCGCTGGTATTGTTTTTTTACATCGCGAATTGCATCAAGCGCACCACGTTTATCAAATTTGTTTAAAGCCACTAAATCGGCAAAATCAAGCATGTCGATTTTCTCCAATTGTGTGGCAGCACCAAATTCTGGTGTCATTACATATAAGGATACATCAGAATGATCCATAATCTCCGTATCCGATTGACCAATTCCTGAAGTTTCCAAAATAATCAAATCGTATTTGGCCGCTTTTAAAACCTGAATTGCTTCGGCTACATATTTAGATAAAGCCAAATTCGACTGACGTGTCGCCAGCGAACGCATATAAACTCTCGGATTATTTATGGCATTCATACGGATTCTGTCTCCTAAAAGCGCGCCTCCAGTTTTTCTCTTTGAAGGATCTACAGAAATCAATCCGATTGTTTTTTCGGGGAAATCAATTAAGAAACGGCGAACCAATTCGTCAACCAAAGAAGATTTTCCTGCTCCTCCTGTTCCTGTAATTCCTAAAACTGGAATTTTAGAAGTTGAATTTATTTCATGAATTTTATCAAAAACTGGTTTTGCAATTTCAGGAAAGTTTTCTGCTGCAGAAATCAAACGTGCAATTGCTGTTGGCACTTTATTTTCGATATGATCAATTTCTCCTTTCAATTGATCTCCAATAGGAAAATCAGATTGTTCTACCAAATCATTAATCATTCCTTGAAGTCCTAAAGAACGACCATCGTCTGGAGAATAAATTCTGGTAATACCATATTCATGTAATTCTGAAATTTCACTTGGCAAAATTACACCACCTCCGCCTCCGAAGATTTTAATGTGACCCGCTCCTTTTTCGCGAAGCAAATCATACATATATTTAAAGTATTCATTGTGTCCGCCTTGATAAGAAGTCATTGCAATTGCATTTGCATCTTCTTGAATAGCGGTGTTTACCACTTCTTCGACACTTCGGTCGTGACCAAGGTGAATTACCTCAACTCCCGTTGACTGGATAATGCGGCGCATAATATTGATGGCAGCATCGTGTCCGTCAAAAAGTGAAGCAGCAGTAACAATTCTTACTTTATTTTTAGGATTATATGGTTTTTGTTGTTCCATTTTATGAATATGATAATTTTATGGGAGCAATTTACAAATTATTTTAATATTTGATCATTGTCATAGCTGTATGTTAACAAAAAAATATAACGTTTTCGGAATCTATGGGTAACAAAATTTCTAACTATCTGATTTATATTATATAAACCTACTACATGGCAATTTTGAAAAATCTAATTTAAATAAAACAACTTCATTATCAACATCCTAAAGTAATTTTACAAACGTAGAAACGACCCCAAATTTTTACCCAAAAAACTTTAAATCTAAGTATAACGTAAAAATTAAATGAAAATGAAAACATTTATTCCACTAAGCTTAATTATAGCTATTAGCTTTAGTTTATTTTCTTTCAATAGCTATGAAAGAAAAGAAACTAAAGGAAACAAAATTTTAAATGACACCTATAAATCTTTAAATAATAATGATTTAGACGAAAACAATGAAGTTACAAACAACTTCTTCAAAAGATACTCTGATTTAAAAAAATACAGATCTGAAGTAATGTCATTATACAAAAACAGATCATTAGGAACAATCTGGTATGATGAAGATGAAATTAATGAATTTGCTGGAGTTTTATACGAAAAAGCAAAAAAAACAACTGATTTAATTGTTCCTTATCAAAAAGAAATTGATCAGCTTTTTAGCAATTCATCAGAAACTACTCTTTCTAAAACAGATGCAGATATGCTTTTGAGCTCTCTGTATGTTCTTTACACCAAAAAAAATAATGCTGACAAGAAAAAAATAGCTTACAACGATATGTTGAAAGATTTCCTTAATTACAGTACAATTGAGGAGGCAAATAATACAGTAGCATCTGACGCTAAAGTAGAATACGATCAATATTATAAATTGCAGGATGTTTTAAAAAAATATAAAAAATTAGAACGTTCTCATAAATGGAAACCTATTGAAACAGAAGTACCTTATAAAGATTTACGTCCAGATGCCGTATCCAATACTATTGCTCAAGTTAGAACCCGCTTGTATTTATTGGGGGATTTAAAAGAGGATTCTAAGAGCGATTTTTATGATAGAGAATTAATGGATGCCGTGATGAAATATAAAGTTCGTAACGGATTTAAACCAAATTATATTCTTGCCGAAGAACATATTAAAGAAATGAATGTTTCGCTTTCTGATAAGATCGCAACTTTGAAACTTAATATGGAAAGATGCCGTGCTATTGCTGCTCAAATTGCTGCAAACGATGAATATGTTTTAGTAAATGTTCCTTCTTATGAAATGGTTTATGTTAAAAACGGAAAAGTACAATTGACTTCGCCTGTATTTGTTGGTGCGCCTTTAACTAAAACAACTATTTTTAATGGAGAAATTGACAGAATCGTTTTTAGTCCATATTGGACAGTACCGCAAAGTATTGTGCAAAACGAATTAAAATCTAAAATCGCTTCAGATCCTAATTATTTGGCTGAGAAAAACATGGAAATGGTAAACGGAATGGTAAGACAAAAACCAGGTCCAGACAACTCTTTAGGATTGGTGAAATTTATGTTTCCAAATGCAGAAGATATTTATATGCACGATACGCCGTCTAAAACTTTATTTGATTTTGAAAAAAGAACATTCAGCCACGGTTGTATCAATGTGAAACTTGCTAAAGAATTAGCGGTTGCTATGCTTCAGGATTATCCAGAATGGACACCGGCAAAAATTGATAAAGCTATGGAAGGTAAAACAGAAAACAGCTTTAAATTGTCTAAAAAAGTGCCGATTTTTATCACTTATTTTACTTCGATGGTAAATGAAAATGGCGAAATTGGATTCTTTCAAGATGTTTACGAGAAAGATGCTGAATTAACTCGTGAATTGTTTCCAGAAAAAGAAAATGAATTGGTTAACAATTAAATAAAAACCAACAAAATATTTTTAAGAGAATTTATCAAGTCAAAATTTGATAAATTCTCTTTTTTTTATGCGCAAAATTGACCTTATATTGTTATTTTTTAGGCTTTTAGTTCCAATTTAAATAGTTAAACTTCTAGAACTTTGCAAAATATTATACCACTATTTATTATTTAAATTTTATTTAATCATGAAAACAAATAATACCGAAGGCTTAACAATGTTCGAAATAAATGTATTGGTACAACAAGGCGGAAAATTTGTTGCTTTTCCTAATGCAATTTCGAAACTCTTCAAGAGGTTTAAGCTTTCAAATGTTTACTTTATTCGTCCAAACGAAACTACTTTTAAATATGCGCTTAAACATTTCTTTTTGAATTTGTCATTAAGCTGGCGTATCATGCCTTACGCACCAATCTATATGCTGAAATCTTTGCTTTACCTTCTTGTAGGCGGAAAAGATTATACGCTTACTATATTAGATGATCTCAACCAAAATTCTGTTTATAATTAATTACTAATCAAGTAACTTACAGAAAACTAATCATGTCTATGGATAAATACCAGTTATTTATTGATGCTTTTTTAGATTTTGATGAGACTACAAGATCAAATATTGGTTTTGATGAAGATAAGTTTGAAAAAACATGTTTATTGTTACGCAATTTAAAACCGATAATTCAAGCAAACAAAACTATACCCTTAAATCTTGCCGATGTTTTTATTGATTTATACAGTGCGATAGAAAGTTGCGCGTATAGACATGATGAAAAGATGAAACAAAAAATTCTGCATGCTGCAGATAAACTTGCAGCTATTGCTAGAGATGTAATTTCAGAAAGTTAAGCTTAAAGAAGCCAGAATAAATGTGATCTATTATTCTTATTCTTCTAAATGTTCTTTATTTGCAAAATCATAAATTAAAGATATAGATTTTTACAGAAGTAAATCTCGCAACGCAAATAAAATTTTAAAATGAAATCTTTATTCAGTCTGTTTTTTGGACTTCTTGTATACATTACTGCATTTGCTCAATCTGCGGGAAATTATCAAGCGTATTTAGGTCGAATAACACAGTTCTCAAAACCTTTCAGAATTTTACATAATGAGGTTGACGCGCAAGGCAACGGAAGCGTAGAGTTTACGAATGCGAAAAATCAAGTGCTTCGTTTTCGCTTACGGAATAATAAATTGCAACCTGGATCCTGCCGTATTGCATTTGAAATATATTATTATCAAAATAATTATTTGACAAAAATCGAATCGCTTGACAGCAATGGAAAATTAATTGGCTGTAATTTAAAACTGCACGGAGAAGCAGTCACAGCATTTATTATTGAAAAACCTAACTTATACCTTCAAAGAAAGAAAATAATTGATAATGCCGAAGGTAATATTGAGATGAAAGATGACAGCGAAGAAAAAATTATTCGCGTACAGCTTTTTGAATATAACTACAAGCCAATAATCGAACTTAAACCTTCTTATATTTCAAGCAAATCCTATTGGGAACAGAATATCCGTATGTCTTGGCCGTAAATTTAAGGGTCAAATGTCCTAGTTTCTAAAACGCTTATTTGAGTCATGTTAAGTTTACAACAAAATGTTACTTCCGTTTAAATAAAATTGTGGCTTTGTTTTTGAATAAGTAGTATTTTTGAAACTTAAATAAAACTCCATAATGAAAAAGATTTTACTAATAGCCGTAACATTTTCTCTTACTTCGTGTGCGCAAGTACAACAGACTTTAAATCAGTTACCACAAATAGCTTCTCAGCTTCCTGCTGGAAATGCAGATATTGCTTCTGGATTGAAAGAAGCACTAAACAAAGGAATTACGCAGCAAGTAAGTAAATTAACTGCAGTTGACGGGTTTTATAAAAACGAAGCCGTAAAGATTTTAATGCCTGCAGAACTTCAAAAAGTAGATGCTACTTTAAGAAAAGTTGGTTTGAGTTCACTTGCAGATGAAGGAATTAAAATGCTAAACCGCGCTGCCGAAGATGCTGTAAAAGAAGCAACTCCAATTTTTGTTACTGCCGTAAAAAATATGTCGTTTACAGATGCTAAAAACATTCTTTTAGGAAATGACAGCGCTGCAACAAGTTATCTACAAGGAAGTACAACAACTACTTTGTACGGAAAATTTAATCCTGTAATCAAAAGCTCATTTGAAAAAGTGGGTGCAGATGTGGTTTGGAAAAATATCATCACAAAATACAATACGATTCCGTTAGTTAAAAAAGTAAATCCAGATTTAACTGATTATACTACAACTCAGGCTTTGTCTGGTGTATTCAAAATGATTGCTGTAGAAGAAAAAGAAATTCGTAACAACATTTCTGCGAGAACAACTCCTTTATTAAGAAGTGTTTTTGCTATGCAAGACAGAAAGTAATTTTTTAAAAGGCTCAAAGATGCAGAGTTACAAAGAAGCAAAGGATTTACAGCTGCCTTAATACAATTAAACAGATTAACGATTAACCGATTGAACCAAAAAACAAAACCAAATGCAGAAAATAACCATTTTAATTCACTGTAAAGATCAAAAAAATATTATTGCCTCAGTGACTACTTTTATTGCTAAAGTTGGTGGTAATATCACGTACATTGATCAGCACGTTGACGTAGAACAAAATGTATTTTTTATGCGATTGGAATGTGAGTTTACCAATACTGAAATTACAATTGAAAGTTTCAAAGAAGATTTTGACCAAGCTTTAGCTTCCAAATTTGATATGTCTTGGGATATGTACAGTCAGGAACAAAAACCTAAAATGGCATTATTTGTTTCTAAATATGATCATTGTCTTTTTGATATTTTAGGACGTTACAGCGCTGGTGAATTGAATATCGAGATTCCGTTGATTATTAGTAATCATAATGATTTAAGATCTATTGCTGAACGTTTTGATATTCCGTTTCATTATGTTCCTTTTACAAAAGACAATAAAGAAGAAGGTGAAGCCAAACAAATTGAATTATTAAAAAGATATGAGATCAATTTTATTGTCTTGGCGCGTTATATGCAAATTATCACTCCAAAATTGATTTCGCTTTACGAAAATAAAATCATCAATATTCATCATTCGTTTTTGCCGGCTTTTCCTGGTGCAAAACCGTATCATTCGGCTTTTAAACGTGGTGTAAAAATTATTGGTGCAACAAGTCATTATGTTACAGAAGAATTAGATGAGGGTCCGATTATCGAGCAAGATATTTCGAGAGTTTCGCACATTCATTCTGTAGAAGATTTTATTATGAAAGGACGTGATTTAGAACGCATCGTTTTAGCAAGAGCCATAAAATTACATTCTGAACGTAAAACAATGGTTTATAGTAATAAGACAGTGGTTTTTTCTTAAAGATGCTAAGTTTCTGAGATACTAAGATTCTGAGATTTACATTCTTTCGATTTGGGTTTGTTTTTTTAATTCAATTTATACTCCGTTAGTAGAAAAAAATGCTCAAACGAAGAAATCAAACGTTCCTACGGAACGTAAGCTCACTACACTACATTAATTCTACCAACCAAACATTCCTACGGAATGAACTTTGCGGTCGTAAAAATAATAAACCCGACAGGTTTTAAAAACCTGTCGGGTTACTTTATAGATAATAATTAAGAATCTAAAAAAAAACTTAGCTTCTTAGAACCTTAGCCCCTCAGAACCTCAAAAAAAACCTATCTCGCTCTAATCGCTAATCTTGGATCATCAAAGTTATCAACTTCATCCATTGTCATTCCAAGAGCATTTGCTACACCTTCTCCATAAGCTGGATCGGCTTTGAAACAGTTTCTAATATGACGAACCTGAATAAATTTCTGCGCTCCTCCTACTTGTCCCGCTGTATTTTTAAACAAAAGCTGTTTTTTCTCCTCTGTCAATAAACGGAATAAAAGTCCAGGTTGTGTAAAATAATCACTGTCGTCTTCTCTAAAATTGTGCGCATACGCATCACCGTAAATTGCCAATGGCGGTTCTTTTGTTTCCGGCTGATCCTGCCATTCACCAAAACTATTTGGTTCATAGTGTTTTCTTCCTCCAAAATTACCATCTACACGCATTGCGCCGTCTCTGTGGAAACTGTTGTACGGACATCTTGAAGAGTTTACTGGAATTTGATAGTTGTTTACTCCTAAACGGTAGCGATGAGCATCTCCGTAAGAGAACAAACGTCCTTGAAGCATTTTATCTGGTGAGAAACCAATTCCTGGAACTACGTGTGCTGGATTAAAAGCGGCTTGCTCTACTTCTGCAAAATAATTTTCAGGGTTTTTATTTAGTTCGAATTCTCCAACTGGAATTAGCGGAAAATCTCCTTTTAACCAAACTTTAGTCAAATCGAATGGGTGGAAACGATATGTTTTTGCTTGTTCTTCTGACATGATCTGAACAAACATTTTCCATTTTGGGAAATTACCTTCTTCAATCGCATCAAATAAATCTCTTTGATGACTTTCTCTATCTCTTCCAACTAAAGAAGCTGCTTCTTCATCTGAAAGATTCTCAATTCCTTGCTGTGAAACCAAGTGGAATTTTACCCAATGTCTTTCGTTTTGTGAATTGATAAAACTAAAAGTATGACTTCCAAATCCGTGCATTTCTCTATACGATCTCGGAATTCCTCTATCGCTCATTACAATAGTAACCTGATGTAATGCCTCTGGTAATAATGTCCAAAAATCCCAATTGTTATCAGCACTTCTCAAATTGGTTTTTGGATCACGTTTTACGGCATGGTTTAGGTCAGGAAATTTCATTGGATCACGGAAAAAGAATACTGGAGTATTATTTCCAACCAAATCCCAATTTCCTTCATTTGTATAAAATTTCATGGCAAAACCACGGATATCTCTTTCCGCATCAGCAGCACCTCTTTCTCCTGCAACAGTAGAAAAACGTACAAACATTTCGGTTTTCTTACCAATTTCCGAAAACAAGTCGGCTTTAGAATATTTGGTAATATCATGTGTCACTGTAAAAGTCCCGTATGCGCCCGAACCCTTAGCATGCATTCTTCTTTCTGGAATAACTTCGCGATCAAAATGTGCCATCTTTTCGAGGAACCAAAAATCTTGTAATAATACAGGTCCGCGAGGCCCAGCTGTCTGAATGTTCTGATTATCAGGAACTGGTGCTCCCGTTACAGTTGTTAATTTTTTCTTTTCTTCCATTTTGCTGATTTTTAATGTTTTATCAAATATACAAACTTATATTTACGATATTCATAAACAAAATTGATTGTAATTATATTTTAATAATCAAAAATTATTTAACGTTGCAGAAAGCTTAAAACCTGTACTTTAAAAATCTTAACGTATGTCCAACAAAGTAATAACAAAACCTTAACAGCGTAACGTCGATTTATGTCTGACCTTTGTAATGTAATAAACTGGTTATTTATTATTTTGGTTTTGGTTAGTTAAATGATGCCGGCGTCTTCGAGATGCCGGCATTCTTTTTTGAATTAAATTCCAATAAAAAATCCCAAATTTCAATTTCCTTCGAAAACAGTTAACTGCAAAGAATGGACTGTTTAACATTAACTTACTTCCAACAAAGTAATAACAAGATCTTAACAGCATAACGTCGATTTATATCTGATCTTTGTACTGTAATAAACTGGTTATTTATTATTTTGGTTTTGGTTAGTTAAATAATGCCGACGTCTTTAAGATGCCGGCATTCTTTTTTGGTATCAATTGGAGTTTGTTTAGGTTTCAAGTTTTACTTTGAACATAATTTAACCGCAAAGTTCGCTAGGTGTTTTTTAGTAATACTTAATATTAAACGCAAAGTTCGCAAAGCTTTGTAAACAATTAGTTTAGCCAACTTTGCGGTTAGATAAAACACTTTCCCCATTTTGGATACAACTACTAGAGATTTGGATACTCTGGAATAACAACAACTGCAGATCTTTGTATTATCAAATTTTAATCTAAAAATTTAAAGTAAATGATGGATACAATAAAAAAAATAAAATTAGGAAATCAGGGATTAGTTGTTCCGAATATTGGTTTAGGCTGCATGGGAATGACACAAATTGCAGGAAATGATATTTATGGCAAAGCCGATGAAGCTGAATCGATAAGAACAATTCACCGCTCGCTAGAATTGGGAGGTAATTTTCTTGATACTGCAGATTTGTACGGACCTTTACATAATGAAAGACTGATTGCAAAAGCCATTAAAGGAAATCGAAACGCTTACAGTATTGCAACGAAATTTGGTTATGAAATCGACGATAACGAAGAACTGACTTGGAAGTTTAACGGGAAAAAGGATTATGTAAAAAAAGCAGTAGAACGATCTCTTAAAAATTTAGGAACAGATTATATCGACTTGTATTATTTACACCGATTAGATCCCAACACTCCAATTGAAGAAACTGTTGGTGCAATGGCAGCGTTAGTAAAGGAAGGAAAAGTGGGTTATATCGGTCTTTCTGAAGTTTCGTCTGAGACGATTAGAAAAGCGCACAATATTCATCCTTTAACTGCTGTACAAACTGAATATTCTCTTTTTGAAAGAAGTGTTGAAGAAGATGGGATTTTAAAAACATTAGAAGAATTAAATATTGGTTTCGTTGCTTATTCTCCACTCGGAAGAGGTTTTATTTCAGGAGAAATTCAACATCCTGAGGATTTTGCAGAAAATGATTTCAGAAGAACTATTCCGCGTTTTCAAGGCGAGCAGTTTTACAAAAACATCGAACTTCTAAAAGAAATAAATGGTATTGCTGCCGAAAGAAATATTACAGCTTCACAATTGGCATTGGCATGGATTACCTCTAAAGGTTTTTTAGCAATTCCAGGCACAAAACGTGTCAAATATCTCCAAGATAATATCGCTGCAGCCCAACTGGTTTTAACTGCCGAAGAACTAAACAGACTAGAAAGCATTATTCCGTTAGGTACTATTACAGGCGATCGATATGATGCATCTGGAATGGCAAGCGTTAATTTATAAAAACTTAAAATGTTTACAGGAAAAGTTATCTTTACGATAACTTTTCCTCTTTTAAATATCCTTTTATGAAAAAAGAAGTTCAAACTCCGCATACCATACATTCAATTTCAGAACTGCATTCTTTACTTCAGATTCCGAAACCAGAACATCCATTGGTAAGTTTTGTCGATTTGCGCAACATAAGCTGCCAGTTTGATTCTAATTTAAAAACGTTAGTTTATGATTTCTATACCATTTCCATCAAAAAAGGATTTGAAGGAAAGATGCGATACGGCCAGAATTATTATGATTTTGATGAAGGCGTAATGGTATTTATGGGTCCTGGACAAATTATTTCTACCAAAGTTCCTGCTACCACTTATGTTTATGGCGCCATGTTAGTCATTCATCCCGATTTTATCCAGAATTATCCTTTGTCCAAAAAGATTAAAGAATACGGCTATTTTTCTTATGCCGTAAATGAAGCGTTGCATCTTTCTGAAAAAGAACAAAATATGATTACCGGAATTATGCAAAATATAGAACAGGAATATCTTTCGTCTATAGATGCGTTTAGTCAGGACGTTATGATTTCGCATATCGAATTGCTTCTTAATTATTGTAATCGTTTTTACAACCGACAGTTTCTAACCCGAAAAACGGCTAACAATACGCTTTTAATAAAATTAGAAACACTTTTAGCTGCTTATTTTGAAAGCGATAAAGTTCAAAAATTAGGATTACCGACTGTTGCCTACATTTCAGAAGAATTAAATGTTTCTCCCAACTATTTAAGCGATATGTTGCGTTCTCTAACGGGGCAAAGTACGCAGCATCATATTCACAATAAAATTATTGAAAAAGCAAAAGAACTGCTTACTACAACTTCTTTAAGTGTGAGCGAAACGGCTTATCATTTAGGTTTTGAATATCCGCAGTCTTTCAATAAATTGTTTAAAAGCAAAACAAACGTTTCGCCTTTAGAATTTAGAAATTCGTTTAGTTAATTCTTTAATCTTTCGTGAAGTAATTTAAAATACGAAAAAGCTTTTAACAATCTGCTTCCGTGCCAGGAGAACATTTCGCCATCTACAAAAACAGTTTTGGCGTGATGCGTAAATCTTCCTATTTCAAAAGCATCTTCTTCTTTAAAAGGATAAGGTTCTGATGAAAGAAAAACAAGATCTGGATCGCCTTCTAATCGCATTTTTTTTAATTCGATTTCGGGATAACGTCCTTTGTCTTCGTAAATGTTTTTAAAATGATTTAGTTTTAACAACTCATTTATATAGGTATCATTTCCAGCAACCATATAGGGATCTTTCCAGATAAAATAGGCAGCTTTTTTTTCCTCTATATCTTGAATATAGTTTTTGAAATCGCTCAAGGCGAATGCCAATTTGTTATTCCACTTTTGGGCTTCGGTTCTGCAATTGAATAATTGTCCGAAGTCTGAAATCATTTGGAAATTATCTTCTATAGCAACAATATTAGTTACCCAAACTGGACAAATTGCACTTAACTGCTTAACAATTTCCTGAGTACTCTCCTCTTTATTACAAATGATAATATCAGGCTGCAATAATTTTATTTTTTCGAAATGAATTTTCTTCGTCCCACCCACAATCTTCTTAGTAGATTTAAGATGAAACGGATGCACACAAAATTTCGTGATTCCGATAATTTTTTCTTCTAAACCTAAATCATATAATAATTCGGTTTGAGAAGGGACCAGCGAAATAATTCGTTTTGGAGCGTTTTCAAAAGAATGAATTGTACCTAATTGATCTATTAATTGTTTCATAGATTTCGGTCGCAGTCGCAGTTTTCAGTCGCAGTGACCTGTGACTGAAAACTGTGACTGAAAACTTTATTTATTAGCAATGATTTCTTCCATTTATTTTTTCCATCCAATTTTTATTAATATTGTTTTTTTTAAGTGCTTT
>NZ_CAMLIX010000075.1 GCF_946479975.1 uncultured Flavobacterium sp.
TTTTGGTTTCGGTTTGCTTGCCGTTGTTGTTTTTGGTGCTGGTTTTTTGGGTGTCGCCATTATATTAAATCTGCTAATTCTGTTTTATGAAATCTATTTTGCTTCTTTCAGCAAAACTATTTTTTAATTATTTTGAAAAATTCCTTCTTTTCATCTTTTGTTAAAACAATAATATAAACACCTTTTGCATAGTGTTTAAAATCAATAACGATTTTTGAATCTGAATATTTTTTGCTGTCTACTAATTGTCCATTCAAATTATAAATTTCAACGTTCGAAATTATAGAATTACCTTCAATATTTAAAACGTTTTCAACAGGATTTGGGTAATATTTAAAGTTTGTAAAATTATTTTCTAAAACAGATAAATTCTCCACTGTATTTGCAAAAACAAGATTATCTAAAACTGCGTTGTCCCCTAAATTTGATTTACCTATGTGCTGGAGTGAAATCCTAATATCGGTTCCAACATAAGGCGTTAAATCAAACATATAGGTTTTAAATATATTTCGCGTACTTGATGTTGGCTGAATCACTTCTCCCAAAACATTTCCGTTAACGACGACTCTAAACAAAGATTCTTTGCTATTTGCAATATACGATTGTTTCAAATCAAAACTCATAAATAGAGTTGTAGTTTTTTGAGCATCTACTTTAACGTTAATCTTGGTAACATTATTCTGATTTACTTCCCAAACTGAAAGGCTAGCCTCAACATTTTTATTCGTGTTTGAAGTGTAATTTTCTACCCATTTGTCTGGTCTAGAACTTCCCGACATCTTAATCCATTGCGCATCTTCTAACTCAATATTGCTATAAATAGTTCCTTCTAAGTTAAGAACATCTGGAACCACTGTAAAATCAAATTTAGACTTTACTTTATTTCCATTAATAATATTTTCATATCCTTCTTTAACTTCAAAGTTATCTGCCAGAAAACTTGCTGTACCGCCCTGCCCATTAAAATCAATTAAAAAACTATAATCTCCAGACACAAATGGTGTATAATAATAAGAAACATCGCTATAATTAAATTCTGTTAATCTTCCTACGTTAGTTAAATCAGATTCCATATTATAAATTTCCTGTCCGCGACCAACAGCTACTAAAATAGTATAACCACTATATTCATAACCTTTTCTTGCTTTCAATGCTAATTTGTAAGTTGTTCCAGCATTTAAATGAAAAATTGGTGTCGTTAATTTTGTTGTAGAACTCGAATTAATTTCCATGAATTTTGTATCATCATAACCTGTTCTTATACGGTCAGGCTCATAGCCAGTCAACTTTATTGATGCATTTCTCAAAGTTAAGTTACCGGATAATAGTTTGAAACAATCTGGAACAATATTTGGACCGTATGAACTTACATTGGCAAACTTCTCTATCCAAGGCAGAGACTTAACCTCACAGCTTGTTTCTATTTTATAAGGACCAACAACTATCGAGTTTTCTGGATTGCAAATTGTTTTAAAATAAAATTCATATGAAGTTCCTTTTTCTAAATTTGAAATTGCAATTTCATTTTTATCTGTCGTAAGCACAATTCCGTTTCCTGGACTAAATCCTTTTATGCCATATTCAACTTGTGTATTTTGCTGTACTTGCTCCGAAAAAGTCCATTTTATATTTGCCGAATTGTTATTAATATTTGAGAATACAACATCAACTGGTTCTGAGCATGTCTTTTTTTCTCCATAATAAAAATCATCAATATAAATAACGTCCGATCCTGATTCTATGTTCTCAAATTTAAATGCAATTTGTTTATTAGATCCTTTATATTGTTCAAAATTTATTTCAAATTCTTTTCCATTTTTAGGCAGGTTTAATACCGAAACTGTTTTGTACGCTTCAAAAGTCGAAATATCTGCAGGGTTTTTAATTGTTCCAACAATTATTTTTGCTACATTATTATTAATGGCGCTACTGGTAAAAATCTTAAATTTTATTTTTTTTGAACTGTCAAAATCAGAGAAAAATGGTGATATTAAAACGCCTCCATTATATAGCAAAAAGGCATTTGGTGAACTATTTATGTTATTTAATGAATATTTTACGATTCTTCCCAAATAAATTCCTGTCTGTGATTTATTTGTTGTCCAGCACAAGTTCTCCAGATTAAAATCGCTTAACTGATCAAAAGTTTCTGTAAAAGGAGCTTTTTGTGAACAAACAAATTTAAACGGATATCTATCACTTTGTATACTTGCCGAATTAGCTTCGCAATTTGCTTTTACTTTATATTCATAATTTGTATTCAGCGTTAAGTTACTTAAACTAAACGGATTTGTTTTGGCCACAGCTACAGTACCAGTTCCATCTGCAAATCCAATTGGTCCATACTCTATTTCCCAGCCTTCCGTTTGTTTTTTACCATTATTATCTTTCCATTCTAAAGATACTGTATCAGTTGCTATTTGACCAGCAGAGAGAGAAGTCGGTTTTGGGCAATCATTTTGTAAATATTCAAAATCATCAAAATAAATTCTAATGCGCCCATTACTTTCCTTTTGTCTAATTCCAATATATTTATCTGTCCCATAATAATCAGAAAAATCAACTTCATATTTTACCCATTCTCCAGTAACATTTTTGATTGGAATTTTAAGCACATTATAAGGAGTAAAGCTTTTAAAGTCATTGGCATTAGACAGAGTACCAATTTCAATTTCTTTATCTAAACCATTGTTTTGTTCTTTAAGAATTAACAACCAAAAAGTAATTTTTTTATAATTATCTAAATCTTTTAGTCGTGGAGAAACCAACATAATTTCTTTAGATATGCTTTCGCTTACAGGCACGTAATTAGCGTCTAATTCATTAAACATGGCTACAGAATATGCTCCTTTGTGTACTGTTGGTAAATAGATCTCTTTAGTTTTTACGGCTATAAAAATATCTGGTCTCCAAAATCTATCATTAATTTTTGGAAATAATCTTGTCCAGCATCCATTCTTATCAAAAACTGCATTTTCAAATTCTTCTTTAAATCCTGCAGTTACCCCCGAACATTTTGTCTTAAAATAACCTTTATCAGACCAGTCACTATATCCTGATGCACATTTAGTTCTAATGTAAAAATCATATTCTGTATTGTCAACAATAAAATCTGTCAACTTGATTGACGAACTTGTTGCTTTTACTATATTTCCAGAACCATGAACAAATCCTTTTGGTCCATATTCTACCTGCCACTCGGTTGCTATTTTATAATTGTCCCAAGCAATTGTTGCAAAATCAAAATCAAAACTTAAAACACGCGGATTTAAAGGTTCATTACATAACGGTGCTTTTTCAAAAATAAAATCATCTATCGAAAAAATCGAATTGCTTATATTATTCTGTTTTAAAGCTATGTAATGATGATTATTACTGTTTTTATAAGCATCAAAATAAACCGTATGTTCTTTCCAAAAAGAAGACTTATTAAAACCATTTGTTTCATTCATTTCTGATGCCAAAATAGTTTTTAAAGCAACAAATGTCGAAGCATCTTTTGGATCTGACATTGTTCCTATTGTTAATGTATTTGTATTATAATTATTTCTGCCATAAGCAATAAGGCTAAATCTAATTCTGTTTGCGGTAGTCAAATCATTAATGTATGGACTTATTAAATACGATTTTTGATCTGCCTCATTACTTCCATACATGATAATCATCTTTTCTCCCGTTTTTGGCAAAGGCATGTCTGGCCAGCTAATAGAACCTTTTGCAATAGTGGTTTTATTGGTAATTGTACTCCAACATGGATTGATATAATCGGGACCTTCAAACGAAGTAGAGTAACTATCAGCAATTGTTTCGCAGACTGTTTTAAACTTGACACTTATCCAATTCGAATATAAATCATCGATACAATTTGATCGCACTTTTACTTCATATTCTGTATTTCCGGAAAGATTTGTCAGTAAAAAAGAATCATTCTGTGTTTTGTAAAGCTCTACTTTTCCTGAAGTTATATCTTTTAAGCTTATTTCGAAATTATTCTGATTTGGAGCAGTAAAATTGAATTGAGCCGTTTTTTCTCCAATATTAGAAATAGTAAGATTGGTTTGATCGAAACAATTAATAGATTTTTCACCGCTGATATCGTCTAATGAAATATAAGCATAATTGTTAGTTGTAGTTGTGGATTTAAATAAAAACACCACATATTGATCATTACCCTTGTAATTATTAAAATAAACAGTCTTTTTTTCCCAATTGATTACTGGGTCTACCACCGCAACTTCTGACAGAAGATGAAAAGTTGCCAGATTATTAGGATCAGACATTGTCCCTACCAATAATTCTTCACCAGCATTGAGATTTCTAACCCAAAAATTAATCTTTAAATCTGTTGCCAAATCCTTAAATTTTGGAGAAACAAATGCAATGCTTTTTCTATACGAATTAGTGATTGTTACCGATGATCCGGTATCATTGCCGTGACTGTCATTTTCTGGCATATAAAAATAACTCTGCGCCTCAGAATTATCATAAATAACACCCTTCCATTCTGACTGGCCTTCATTTCTGTTATTAAAATCATTTGTATATCCTACCAAATTGTAGGTATTTGAAGAGCTAACTGTCAAAGTTTCGGACCAGTTTGTCCAAACCAATTGCGTACCAACCCACTCATTTGATCTTATTCTAAAATCATATTTTTGAAATGGATTTAATTTAAATTTCGTAAAACTTATTGCACTAACAGATTTAGTAGTTCCTTGCCCTGTTTGGAAACCTTCGGGACCGTATTCTATTTCCCAATTAAATGTCGTTTTGGGCTGATAACCATAAAATTCAACTAGAACTTCTCCAGTCAATGAAAATGAAACATTAAAATTGGGATTACTAAAAACATTTGAATTATTAGCTTTTAGAAAAGAAAAATTTAAAAGAAAAAAAAGAACAATAATAGTAGTTTTTTGCATGTTTCGCCTTGGGTTTTGGTTAGTTTGTTTGGGTATGCCATTATATTAAATCTGCTAATTCGGTTCCTATTAAACTGCCTATTGCCACTCCCATTCCGCCTAAACGCACTCCACAAAACACGTTTTCAGACAGTTGAGAAACAACAGGATTTTTACTATTTCCGATTCCCATGATGCCGCTCCAACGGTGCGCAATCTGGAAATCCTGATTCGGTAAAATTACATTTTTCAGTAAATCTTCCAATTTATTTTGAATAATTTTCGTCTGACCAAATTCGGTTGTTGTTTCGCCTTCAAAATCGAGATTTCGGCCTCCGCCAAATAAAATTCTATCACCAATATTTCTAAAATAATAATAACCCCGATCCAAATGAAACGTCCCTTTTATATCTAAATTGCGAATAGGTTCTGTAATCAAGACTTGCGCTCTTGCAGGTTTAACCGCTCCATTGGTAAGAGTTCCTGCAAAACCATTGGTTGCAAAAAGTAGTTTTTGGGTTTTAAAACTAAAATCATTTACAACTACTTCAACATGATTTCCTGCATCTGCATAAGATGTAACGGTTTGGTGATTTAAAATTAAAATATTATCCGAAACTGCTTGTTTCAACAATTCCTGCATCATATTTCCAGTATCAAGCTGTGCTTCAAAGGGATTAAAAATTAAATATTCCTGAATGTTTTCAAAACCAAATCGGTCTATTTCTTTCGAAAAAACATCGGCTTTGAAAAGTGGTTTCAAAATTTCATTTATAAACGGAATTCTCGAAATACAGTCATTAAATCCTAATTCGTCTTCTTTCAAAAACAATTCATATCCGCCGAAAGGCTTAAAATCTATTGCCGTATCTCCCAATCTTTTTCGGAGCAACTGCAAACCTTTCCAACGTTTTTCGATAAGATTCACAACATCATCTTCTGAATGCGTTTTTAAATCTTCTAAAATTTCCGAGAGACTTCCGAAACAAGCAAAGCCAGCATTTTTCGTACTTGCACCTTGTGGCAGCATGCCGCGTTCTAAAACCAGAATTTTGGCAACAGGAAATCTTTCGCGTAAGCGTAATGCGGTGTGCAAACCCACAATGCCACTTCCGACGATTGTGTAATCGACATTCGTAAACCAGTTTTTAATTTCCCAATAGCTAAGTTCCATTTTCAAAAGTTTTTATAAAAATAAGAGTTTTTCTGAACCATATAAGTAATATAAGTTCATTTAAATAGAGGATGAAACTGTTTTTTTTCAATTTTACTTCCTAATCTAGATTTAAACCTGTGTAAATCTGCATTTGATTCTTTCAAAATCTTTTTTCACCATATTAAATAAGATTCTATTTCAACCCAACTGATTAAGTTCATTTAAAAAGAATGTATCTAGAAAAATGATTTAAATGAACTTATATTACTTATATGGTTTAACCTTTTTTAACAATTTATTGGAATTTAAATGTTGTATTTTTAGCACCACAAAAAATAGAATTTTATTTATGAAAAAAGTAGTATTAACAACCTTAATAATGATGAGTT
Organism: uncultured Flavobacterium sp.; assembly: GCF_946479975.1. Next base: position 6,447 of record NZ_CAMLIX010000075.1, read on the forward strand.
TAAACGCTATCGGACAGAATGTAATGTCGCCGGAATTGTTATGGAAATTAGGAAGAGTAACACCTCTTGGCATTTCTAAAGATGCAAAAAATGTGGTTTTTAAAGTTTCTACCCCTTCTGTAGAAGAAAATAAATCGTCTTCAAAATTGTATACTATTCCAGTTACTGGAGGAAATGCAACAGAAATTAAAGACACTAAAAACATTTTGGCTGATAAAAATATTTCGCCTGACGGAAAATTTATCGTTTATAATGAAGAAGTAAAAATCGACAAAGTTTTAGGAAAAGATTTTTATCCGAAATTAGATAAATCTGATGCTCAAATTTATGACGGATTAGATTATCGCCATTGGGATACTTGGAACGAAGGAAAATTTAATCACGTTTTTTATAAAGAAAACAAAGACGGCGCAAAAGGAATTGACATTTTAAAAGGTGAAACTTTCGATTCTCCGCAAAAACCTTTTGGTGGTGACGAAGATTATATTTGGTCGCCAGACAGCAAAAGTATTTTTTATGTGTGCAAGAAAAAAGCAGGAACTGCTTATGCAATTTCTACCAACACAGATATTTATGAGTACAATTTAGAAACTCAAAAAACGACTAATAAAACAGATGGTAATTTAGGATACGATACGGCGCCGCAATTTTCTCCAGCAGGAAATTTATCTTGGCTGCAGATGAAACGTGACGGTTACGAATCTGATAAAAATGATATTATTGTTGAGTTCAAAGGAATGAAACAAAACTTAACGGCAAACTGGGACGGAACTGTAGATAATTTTATCTGGAGTAAAGACGGAAAAACAGTTTATTTTGTAGCGCCAATTGATGGAACGAAACAACTTTTCTCTGTTAATTTTCCTGGTTTAACTAAAATCGCAATCAACGTTAACCAAATTACAAAAGGTGACTTTGATGTAAATGATTTAGTTGGATTCTCTGGAGATGATATCATTGTTACGAGAACTGACATGAATCATGCGGGTGAAATTTTTTCTTATAATTTGAAGAAAAATACTTGGAAACAACTTTCAAACGTAAACACAGCAACGTACAAAGGTTTAACTTTAAGCAAAACCGAAAAGCGTTACGTTACTACAACTGACGGTAAAAAAATGTTGGTTTGGGTTATTTTACCTCCAAATTTTGATGCTTCTAAAAAATATCCAACTTTGTTATTCTGCCAAGGCGGACCACAAAGTGCTTTAACACAATCATATTCTTTCCGTTGGAATTTCTCTTTAATGGCTGCAAAAGGTTATGTAGTTGTGGCTCCAAACCGTCGCGGAATGCCAGGACACGGAGTAGAATGGAACGAACAAATTAGTAAAGATTGGGGCGGACAAGTTATGGACGATTACCTTTCTGCAATTGATGATGTTGCTAAAGAAAGTTATGTTGACAAAAACCGTTTAGGTTGCGTTGGTGCTAGTTACGGAGGATATTCTGTATTTTATTTAGCTGGAATTCACAAAAATCGCTTCAAAACTTTTATCGCTCACGATGGTGTTTTCAATACCGTTTCGATGTTAGGAACTACAGAGGAAGTTTTCTTTAACAACTGGGATTTTGGCGGTGCTTACTGGGAAAAAGATAATGCTGTAGCTCAAAAAGCATACACGACTTTCAATCCTGCGACTTTGGTTCAAAACTGGAATAAACCAATTTTGATTTTTCAAGGTGGAAAAGATTTCCGTGTACCAATCGGGCAAGGACAAGAAGCTTTTCAGGCAGCACAATTAAGAGGAATTAAAAGCAGATTTGTGTATTTTCCAGACGAAAATCACTGGGTTTTAAAACCTCAAAATGCACAAGTTTGGCAAGGTGAATTTTTTAAATGGTTAGACGAAACTTTGTAATTAGATTGTTCTCAATTATAGAAAATGAATTATCAAGTTGAACATCATAGTGGTCGTACCGTTTTTGTTTTTTATACTAATAAGATAACCTTTGAAGAATTTACAGCATTAATTGATACGATAATTCAGCCTGATAAAAAATTTACAATTGAAACAACAAGCTGGACACAAGCTTTTTCATTTAAGAAAGATGATTTAGAAATATATTTTGAGCATTTTTATGATTCTAATGCGTATTTTTCTTTTGAACTTTTACCTCGATCAAAATATAGTGAAGTAGAGTTATCTAAATTAGAAGATCTCGTTACAAGTATAAGTCGCCTTATAAATGAAAATTAAATAAAAACAACAGCCGTAGATTTTACATAATCTACGGCTGTTTTCTTTTATGCACCTTATAATTATGTAACACATTGAAGTTTTAATTATTTCTAAAACAGATTTTTTTAGATAAATTGCAATGTTTTAATCCCGTCCCGATGTTTCGGGGATCGGCACAAAATTTCCCAAAACAGGCAGTAAAAAACTATGGAGAGCAAAAAAAGTTACACCGCAATTAAAGTCCTATTCAGCTACGTTGCATTATTGGCTTTGGTTGTTACAGTTGGATGGTTTTTGTACTCTGAAAATGTAGTTTACAACAAACTGGAAGACAAAATTGCTTTAGAAAAAACCAAAATTTTAAGAGTCAGCAGATTGTATTCTAACGTTTATAAAACGGAAAGTTTAGCCAGACAAACCATTCAAAATAATTCTCAAAAAGATTATAAAAACTATTTGATCGAAACCGATTCGCTTCGCAGGCGTATCGATACTTTGAAACAAATTGTTACCACAGAATATCAAAAAACACTTTTGGATAGTGTGAATTATTTTTTGGCTGAGAAGACCGAAAATATCAAACAATTACGAGAAATAAAAAATAAGGCAGATGACGAAACTTCTGTAAATAATGCGATTGATGAAATCACAAAAATGGAGTTTAATCTGAGAAAGCTTGAACTTCAGGATTTTACCACAAACCCTAATCAGTTAGGAAGTTATCAGCGAAATGTTTTACAGCGCTATGTGGATTATATGAACTCGAATATTCCAGATGACAGCACCAATACGCTGAGTAAAAAAGCTTCTGATTCGATTTTGGCCAATTCTAAAAAACTCTTGAGTTCAGTAAAACAAAAAGCAGAAAAGAAAAAAGAATCTTTGAACTTTGAAGAAAATAAACTGCTTCAAAATGAAATTGCAATCTCAGATCAGCTTCGAAAAATACTTCGTGTTATTGAGCGCGAAATCATTATCAATTCCATCAAAAGCAATTCATTAAAAGAGAAATCATTAAAAAGGGTTAACGAAATTGTTACGGCTTCGGCGGTAATTGGATTATTACTGACTTTGTTTTTCTCTATTTTAATTGTCAGCGATTATTCTAAATCTCAGGTTTATAAAAAACAATTGGAAATCGCCAATTTCAAAACAAAAAATCTGCTCAAAAGCCGTGAACAGCTTATTTCTACGGTAAGTCACGACTTAAAAACGCCTTTGAGTACGATTGTTGGCTATTCTGAACTTTTGGGAAATTCAGACATCAATACAAAACAATCTTACTTCATTAAAAACATCAAAAACTCATCTGAATATATTTCGCAATTGGTTCAGGATTTACTGGATTTTTCGAAAATTGAAGCAGGGAAAATTACGATCGAAAAAGTTCCGTTTTTTCTTCCTGAAGTCGTTGAAGAAATTGCAAAAAACATTCAGACCGTCTATAAACATAAAAATATTGACCTGATAATTAATATCGATGACAAGTTTCAAAAACGCATTGTCGGCGATCCTTTTCGATTAAAACAGATTCTGACCAACATTATCGGAAACGCTTACAAATTTACTGAAGAAGGTCATATTAGAATTGCCGCTTTCGCGAATGACGACCAGTTTTTTACCATTACGATTCAGGACACCGGGATTGGAATTGAGAAAGCCAATCAGAAACTGGTTTTTGAAGAATTTGCGCAGGCGAATGAAAACATCGAAAAGGAATATGGCGGTACTGGTTTAGGTTTATCCATCTGCCAGAAAATCATTTCTATTTTGGGAGGAACTTTAAGCTTGGAAAGTATTTTCGGAAAAGGAAGTACTTTTAAAGTGCAGCTTCCTTTATTATTCGACGACAGTCAATATAATCCTGTTGAAGAAGTAAAATCAAAAGCTATAAAAAACACTAAAAAACAAACTTTTATTGTGGTTGATGACGACATTAATCTTTTAAATTTGACCAGCGGTGTTTTAAAACAAGAACAGCATCAAGTTTACTCTTTCAGCAATCCGATTAAAGCTTTAGAAACGATTCAAACTACCTCTTTTGATTTTGTGATTACTGATATTCAGATGCCACAAATTGATGGTTTTATGTTTTTAGAAAAGCTGAAGGAACTTCCAGAAACCATTTTCAAAAATCAGCCTGTTATCGCTTTAACAGGCCGAACAGATTTAGATTTTTCTGTTTATAAAGATGCTGGTTTTACAACAGTTGTGAAGAAACCTTATTCTCCTAAAATTTTATTGGAAACGATTCAACATATTTTAGATCATGAAGAAATTCCAGTTAGCGATGCTGTTGAAAATACCGATGAGAGTTCGTCTGAAATCTATTCGTTAGAAACTTTAAAAGACTTTTTAGGTCAGGACGATTCTGCTTTAAAAGAAGTATTACATTCTTTTGTAGAAAGTACGATGGATAATTTAAACTTGTTAAAAACTGCTGTTAACGAAAACAATCATGATGAAATAAAATCTATTTCTCACAGAATTGCTCCAATGTTCAGACAAATTCAGGCGAAGGAAATTGGTATTATTTTAAAGAATTTAGAAAAAGAAGATCTAAATACGCTTGATGTAAAAAACATCAATGCAGATTTAGAACAAAAAATTACGGTTCTTTTTGAAGCATTAAGACAAGAAATATAAAAAGAAAAGCACTTGTAAAAGTGCTTTATTCTAATTCTATATTGTATTGTTTCAATTTATTGTAAAGGGTTTTTCTTGTAATTTTCAAAAGTTTTGCTGCTTCAGATTTATTATTGTGTGCTTTTGATAAAGCATGAATAATAGCTTCTTTTTCATTTTCAGATAATGAAAAGCTACTGCTTGAAGTTGACTGTTTTTGAATTTGAAAAAATTCGGCAGGAAGCACATCACTTTCTATAAAATCACCACGAGATAAAAGTGTAGATCGTTTTACGCAGTTTTGCAATTCACGTAAATTTCCCGGCCAGTTGTAATTTTGAAAAATAGAAACTACTTCTGGAGAAAATCCGATAATATTTTTATTCAATTGTTCGTTGGCTTTTTCAAGAAAATAATCTGCAAAAACCATCAAATCTTCGTCTCGGTCTTTTAAAGATGGAGATTGAATAGAGAATTCGTTGATTCTATGGTATAAATCTTCTCTAAATTCGCCGTTTTTTACTGCCTCGCGTAAATCTTCATTTGTAGCTGTAATAATGCGGATATCAACGTTTATTTCTTTATTGCTTCCAACAGGTTTGATTTTTCTCTCTTGAAGTGCTCTCAACAACTGAATTTGGTTTTCATAGGAAAGATTTCCAATTTCATCTAAAAATATAGTCCCGCCGTTTGCAGCTTCAAAATAACCCATTTTATCGCTAATAGCTCCAGTGAAAGATCCTTTTAAGTGACCAAAAAATTCACTTGCCGCCAATTCTTTTGGAATAGCGCCACAGTCGACTGCAATAAAATTGTTGTTTTTTCTCTGGCTTTGCTGATGAATGCTTTTTGCAATGATTTCCTTTCCTGTTCCACTTTCACCAATAATCAAAACCGACATATCAGTCGGACTTACCAATTGAATGTGATCCCAAAGTTTTTTTGAAGCAGCAGAAATCCCTCTTACAAATTCATTTGCTGTTGAAGTTGTTTTTTTAACCTCTTTTTTCTTTTTTACTGGAATCTCAGTTTCTTCTTCCTCTTCTATTTTTGGAGTTTGCAATGCATTTGTAATAACAAGCAATACTTCATCTGGATTGAATGGTTTCGAAATATAATCTGCCGCACCATTTTTAATGGCTTTTACAGCGGTATTGACATCAGAGTAACCTGTCATTAAAATCACAGGAATTTCAGGGTAAGATTCTTTAAATTCAGCCATCAATCCAATACCATCAGAATCAGGCAGACGAAGATCGGTCAAAATCAAATCAAACGATTCATTTTTAACGGCAGTACGCGCTTCTGCAGCAGAGAAAGCAATCGTTACATCAAACGCTTTTTTTATTAGAAATTTTTCTAATAATTTACAAAACGCGATGTCATCTTCTATCAATAATATCTTGGGCATTTGAGTTTAGGGAGTTTTTTGCTAAAATAAGACTATTAAAATTGGATTCTCACAAAATTATGTAAAAAAAAAGAGATTGCACGTCGCAATCTCTTTTTCACCAAAAACATAAATCTAAATTCACCTAATTATATTTTCAACCAGTTACCATTGACATCTGAGTACACAGTAGCCTTTTGGTCTCCAACCGATATTTCTAGTTTGTATTCTTTTTTTTCATTTACAAATGCTTTCTCCAGTTTTGCTCCCGGATAAGCTGTCTGCAATGCTGTTTTTATAACTGCAGGCACAGCATCTGCAGCAACTTCTGTATATTCTGATTGAATTTTAGTTACAGTCGTTTTACTTTCTGCCGAAATAGGCAATACATCTGCATGAATTGACATTGTTCCTAGTAGAATTACTGCTGATAAGATTAACTTTTTCATGATGCTGATTTGTTTAATTATTTAATTATTTTTTAATGATGTTACCAGAAGCATCTGTAAAAATAGTGTACTTCTTTTCTCCGCTTGAAATTTCAAGTTTGTACTCGTTTTTATCGTTTTTATACGCTTTTTCGAGCTTTGTTTTCGGAAAAGATTTTTCCACTGTAGATTTCACTGCTGTTGGAACAGCATCTGCAGCCACTTCAGTATATCCATCTTGAATAAGCACTGATTGAGTGATGGAAATTGCTGGAAGAACTGCCGCATTAACCGACAAAGTTCCTAAAACAATTGCTGCTGATAAAACTAACTTTTTCATAATATTTTGGTTTTAAATTATTTTTTAAGAATGTTTCCAGAGGCGTCTGTATAAACGATCGATTTTTCTTTACGAACGGTTATCTCAATTTTGTACTCCTTTTTATCATTTACCCATGCTTTTTCAAGCACTACACCAGGATAAGCATCGTCTAAGCCTTTTTTTACAGCTGCTGGAACTCCGTCTATTTCTTTATATCCATCCTGATCATTAACTGTCTGCACCATTGGAGTGGTTGCAGCAGGGGTTTCTGCGTGCATCGACAAACTGCCTAATACAATTGCTGCCGATAAGATTAACTTTTTCATAGTAATAGTTTTTTAGGGTTAGATTTAATTATTGTTTAATCCATGTTCCGTCTGCGTTAGCAAAAAGATTTCCTGTTTTGTCTCCAACAGCTACTTCAAGCTTGTATTCAGATTTTGTGTTTTTAAACGCTTTTGTTAAAACTGCATCTGGGTAAGCTTTTTTAAGTGCATCTGTAATTGCAGCTGGAACTTCTACTACTTTAATTTCTGTATAATCATCTTGAACAGAAATTGTTTTTACGATTGTAATTGGAGAAGTTGAAGCAAATGATGTTAAACTTCCTAAAACAATTGCGGCTGATAAAAATAAATTTTTCATAGTGTGTATATTTAATGTGAGTTAATTAATTAGTTTTAAACGTTTATGGATTATTTTTTAATCCAAGTTCCGTCTGCATTAGCGAAAAGATTTCCAACTTTGTCACCAACTGTAACGTCTAGTTTGTACTCTGCTTTTTCGTTTTTATATGCTTTTGTAATTACTGCATCTGGGTAAGCTTTTTTCAAAGACTCAGAAATAGCTGCTGGTAATTCTTCTAATTTGATTTCAGTATATTCTTCTTCAACAGAAATAGTTTTTACTATATTATTTGTTACTTGTGTAGTTGAAGCGAATGAAGTTAAACTTCCTAAAACAATTGCGGCTGATAAAAATAAATTTTTCATAATATGTATATTTTAATTAATAGTCGTTTACGCTTTAGATAATGAAATTATTATGCCGTAAAAGAAAACAACTATGCCAAACGCCCTAAAAGCCTATTTTTAAAGGTTTTGCTTAAATATGCCAAAAAATGATAAATTTAAAAAAGTGTGTAACGAAAAGAAAAAGTGTGTAATAAGTAAACACTTAAAGTGTAACCTTGAAAGAATTCCAAATTTTAAATTCCAAATTCCAAGATTGAAGATTACAAATCCAGCTTTGGAATTTTGAATTTGTTCTTTTGGAATTTATAACAAAAAAAAGGCTGTCAAAATTGACAGCCTTTAAAATTATTCTGGATTATTCATTTTAAATGTATCCATAAATGCAGTTGTATAATCTCCTGCAATATATTTTGGATCATCCATTAATTGTCTGTGGAAAGGTATTGTAGTTTTCACGCCTTCGATTACGAACTCATCCAAAGCTCTTCTCATTTTACTGATAGCTTCTTCACGAGACTGTGCAGTTGTAATTAACTTAGCAATCATAGAATCGTAATTTGGCGGAATGCTGTAACCAGAATATACGTGAGTATCTAAACGTACTCCGTGTCCTCCTGGCATATGAAGTGTAGTAATTTTTCCTGGTGAAGGGCGAAAATCGTTATAAGGATCTTCAGCATTAATACGACATTCGATAGCGTGTAATTCAGGAAGGTAGTTTTTTCCAGAGATTGGAATTCCAGCAGCCACCATAATTTGCTCACGGATCAAATCATAATCAATAACTTGTTCTGTAATTGGGTGTTCTACTTGGATACGAGTATTCATTTCCATGAAATAGAAGTTTCTGTGTTTGTCCACTAAAAACTCCACAGTTCCAGCTCCCTCATATTTAATGAATTCAGCAGCTTTTACAGCAGCTTCTCCCATTCTTGTACGAAGTTCGTCTGTCATGAAAGGCGAAGGTGTTTCTTCAGTAAGTTTTTGGTGACGACGTTGTACAGAGCAATCTCTTTCAGAAAGGTGACATGCTTTTCCGTATGCATCTCCAACAACTTGAATTTCGATATGACGTGGTTCTTCAATAAGTTTCTCCATGTACATTCCGTCATTTCCAAAAGCTGCAGCAGCTTCTTGACGTGCACTTTCCCAAGCTTTTAAAAGCTCATCTTCTTTCCAGATAGCACGCATACCTTTTCCACCACCACCAGCAGTAGCTTTCATCATTACTGGGTAACCAATTTCTGCTGCTGTTTTTAGTGCATGCTCATAAGATTCTAACAATCCGTCTGAACCTGGCACACAAGGAACTCCTGCCGCTTTCATTGTAGCTTTTGCAGAAGCTTTATCTCCCATTCGGTCGATCATTTCAGGAGCCGCACCAATAAATTTGATTCCGTGCTCTTGACAAATTTTTGAGAATTTAGCATTCTCAGAAAGAAATCCATAACCTGGATGAATTGCATCTGCATTTGTAATTTCTGCAGCTGCAATAATATTTGACATTTTCAAATACGATAAGTTACTTGGAGGAGGGCCAATACAAACCGCTTCATCAGCAAATTTAACATGTAAACTTTCTGCGTCGGCTGTAGAGTAAACTGCAACAGTTTTGATTCCCATTTCCTTACATGTACGAATTACACGTAGTGCAATTTCTCCTCTATTCGCAATTAATATTTTTTTAAACATCTTATTTAAATTAAAAATTACAAATTCCAATCTCCAAATTCCAACAAATTGGATTTTGTGATTTCTCTATTGGAATTTTTAAAAATTATGATGGATCTACTAAGAATAAAGGTTGGTCAAATTCTACTGGAGACATATCGTCAACTAGAATTTTTACAATTTTACCAGAAACTTCAGATTCAATTTCGTTGAATAATTTCATTGCTTCAATTACACAAAGAACATCTCCTTTTGCGATAGTGTTTCCTACCTCTGTGAAAACAGATTTGTCTGGAGATGGTTTTCTATAGAATGTACCAATGATTGGAGATTTTATAGTAATATATTTAGAATCGTTAGCAGCAGGTGCTTCTGGAGTTACATTTACAACTGTTGGAGCTGTAACTTGTGGTACTGCCGCTTGAGGTAAAGCTGCCTGAGCAGGTAATTGCTGTACGTAAGTTGCCTCGGTTACATTTGTTTCTAAAGTTGTTCTGATCGTGATTTTCACATCATCCATTTCTAACTTCACTTCTGCAACGCCCGAATTTGCAACAAATTTGATTAGGTTTTGAATTTCTTTTAAATCCATAATGATTCGTTTTTAGTTTTAATTTATTTCTTATCGTAAGCCCATTTTAAATAGATAGATCCCCAAGTGAATCCTCCACCAAAAGCGGCAAAAATAACATTATCTCCTTTTTTAAGCTGATGCTCAAAATCTGCTAATACTAATGGTAAAGTTCCAGAAGTAGTATTACCATATCTTTCGATGTTTACAAGTACTTTAGACTCTTCTAATTCAAGTCTTCCTGCTGTTGCATCGATGATACGTTTATTAGCTTGATGTGGTACTAACCAGTTAACATCTTGATTTGTCAAATTATTTCTTTTCAAAATCAATTCGCTTGCATCAGCCATATTGGTAACAGCATATTTGAAAACGGTTTTACCGTCTTGCATAATATTGTGCTGTCTGTTTTTTACAGTTTCTTCGCTAGGCGGAATTAAAGATCCTCCTGCAGGAATTTTTAGGAAATCACGTCCTACACCGTCGCTTCTTAAATATTCATCCTGTAAACCTAAGCCTTCGTAATTTGGTTCGAAAAGAACTGCACCAGCTCCATCTCCAAAAATAATACAAGTTGCTCTATCTGTATAATCTACAATTGAAGACATTTTATCTGCCCCAATTAAAAGTACTTTTTTGTAACGTCCAGATTGTACATAAGCTGCCGCAGTAGACATTCCGTATAAGAAACTTGAACATGCAGCCTGCAAATCGTAAGCAAATGCGTTAGTTGCTCCGATTTCTGTTGCAACATATACTCCCGTAGAAGCCACCATCATATCTGGTGTAGCAGTTGCCATGATAATCATATCAATCTCTAAGGGATCAATATTTGCCTTTGCAATTAAATCTTGTGCAGCTTTTATAGCAAGATAAGATGTTCCTTTATCAGCATCTTTTAGAATTCTTCTTTCTTTAATTCCTGTTCGAGTAGTAATCCACTCGTCATTGGTATCAACCATTGTTTCTAAAACTTTGTTCGAAAGAACAAAATCAGGAACATAAGCTCCAACAGCGGTAATTGCGGCTGTGATTGTATTCATTATATTCTATTATTTCCTTTCAAATTATGATTAATTTGAAAAATTTTTAAAAGACTTGAAAATTACAAAAAAAAACGTAACGAATTTGTCTATATTTTCCTAAAAAACGAAAATTATAACCAACAAAAAAAACTCTCACTATGTGAGAGTTCTAGTATAATTTACAAAAACGTATTAAGCAACCGCTTCAGATTTATCGATAACAACTTGCCCTCTGTAGTACATTTTACCTTCATGCCAGTAAGCTCTGTGGTATAAATGTGCTTCTCCAGTAATTGGACATGTAGCGATTTGAGCTACAGTAGCTTTATAATGTGTTCTTCTCTTATCTCTTCTTGTTTTCGAGATTTTTCTCTTAGGATGTGCCATTTTACTATATTATTTATCCGTTAATAGTTTCTTTAATTTTTCCCAACGCGGGTCAATATCTTCTTCTTTTTTACTCTCTTCCTTTTGTTCTGTAACACTTAATTCATTCAGTTTTGTTAAAGCTTCTGTTTGCAGACTTCCATCTTTAACTCCAGGATGAATTCTTTTATGAGGTACAGAAAGCGCAATCATTTCATAAATATACTGCGACACATCTAACTCATGTTCACCATGTGGCAAAATCAACAACTCTTCGTTATCATCATTAAATTCATCTCCAAAACGAACAATTAATTTCATCTTCCCTTTTATAGGTAAATCAAAATCTTCGCCTGTTAGATCACAAGGCACATTTACAGTTCCTTTGTGTTTGAATTCTAACTCTAACATATTACCCTTCTTATCAAAAAGTAAATTGACTTTAATGTCTGAACTCTGAAACTCATCGTAATCAAAGTTCTTAAAGAACGTGTTATTTATTTGATACTCAAAATGGTGTTTTCCTAGTTTTAACCCTACGAAAGGAATTAAAAATTCTTTTGTTTTGCTCATTTCAACATCAATTTGATCAATTCAATTCTAAAACTAGATATCTGAATTGGGGTGCAAAGATATAAAATTATTATAAATCTAATAATCTTATTCACCTTTTTTTGTTTATAACTGTTTTTCTTTTATTTTAAGAGGTTTTTGGCTAATCTCCTCATACTGATTACGCGAGCGATAAATATCAATCGCAAGATAAACTGCTTCTTTAAACGAATTGTAATCTGCCATGTCTTTTCCTGCAATATCGTAAGCTGTGCCGTGATCTGGCGAAGTTCTCACCTTATCTAAACCCGCTGTATAGTTGACTCCTTTTCCAAAAGACAACGTTTTAAACGGAATTAATCCTTGATCGTGATACATGGCTACAATAGCATCGTATTTCTCATATTGACCGCTTCCAAAAAATCCATCTGCTGGAAATGGTCCAAAAACCATAGTTCCTGATTCAAACAATTTCTTCAAAACGGGCTTTAAAACCAAATCGTCTTCTTTTCCTATTACTCCACCATCACCCGCATGCGGATTTAAACCTAAAACTGCTATTTTTGGTTTAACGATACTAAAATCCTGAACCAAAGATTTTCTAATGGTTTCAATTTTTTTAGTTATTAATTCTTCTGTTAAATGAGAAGCAACATCATTTAAAGGTACATGATCCGTAATCAATCCTACTCTTAAATTATCCTGAACCATCATCATTAGCGCATTGCCTTCTAATTCTTTATCTAGATAATCCGTATGGCCTGGAAATTTAAAATCTTCAGACTGTATATTGTATTTATTAATAGGAGCTGTTACCAAAACATCAACTTCACCATCTTTTAAAGCTTTTGTAGCAGCCGTAAATGATTTTATAGCATATTCACCAATTTTAGGATCATTTACTCCAAAATTTATATCAACTCCTTCTTTCCAAAGATTTAAAACATTTACTTTTCCTGGAATAACCTGATCCAGCTTATCTACTCCATGAAACTGAACTGTAGAAGTAAAACTTTTTTTAACGAATGAAAGAATTTTAGCATTTGCAAAAATAACCGGCGTACACAATTCCAACATACGAGAATCTTCGAATGTTTTTAATATAACTTCGCTTCCAATACCGTTTAAATCTCCTACTGAAATTCCAACAATTATATTTTCTGCTTTTTTATTCATGAGCTCAGTTTATTTATTACTAATTTTGATGTGCAAATTTAGTAAAATAAAACTACAATGTTCACAGGAATTATAGAAACACTCGG
>NZ_CAMLIX010000076.1 GCF_946479975.1 uncultured Flavobacterium sp.
GCCTGCGCAGATGGTACTGCATCATTGTGGGAGAGTATGTCGCCGCCTTTCTTTTGAAACCCTGTTTATAAAACGGGGTTTTTTATTCTAATTTTTACTTATAGTAATATAAGTAATAAGGTACCTTAGCTCAGATGGTAGAGCAATGGACTGAAAATCCATGTGTCCCTGGTTCGATCCCTGGAGGTACCACATAATGCTCGGATGGTGAAATTGGTAGACACGCTGGACTTAAAATCCAGTGAACAGCAATGTTCGTGCGGGTTCAAGTCCCGCTCTGAGTACTAAAACTTCAATTGGCTTTGCTAATTGAAGTTTTTTTTGCTTTAAACTTTAATTTGTATTCTTCCTAACGTAATATTAATGGATTAATCAATCCCCTCAATTCGATAAAATTAAATTTGAAGAAAAATATAAGAGTTACTATTCAGATTGATGGAGTAATGAGAAATGTTTAGGTATATTACAAGTTATATCAATGAGAAATAAAGTCATTCTATGTAAATACTTTTACATTTTATAGAAAAAATAGCTAAAAAATCATTTACCACAATTGACACTAGAATAAAATAATTAATTTTTTATAATTTCAGTATTGTAGTACAAGCAAATATCAGTCAAAACGCATTCAGGACATTTTGGTTTAGGTCTGCAAATTTCACGTCCGTGAAAAGAAATAGCCATTCCAATTTCTGACCAAATCTTTTTAGGAAGAACTTTCATCAAATCTTTTTCTACTTTATTACCATCTTTAGATTCTTTAATTATTCCTATTCTAGGTGCAACTCTTATTACATGTAAATCGGCAATAATTCCTTCAGCTGGTTGATTCGTTTCTCTTAGAATTACGTTAGCTGATTTTCTTCCAATACCTTTTAATGCTGTTAATTCATTCATTGTTAAAGGTATATCTTTATCATTTTGAATCGTTTTCGCAATATCTAGAAGCCATTGAGCTTTAGTGCCATGATTTCGAACTTTGCTTACATATGGTAAAAAAGTGTCTAAATCTGTTTTAGATAAACTTTTTAGGGTAGGATATTTTTCAAATAATGCTGGTGCAATTGAATTTATATTAGCATCAGAATCTTGTGCCGATAAAACTACCATCACCATAAGCTGATAGGTATTTTGGTATTCCAAAGGATGTTTTCTGTCTTTATATTTCCTTAAAATTGGTTTTAATTTAATTTCCCAATTTTCTGTTTCTCCAAATAAATCCATTTCTAAGTTACTTTAGTGGTGATAATATGATCATTATCTATAAAGTTACTTGATTTTAATGAATTCTAAGATTTTTTTAATCACATTTTGATTTCCAAGTATCTTTCTATGGCCTAAACCATCAGTTAAAAATAAAGAACCATTTTTAAGGTTTTGATGAATGTGAATTCCTGCTTTGACAGAAACTTCAGGATCATCATTATCATGTATTACGAGAACGGGAATATCAATTTTTTGGGCAGCTTTATAAGCAGAAAAATCATCCATTTTTAATTGATATTTATCTTCAAAAAAATCCTTTAAGCGCTCACTAAATTCTTTTTTCAATTTCAGTTTAAGAATAAATTCATCCAAAATATCTTGGACAACATCGCCACTTCCTATAACCAGGGCTTTCTCTACCTGCAGTCCGTCTTTAATTGCATTTAAAACAGACATTCCACCGAGTGAATGTCCTATGGCAATTTCAAATGGCCCAAAGTGCTTTTCGATTTCCATTATAGAAGCAATAAACTCTGACATTATTGTAGTTTTTCCTTCCGATTTTCCATGAGCAGGAGCATCAAAACTAATGGTCGAATAGCCATTATTTAAGAGTTCATCTGCTATTTTAAATAGTTGCGTACCTCTGCCAGACCAGCCGTGGACCAATAAAACTTTGTGTATACTTTGGCCATATTGGTAAATTGTAATGTTTTTGTTTATGGCAGGAACGTGAAGATTTTGCTTGAAGCTTTTATTATTCATCTCAAACTCACGTTTGGGTAATTTGTGTTTTATAGGTGTTGTAAAAATTCTTGCTGCAAATTTGGTACCCAGATTTTTGGATACAAATGCACAAACGTTGGCAGATACTATAATAAACTGTGGAATTTTTAAGGATCTAGTAGGATTAATTGCCTTTTTTGCCATTTCAATAAAACTTGTTTTAGAGCAGTACCCTGCCTGTTTTTTTGCTAAATTTAAAAAAAGATAAAAGTAGCATATTAATGATTGTTTCTTAAAAAATAATCACAAATTAATTTTTTGAATGGAGATATTTCATATTAGTGCCGAATGCTATCCGATGGCAAAGGTTGGAGGCTTAGCCGATGTAGTTGGTGCATTGCCAAAATATCAGACCAATGCAGGAAATCAAGTAAGAGTTGTTGTTCCTTGTTATGATACAAAGTTTAGAAATGAAAACATATTTGATTCTGTGCATTCGGGAACGGTAAAACTTGGAAATTTTAATTTTCCATTTAGTGTTTTAAAAGAAAGTACAGATAAACTTGGTTATGAGCTATATCTCATTGAAATAAATGAGTTATTTAATAGACCAAATGTTTATGGCTATGAAGATGATATTGAACGATTTTTATCTTTTCAGATAGCAGCTTTAGATTGGATTGCTATGCGTAATCAAGTACCAGATGTCATTAATTGTCATGATCATCATACTGGATTAGTTCCGTTTCTTCTTCAGTTTGCTTATAAATATGAAACTTTAAAAGAAGTTAAAACTGCTATAACGATTCATAACGGTTTGTATCAAGGATGGTTTGGATTTGATAAATTATTTTATCTGCCAGAGTTTGATTTAAAACATGTTGGATTTTTAGAATGGAATAATAGTATTAATTCATTAGCAGTTGGTGTAAAGTGCGCCGATGCTGTGACTACAGTTTCTCCAAGCTATTTAGATGAGATTAATTATAGCGCAAATGGTTTAGAATCGCTCTTTAATTCTGTTAGAAATAAATCTGTCGGAATTTTGAACGGAATTGATTTTGAAGTTTGGAATCCATCTAAAGATTCGATGATTGCTGAAAATTATTCGATAAAGGATTTTGAAACCGGAAAACAGAAAAATAAAGAAAAATTGTGTGAGCAGTTTGAACTTGATCCTTCAAAAGCATTATTTAGTTTCATTGGTCGTCTTTTTGAAGAAAAAGGAGGTGATTTATTGCCACAAGCTTCTGCTTTAGCATTATCAGAACATTTTGGAGAGATCAACATTCTAATTTTAGGTTCAGGAAAAGCTGAAATAGAATCACAATTAACACAATTGAGAAATGATTATAAAGGCAATTATAATGTTTTTATAAGCTATAATGAAGAACTCGCACATTTAATATACGCAGGTTCTGACTATATCTTGATGCCGTCAAGAGTAGAGCCATGTGGACTGAATCAAATGTATGCTATGCGATATGGTACTGTGCCGATTGTTAGGAGAACGGGTGGTTTGCGAGATACTGTTATCGATTTTGGAGATGATGGAAATGGAGTATGCCACGATCAGGCATCAGTTGGAGATATTTGTTATTCAATAAATCGTGCAGTTAAATTGTACCAGGATAAAATAAATTTCAATAAAGTAGTCCAGAGAGGAATGACAGCAGATCATTCCTGGGAGAGAGTGTGTCAAGAATATATTAAAATATACAACCTAATAATTGAGAAAAATGAAATTTAAAAAGAAAAATGTAGTTGCTATTATTTTAGGAGGAGGACAGGGATCGCGTTTGTTCCCATTAACTGAAACAAGATCAAAACCAGCTGTTCCAATTGGAGGAAAATATCGATTGGTTGATATTCCGATTTCTAATTGTATCAATTCGGATATTTTTAAAATATTTGTTTTGACACAGTTTAACTCAGCCTCTTTAAATGCTCATATCAAAAACACTTTTAATTTTAGTATTTTCAGTCAGTCATTTGTTGATATTTTGGCGGCTGAACAAACTCCCGATAATCCAACATGGTTTCAGGGTACTGCTGACGCCGTAAGACAGTGTATGTCACATTTTTTAAAGCACGACTTTGATCACGCTTTAATTCTTTCAGGCGATCAGTTGTATCAAATGGATTTTAACGAAATGTTGGAAGCTCACATTGCCGCTGACGCTGAAATTTCGATAGCAACTTTGCCTGTAAATGCTAAAGATGCACCAGAATTCGGAATTCTTAAAACGGATCATGAGAATAATATTCATGCTTTTATCGAAAAACCTCACGCTTCATTATTGCCTGAATGGGAATCTGAAGTAAGTGAACACATGCAGGAAAAAGGTAAAAAATACCTTGCTTCAATGGGGATTTATATTTTTAATAAATCATTGTTGGAAGAGTTAATGGAAAATCAAGAGACTAAAGATTTTGGTAAAGAGATTATTCCACAAGCGGTTGGAAAACATAAAATATTGAGTTATCAGTACGAAGGATATTGGACGGATATTGGAAATATAGAATCGTTTTTTGAAGCTAATATTGGTTTAACTGCTGATATTCCAGAGTTTAATTTATTTGATAACGAAAATAAAATTTTCACAAGACCGAGATTACTTCCGCCATCAAAATTTAGAAATTCGATTATTAATCAATCTTTAATTTCTGAAGGTTGTATTATTAATGCAAAAGAAATTAAAAGCTCCGTTATCGGAATTCGTTCTAGAATTGGCGAAGGAACTGTTCTCGAAAACTGTTATGTAATGGGGAACGATTTCTACCAAGATTTAGACGAACTAAATCAAGAAAGCAGTGTAAGTAAAATTCATGTTGGTATTGGAGAAAATTGTTTTATAAAAAATGCTTTAATTGATAAAAACGTTCGAATTGGAAACAACGTTCATATTTCGGGAGGAAAGCATTTAGATAATTTTACTAACGAATTGTATAGTATTAAAGACGGAATAGTGGTTATAAAAAAAGGAGTAACCTTATCTGATAATTTCAGAATTGAATAAAATTCCAATAAAGAAAATTTAAATTCCAAATTCCAATATTTAAAAACCAAATTCCAATTATTGCCTAATTTAGAAATATGAATAAAGTAATCGCACATTCACTATTTACAGACTTTGATATCAACTTATTTAAAGCCGGAAAACACTTTAAGTTGTATGAAAAACTAGGTGCACATCTAATTGAAGTTGATGGTGTAAAAGGCGTTTATTTTGCAGTTTGGGCACCAACAGCACATTCTGTTTCGGTTGTCGGTGATTTTAATTATTGGAATCAGGGCGAACATCAATTAAATGTTCGATGGGATTCTTCGGGAATTTGGGAAGGATTTATTCCTGATATTTCAAAAGGAACTCTTTATAAATATAAAATTCAATCGAATGTAAACGGTTTAACAACTGAAAAAGCGGATCCGTTTGCTTTATATTGTGAAAAACCACCGCATACAGCTTCTGTTGTCTGGGATTTGGATTATAAATGGAAAGATGAAAACTGGATGCAGCATCGTAAAGAGAAAAATGCACTAGACAAACCTTATTCGGTTTATGAAGTGCATTTAGGTTCTTGGAAACGAGCAGAGCATAATCGATTTTTGAGCTATCTCGAACTGGCAGATGATTTGGTAAAATACGTTAAGGAAACAGGTTTTACACATGTTGAATTTATGCCCATTATGGAATATCCTTATGATCCTTCGTGGGGATATCAATTGACAGGATATTTTGCGCCGACTTCTCGTTTTGGAAAACCGCAGGATTTTATGGTCTTAGTTGATAAACTCCATCAAGAAGGAATTGGAGTCATTTTAGATTGGGTTCCGTCACATTTTCCGGATGATGCGCATGGATTAGGTTTTTTTGACGGCTCAAATTTATATGAACATCCAGATCGCAGAAAAGGATATCATCCAGATTGGAAAAGTTTAGTTTTTAATTACGGAAGAAATGAAGTAAGAGCTTTTCTAATTAGTAATGCTGTTTTCTGGCTTCAAAATTATCACGTTGACGGATTGCGTGTAGACGCCGTTGCATCGATGTTATACCTTGATTATTCGAGAAAAGATGGAGAATGGGAAACCAATATTTATGGTGGAAATGAAAACCTTGATTCAATAAGTTTTCTTAAAGAATTTAATGAAGTAATCTATTCTAATTTTGATGGAGTTCAAACTATTGCAGAAGAAAGTACATCCTTTCCGATGGTTTCGAGACCAACTTCTTTTGGAGGTTTAGGTTTCGGAATGAAATGGATGATGGGTTGGATGCATGATACTTTAAAATATTTCCAAAAAGAAACCGTTTATAGAAAATACCATCAAAATGATTTGACTTTTTCGATGACGTATGCGTTTACCGAAAATTTTATGCTTCCGTTTTCTCATGACGAAGTTGTTTACGGTAAACAATCTCTTATTTATAAAATGCCTGGCGACGAATGGCAGAAATTTGCCAATTTAAGATTATTGTACGGTTATATGTTTACACATCCAGGAACAAAATTATTGTTTATGGGAGCAGAGTTTGGACAAACTAAAGAATGGAATTTTGAGCAAAGTTTAGACTGGCATTTACTGCAATATGATTTTCATAGCGGAATAAAAAGACTAATTACAGATTTGAATCAATTATACAAATCAAATCCTGCTTTGTATGAAAAACAATTTACAGATGATGGTTTTGAATGGATTAATTATTCAGATCATCAAAATGCTGTTTTATCCTATATTCGTAAAGGAAATAAGGCAGAAGAAAATCTAATTGTAATTTGCAATTTCACGCAAGTGGTACGAGAAAATTATAGAATTGGAATTCCAAAAAAAGGCAAATTAAAAGAAATTTTCAATAGTGATGCTTCAATTTATGGAGGAAGTGGTTTAGGAAATGGAAAATCAGTAAAAATAGATTCTACATCTTATGATGGCAGAGAATTTTCTGCAGAATTTGTTTTACCTCCTTTAAGTGTCACGGTTTATTCTTTCGTTTAAATAAAATTTGACATTCATTTCCAGCAGTATTATTTTGTTATTTTATCAGTCTTAAATTATCGATTTTTCGATTTATTGAGCTGTAATTTAATTCTCTAACAGAAAAAACGTTTTCGTGAATAAACCTTTTATTCATAGTCCTTTACTAACTTTTTTTGTATGTTTGAAATAGCGATTATTGTTATAATTAATTCATTGGCGACATGATTACAAATACATCATTAGAATACAAAGGCGATTTATATCCGTCAAAAATCGTTTCTTATGAACATCAAGGCGATTCGATTTTTTTTAATACGGACAACAAAGTAATCTTAAAAGTCACTATTCTTAGAGACAGTTTAATCCGATTTCGTTTTACTACAAAAGGCTATTTTAGTAATGACTTTTCGTATGCAATTGATAAAACACAGCTTCATGGCTATAATTTTTTAGAAGTTACTGAAGAAGAAACTTATTTTGAAATACGCACCAGTAAAGTAAAATGTAAAATTCAGAAAGCAGATCTTCGTCTGGCTGTCTACGATTTAAATGATTTTTTAATTCTTGAAGATGAGCTTGGTTTTCATTGGGAAGAAAGTTACGAATACGGTGGAAATATCGTAAAAATGAGTAAGTTTTCTAAGGACGGCGAATGTTATTACGGTCTTGGAGATAAGGCGACTCAAATGAATCTTAAAGGTAAAAGAGTTGAAAACTTTGCTACCGATCAATATGCGTATCAAAAAGATCAGGAACCTTTATATAAAGTGGTTCCGTTTTATATTGGTTTACATAACAAACAATCTTACGGTATTTTCTTTGATAATACTTTCAGAACTTTTTTTGATTTTTGTCAGGAAAGAAGAAATGTAACCAGTTTTTGGGCAGAAGGCGGAGAAATGAATTATTATTTCTTTTACGGTCCTCAAATGCAGGATGTCGTTACGAGTTACACCGATTTAACTGGTAAACCAGAATTACCACCGCTATGGGTTTTAGGATATCATCAATGTAAATGGAGTTACTATCCAGAAAGCAAGGTAAAAGAAATAACTTCAAAATTTAGAGAACTTAAAATTCCGTGTGATGCCATTTATTTGGATATAGATTATATGGAAGGATTTCGATGTTTTACATGGAATAAAAACTACTTTCCAGATCCAAAGAAAATGGTTGCTGAATTAGCCGAAGATGGTTTTAAAACCGTTGTAATCATTGATCCCGGAATTAAAATAGATAAAGATTACTGGGTTTACAAAGAAGGTTTAGAAAAAGATTATTTCTGTAAAAGAGCCGATGGACCTTACATGAAAGGAAAGGTTTGGCCAGGAGAATGTAATTTTCCTGATTATACAAATCCCGAAGTAAGAGAATGGTGGGCTGGTTTATTTAAAGAATTAGTTGCAGATATTGGAGTAAAAGGGGTTTGGAATGATATGAATGAACCTGCCGTTATGGAGGTTCCAAATAAAACTTTCCCTATGGATGTTCGTCACTTTTACGACGGAAATCCGTGCAGTCATAGAAAAGCTCATAATATTTATGGAACACAAATGGCAAGAGCAACTTACCATGGTGTAAAACGTTTTGCATATCCAAAACGTCCTTTTGTTATTACAAGATCTGCTTATTCTGGTGCACAGCGTTATACCTCTTCTTGGACAGGTGACAACGTGGCAACTTGGGAACATTTATGGATTGCAAATATTCAGGTGCAGCGAATGTCAATTTCAGGAATGGGATTTACTGGGTCTGATATTGGAGGATTTGCAGAACAGCCAACTGGCGAGTTGTATGCACGCTGGATTCAGTTAGGTGTTTTTCATCCATTTTGTAGAACGCATTCTTCTGGAGATCACGGAAATCAAGAACCATGGGCATTCGATGAAGAAGTAATTAATATTACTAGAAAATTTGTAAGTCTTCGTTATCAATTATTACCTTATTTATATACCATGTTTTGGCAGTATATTGAAGAAGGAGTTCCAATGTTAAAACCTTTGGTATATTATGATCAAGACGATACGCAAACGCATTATAGAAATGATGAATTTATCTTTGGAAATCAAATTTTAGTTTGTCCAATTCTTGAACCTAATGCTGTAGGTAGACGTATGTATATTCCAAGAGGTGAGTGGTATAACTATTGGACAAATGAGCTTTTTGTTGGAGGTAAAGAAATTTGGGTTGATACCAAATTTGATGAGATTCCTGTTTTTGTAAAAGCGGGAGCTGTTATTCCAAAATATCCTGTTCAGCAATATGTCGGCGAATTAGAATTTGACGAATTGACTCTTGATGTATATTATAAAAATGGAAAAGAGCAGTCGGCTGTTTATGAAGATGCTCAGGATGGGTATGATTACAAAAAAGGTCGCTACAGCTATTTATCTTTAAGAACAATTGGAAAAGAGAAAGAATTGATTGTTCAACTTCACAAAGAAGGTAAATATGAAACGCCCTATCATAAATATAAAATCAATTTAATTGGACTTCCATTTAAGGTAAAAGAAATCGAAATTGATAATGAAAAAATTGAATTTGATGAAAATAATTTTGAAGCAAATCGTTTCTTAATAGTTGATAAAGAATTTAGTGAGCTTCATATTACTGGAGAATAGTTAAATTTTGATATTTTTTTGGCTTATTGTGTAAAATATTTTATTTTTTTTAATCGTATTTTTGTTATAAAATAGCTCGAATTATGAAAAAATATTTGTTTTTAGGAATTTTCAGTGGTCTTGTTTTATCCTGTGCAACAAATCCAATTACAGGAAAACAAAACTTGAATTTTGTTTCAAACAGTGAATTGTTTCCAACTTCTTTTCAGCAATACAGTACTTTTTTGAATGAAAATAAAGTTATTACAGGAACATCAGATGCGAAACTTGTTGAAAATGTTGGATATAGAATTAAGGTTGCTGCCGAAAAATATCTAACCTATTTAGGTCAGTCCCAATATTTAAAAGATTATCGTTGGGAATATAAGTTAGTTGATAATAAAGAAGTGAATGCATGGTGTCTTCCAGGAGGAAAAATTGTGGTTTACTCAGGAATTTTACCTGTAACACAAAACGAATCTGGTTTGGCAACAGTAATGGGACACGAAGTTTCTCACGCATTGGCGAACCACGGAGCACAAAGAATGAGTGCTGCACAGTTACAATCAATTGGAGGAGCAGTTTTAGATGCTGCAACAAGTAACAAAACGGCTCAAACCAGAGCAATTTTTTCGCAAGCTTACGGTATGGGAACAGAAGTAGGAGTAATGCTTCCGTTTAGTAGAGGTAACGAAAGTGAAGCAGATAAAATTGGATTGACGCTAATGGCAATTGCAGGATATAATCCAGATGATGCTGTTGCATTCTGGACAAGAATGTCTGCAAAATCAGGTGGTTCTGGAACTCCAGAATTTATGAGTACACACCCTTCTGACGCAACTAGAATTGCTAACATTAAAGCTTTAATTCCAGAGGCGAAAGCTACTGCGCTAAAAGTGGGAATCGTTAGATAATAAGAAAAGCAAAAATTACTTTAAATAAAAAAGATTGGCTCATAAAGCCAATCTTTTTTTATGATTTGCAATTTATCTTGTAAACAAAAGCTGAGTATAAGCGGTATTTGTTGCAGGATTTATAATTCCAGTTGCCAAATATCCGTTCGCATCTTTAATAGTAATATTTTTAATATAGCTTGTTTTTGCTACACTCAGAATATTGATTTTTCTAAACGGAATACATAAGTTTATTTTTAAACTATTTGCTGTAATATCTTTTGCAGAAACTGTTACTGTTTTGCCAGCTTCAAGTACTGTTCCTGTATCTGAATATACATCATACTTAACTTCTAAATCTCCAGACAGAATTTTTCCTGAAATTGGATATTTATAATTAAGAGTTACATCATAAGGATACGAGTAAAGTCCACTGCAAGGAAGAGAAGAAGTTTTTACACTTTTAAAATTAGAGAAAGTCATCGTTTTATTAAATTTTCCAACATTCCATAATTCTTTATTTTCTTTAAATAAATCAGTATTATGTAAAGTTACTCCAAGTGCTCCAAACGCAAAAGTAGCTTGAGAATAGAAAGTTCCTTTAGAAGCAAAAGCCGAAGAATTGGTCATGCTTCCGTTACCTATAGTAAAACTATTTACACCAAAAACAATATTTCCTTTAACATCTAAAATAGTATTCTCTAATAATTTAACCTTTGGCTTTATAGCGATTTTCATGTCGGAAATAACCTCTCCAATTAAATCAGATTCGGTTACTTTTGATCCTGTCATAGTATTTTCATAAATAAAATGGCTGGTTTTTCCAGGAACATTAATGTAGTTTGCAAAACCAATTTTAAAGGTACCACTAGAATTTATTGCAAAATGTGATGCTTTAGAAATGTTTGCTTCTACTTCCATAGGAAAAGAGATTTCGTCGATACTTATTTTTGCCGGAATATCTCCTAATAAATTTCCTCCAGGAATAGTAACATCCATTTCAACTTTCTTTAATAAATCTAAAAGATTTGCAGGTGCATTATTTAGTAAGTTATAAGTATATTTCTTATTCACAGCCCCATTAAAAGTATAGAAAGGATTGATTTGTGAATCGATCTGATAATAAATTTCCATTTCATTTGGAAGTGTTTTAGAATTTCCAAATCCGATCTTAACATTCAAAGTTGATTTTACTGATGTATTTGGGTTTAATGTAAAATAATCAGATTTATAATCTTTGATATAATTAAAGATGTCATACGTAAAAGTATTGTCATACTTGCCTTTTGCGCTGACCAAAGATGAATTTTTAGATTGCATAGCACGTTCACTTTGCTGCGTATTCATAACAAGTTCAATAGAACCACCAGTAAACAAATCTCCAATATAGGCATCTGAAGTTTCGATTGTATACACATTTGATTCCTCTTTTACTACGGCAATTTTTCTAAAATAAACTTTAGAATCAGGAGAGGTTAAATAAATCAGATTTCCAGAAACCATTTTTTGTGTTATTTCGGGAGAATCAATTTTTAAACTGAATTTACCACTTTGTAAATCTGCTTCTGAACTTAAGATTACTGAATTTTCAGAAGAAATTTTAATCAAATTGGGATTAACTGACAAATTATTTAAATTATAAGTTACTCCATCTGCAGATCCAGATTTGTTGATTACGCCATTTTTTGTTGTACCGTCCGCTGTTGCATTATTAGTAGATTCATTAAAATCGTTCGTACAGGAACTGAGTAATAACATGGCAGAGCCTAGAAAACATAAAACTTTTTTCATATTTTTTAATTTAAAATTATAACAAGTTTAACAAGTTTAAAATTCTAAAATAGCTTGTAAAAGCCCATAAAGTAAGAGAATAAGGCAAAATACAGAAAGAGAAATAACTCAAAGCAATCATATCAGAATTTTAAAAGTATAGTGATTTGTTAACATATGATTTTTTAGGAAATAGCTTTGATTATCATAATAAATAGATAAATTCGTAGCCTGTTAACAAAATCATTTCTATGAAAAACCTACAAAAAGGCGATAAGAAACTTTTAAATGCTTGGGCATTTTATGATTGGGCAAATTCGGTTTATACTTTAACTATTGCTTCGGCAGTATTTCCAATTTTTTATGAAGCTTTGTTTAGTGATCGCGATCATTATATTGATGTTTTCGGAATGCATCTTAAAAATTCAGCATTAATAAGTTTTATAACTGCTTTTGCTTTTATGGTGGTTTCATTTATTTCTCCTCTTTTATCAGGAATTGCAGATTACGTTGGAAACAAGAAATCTTTTATGAAGTTTTTCTGTTATCTGGGAGCTTTATCTTGCATGGGTTTATACTGGTTCAACTTAGAAAACATTTATTTTGGGTTATTATTTTACTTTCTAGGATTGCTGGGATATTGGGGAAGTTTAGTTTTTTACAATTCATATCTTCCAGATATTGCCTTTGAAGAACAGCAAGATCGAATTAGTGCAAAAGGATATTCGTTAGGATATGTAGGAAGTGTTATTTTATTGATTGTCAATTTGGCTATGATAATGAAGCCGAAAATTTTCGGAATTTCAGGAACAGATAGCGAGGCAGCAATGAAAGCCATGCGTTATTCTTTTATTATGGTTGGAGTTTGGTGGATATTATTTAGTCAATATACCTATTACTATTTGCCAAAAGGAAGTAAGGAAACGGGACAGAAACTAACAAAAGCTGTTGTCTTTAATGGTTTCAAAGAATTGAAAAAGGTTTGGGCATTATTAAAACAAAATATTCCTTTAAAACGTTATTTAGGAGGTTTTTTCGTTTCTAGTATGGCCGTTCAAACAGTTATGCTTGTTGCAACTTATTTTGGAGCTCAGGAAATTCAATGGTCTTCTAAAGAAGAAAGTACAATTGGTTTAATTGTTTGTATTCTAATTATTCAGTTAGTAGCAGTTGTTGGTGCAGTTTTAACTTCAAGAGCTTCAGAAAAATTTGGAAATGTTCCTACTTTAATTGTCATCAATGCTATTTGGGCAGTTTTTTGTGCATTGGCATTTTTCATCACTTTACCAACACATTTCTATATAATGGCAACTGTTGCTGGATTTGTAATGGGAGGAATTCAGGCATTATCTCGTTCAACGTATTCAAAATTATTACCAGAAACAGAAGATACAGCCTCTTTTTTTAGTTTTTATGATGTTGCAGAAAAAATAGGAATCGTAATCGGTATGTGTGTTTACGGCATCATTGATCAAATTACAGGAAGTCCGCGTGCGGCAATTGTAATTTTAGGAATCTTTTTTGTTACAGCAATATTTCTTTTAAGAAGAGTTCATAAAAAAGACGTTTCAAATTAATCGAAACGTCTTTAGTAACAACCAAATCTCACGAATTACAGGAATTGTTGATTGATGATAATTTTTGAAATTCGTGATATTTTATTTTAAAAACCTAGCTTTTTGAAATTGATCCAGAACCAGAAACCTTTACATCACGTTTGCCTGGATTACCAATATATTTAATATCTCCTGAACCTGAAACTCGCGCTGTTAAACTAGTACTGCAGCTTATCTTTACATCGCCAGAACCAGAAACCGTTACATCTGCATTTTTAGATTTTAAACTAGCGGCTTCAATATCACCTGATCCAGAAAGTTTAACTACAATATTATCTGAATTTCCTTTTAATTTAACATCTCCCGAGCCACTTAAATTGAACTCAAAAGTGTTTGATTCGACATTTAAATCGATGTCGCCAGAACCAGATAGTTTAGCCGAAAATTTGTCATTTTTAATTGGGTTAACAGATTTAATATCTCCCGAACCAGATAAAGTTAAAGCTGAAATTTTTTCAAAAGGAACAGTCACTTCAACTTTATGTCCAGAACTCGCGCGAAGCTGCGTTCCTTTTTCTACATAAACTTTTAGTTCATTTCCTTCAACTTCAACTTTAATTGCGGCCAATAAGTTTTCTTCTCCTTTAAGAATAATTTTTCCTTCCTTTCCTGCAACTAAATCGACATCAAAGAAACCTGAAATTTTTATACCGTCATAATCTCCAGTTGTTCTGGTCTGAGTGGTAACTTTTCCGTTTCCGTTTATTTTTTTTTGTGCGTTAGAATTTGATGTAATCAAAGAATACGCTTAACGCTAAAAGTAAAATTGACTTTTTCATTGTTTTGATTTTAAGATGATTAATTTTTTGTCAACGTGATGTTGCCGTAGTTAGAGTTTATATTGATTTTGTTTTGTCCCTTTTTCTTGTAAAAACCTGCAATTCGTTTGCTGTTACTTTTAGTATCAGATGTGGTAATGTCTAAAGTATTATCATGTTTGATGTTGGAATATTTTGCAGAAATATCAAAATCAAAAGCATAATTAGGAACATACCCAATTGCAATATCCGTGTAACCCGAATTGATATTTACATTTCCAGCTTTTTCATTCAGTGCTGCAATACTAATTTTGCTGTAATTGGTATCAAAACTAAAGTTGCTTGAAACCTCGCCAACAATTATCGTTAAATAATTACCAGAACCGTTTAAGGAATTGATTTTTTGAAACTTAAGTGTTCCATAATTACAATCTGATTTGATGTTTTGTCCGCTAATAAGATTTACATCAGTATAATTGGCGTTTAAGTTCAAATTTCCAGAATCATCAATTTTAAGACCAGAATATCGGGCATCAATAGATCCTGTTTTTATGTAATCTATACTTGAATTTTGGCAGTAAGCAATTTCAATTTGATTATTAGGGCCATTTAGTTTTCCTAAATTAACTTTTCCGTATTTACAACTTATATCGGTTGTAGATTCTAAGTTTAAAGTAGAAATATTTCCATATCTATTAACCAATTTAACAGGACCGTTTTTAGGAATTTTAATAACATAATTTATTTCAAAACTATTATTGCTTCCTTTACTTTTTAAAGAAGAATTTCCAATATTTGTCACTGCCGAAACCATTCCTTTCAAAGCTGTAATGTCAATGTCAATGCTGTTTAAGCGTTCGTTGACCCAATTTTCATTAGGGCCATTAACTTTAATTGTAATATCTAAATCGATTTTATCTTCGTCCCAAGTTGAAACAGTAATATTGCCATATTTATTATTAATGTCAATTCCTGCATTTGAGTTTACGATATACGTTTTTTTAATGTTTTTTTGTTTAGTAATAAAAGTATCATCATTTGAAAATCCTAAAACAGGAATCAAAAGCAATAAGATTAGTAAGTTATAATGTTTCTTCATTAGAGTTGTTTTTAAATTTTTCGTTTTCTTCAATTCGTTGCAGAACAGTTTGTAAAAAAGAAATTCTAGTTTGCAGATTACTTATCATAGCGTAGATAATCTGTTTGTTTTCACCATTTTTCTGCAATTCGTTAATGATTTTCTGGTAATCAGCATCAAAGGTTTTCATTTGTTTTAATGCATCATTAATGATTTGTTCGTTTTCTGGTGAACTTTTCTCTTTCAATTTAACCAGTTCATTGTCAATTAAAATATTGAAAATAGAATCAGTTCGTTTAGTTTCATTAGACGCAAATTTGAATTCTTTTGGTTTTTCATTTTTATAGAAAAGAGATACTCCAAGCATTAATACAATCGAAGCTGCAATAGCCCTTACCAACCAATATTTTTTCTTTGGCTCTTTTTTATTTAGTTTTTGCAGAAATTCCATTTTATGATCTGGATTCAATTCCTCGATATCCCATTGGTTTTCAAATCTGCTGAATAATTCGTCTAATTTGTCTTTTTCATTTTTCATATTCCAATTCATTTTATATTTCTTCCAATTTTCTTCGTAAACTATCTTTTGCTCTGCTCAAAGTTGTTCTGCAATTGGCATACGTAATATTTAATATTTCGCAGATTTCTTCTTGATCATAACCTTCAATGTAAAAAAGCGTGAGAACCATTCTATAACTGTCTTTTAACTTCAGAATAGTATCTAGAACTTGTTTTACTTTTAGATTGTTTAAGTCAATATTTTCAGAAATAATTCCGTCATTTTCTTCAATTTTATAAAGCTGTTTACTTAAATCTTCTACTTGAAAAGCGTTGTTTTTCTTGTAAAAATCGATACTATAATTGATGATTATTTTTTTTAACCATGCTCCAAAAGCCACTTCTTGTTTATAGTCATTGATTTTTGTAAAAGCCTTTAAGAATCCTTCCTGCATGACGTCTTGTGCAAAATGTTCATCTTTTACAATTCGATAAGCAACATTATACATCGCCTTGCAATAGCGGTTGTAAATTTCAAATTGCGCTTTCTGATTATTATTTTTACAAAGCGCGATTAATTCTTCGATATTTTGGTTGGTTATACTCAAGTAGTGGCTTTTGGTTTTTATAATAGACTTTGTTTTTTTTGAGATGTTACACTTTTGATAAAATTAATTTTATTTTTTTTGAAATTTCATCCAAAAAATCTAATTCTAATATTAGAACTGACTTAGCTTGCATTTGGCACAATGATTGTCTATTTTTATCGCCTATCTTGTAATTAAAAAACAGAGTATGTTTTCAAGTAAAACGCGTTAAGGAAAATCCTTTTTACAGATAGCCTAAATTTTTTAATGACAAAACGACTTATATATTATCATGTCAAATCATAAAATACTTACTATTGACAATCTGTCACTTCAAGAATTTGATTCAGAAGCAGAATTAATTCCTTTGTTAACCCCAGAGGATGAAGAGGAAATGAATAATGAAGAACTTCCTGTTTCTCTGCCAATTTTACCTTTACGTAATACTGTTTTGTTTCCAGGAGTTGTAATCCCAATATCTGCCGGAAGAGATAAATCTATTAAACTGATTAATGATGCCAATGCCGGCGGAAAAATCATTGGTGTGGTTTCTCAAATTAATGAAGAAGACGAAGATCCATCAAAAGATGATATTCATAAAATAGGAACTGTAGCGCGTATTTTGCGTGTTTTAAAAATGCCTGACGGAAATGTTACGGTTATTCTTCAAGGAAAAAAACGCTTTGAAATTGAAGAAGTTGTTGCCGAAGAACCTTACATGACAGCAACGATTAAAGAAGTTTCTGAAGAACGACCAGATGAAACTGATTCTGAGTTTACAGCCATTTTAGATTCTGTTAAAGAACTAGCAATTCAAATTATAAAGGAAAGTCCAAACATTCCTTCTGAAGCAACTTTTGCGATTAAAAACATTGAAAGCCAGTCGTTTTTAATCAATTTTGTTTCTTCGAATATGAATTTATCCGTAAAAGAAAAACAAGGTCTTTTATCGATAAATGGATTGAAAGAACGCGCTTTAGAAACATTGCGTTACATGAATGTTGAACTTCAAAAATTAGAATTGAAGAATGACATTCAGTCAAAAGTTCGTTTTGATTTAGATCAGCAGCAAAGAGAATATTTCCTTCACCAGCAAATGAAAACCATTCAAGAAGAATTGGGAGGCGTTTCGCAAGAAGAGGAAATGGACGAAATGGGTCTGAAAGCAAAAACCAAAAAATGGGACGAAAAAACGCAGAAACATTTCGAAAAAGAATTGTCTAAAATGCGTCGTATGAATCCGCAGTCTCCAGATTTCGGAATTCAGCGTAACTATTTGGAGTTATTTTTAGAATTGCCTTGGGGCCAATATTCTAAAGATAAATTCGATTTAAAATTTGCTCAAAAAATATTAGATAAAGATCATTTTGGACTTGATGAAGTTAAGAAAAGAATGATTGAGCATTTGGCAGTTTTAAAATTGCGAAATGACATGAAATCTCCAATTATATGTTTAACAGGACCTCCAGGAGTTGGTAAAACTTCAATTGGTCGTTCTGTGGCAGAAGCTTTAGGAAGAGAATATGTTCGTATTTCATTAGGTGGTTTACGTGATGAAGCAGAAATTCGCGGACATAGAAAAACCTATATCGGAGCAATGCCGGGAAGAATAATTCAGAGCTTGAAAAAGGCTGGAACTTCAAATCCGGTATTTATTTTAGATGAAATTGATAAATTATCTAGCGGAAATAGCGGTGATCCATCTTCAGCTTTATTAGAAGTTTTAGATCCAGAGCAAAACAGCGCTTTTTATGATAATTTCCTTGAAATGGGATATGATTTATCTAAAGTAATGTTTATTGCAACTTCAAACAATATGGCGACAATTCAGCCAGCCTTGCGCGATAGAATGGAAGTAATTAAAATGTCTGGTTATACGATTGAAGAAAAAGTAGAAATTGCAAAAAGACATTTGTTTCCTAAACAATTAGAAGCTCACGGTTTAACAGCCAAAGATTTAACCATTGGTAAAAAACAATTAGAAAAAATTGTTGAAGGTTATACCAGAGAATCTGGAGTTCGTAATTTAGAAACTAAAATTGCTCAGGTAATTCGTAACGCAGCAAAATCTGTTGCGATGGAAGAGGAGTACAACAAAAAAGTTACAGACGAAGATATTGTAACTATTTTGGGAGTTCCGAGATTAGAGCGCGATAAATATGAAAATAATGATGTTGCTGGTGTTGTTACAGGTTTAGCTTGGACAAGTGTTGGAGGCGATATTTTATTTATCGAATCTTTAATTTCTGAAGGAAAAGGTTCTTTGACTATTACAGGAAATCTTGGAACTGTAATGAAAGAATCAGCAACTATCGCATTAGAATATATTAAAGCAAATGCGAAGAAATTAGGTTTAAGTACCGAAATTTTCCAAAAATACAATATTCACCTGCACGTTCCAGAAGGAGCAACTCCAAAAGATGGACCAAGTGCTGGTATCGCCATGCTGACTTCTTTGGTTTCACTTTTAACTCAAAAGAAAGTTAAAAAGAGCTTGGCTATGACTGGAGAAATTACGTTACGTGGAAAAGTTTTGCCAGTTGGCGGAATTAAAGAAAAAATCTTAGCTGCAAAAAGAGCAGGTATTAAAGAGATTATTCTTTGCCATGAAAACAAAAGCGATATCGACGAGATTAAAGCAGAATACTTAGACGGACTTTCTTTTCATTATGTAAAAGAAATGAGCGAAGTTTTGGCTTTAGCCTTAACAGATCAAAGTGTAAAAAATGCTAAATTGCTGAAATAAACAGCGATTAAAAGTTTAAATATTTAATTCCAAATTCCATTCTGAAATTCAGCTTTGGAATTTGGAATTTTTTTATTGGAATCTATTTTTAGAGCTATATAATTTTATCTTTGCATTTACGTTATTCTCCTATAGGTGCGTTTCCACAAAAATGTTAAGACAGATTGTTTTATTATTTACACTACTGATTTGTTCGGCTTCGTTCGGACAAGTTGGAGGACGTTACACGTATCAATTTCTAAATTTAACAACTTCGCCAAGACAGGCAGCGTTAGGAGGAGATATCATTACCATATATG